>CAZRMH010000051.1:0-26985 GCA_964600935.1 uncultured Candidatus Obscuribacterales bacterium
TGAGGGGGTGACGTCGGTTACGGCACCGCAGACGGTGCGCGATCATACCAAACGTATGTTCGATTACATCGGTGTTCCGTTCACCAGCAACGAGAAAACGCTTACCGTAGAGCGGCTAGTCAAGCCAGTAGAGCCCTATCAGTTGACTGTACCTTCGGACATTTCATCGGGCGCATTTTTTATGGTGGCAGCCGCCTGTATTCCGGATTCGGACCTGACCTTAGTTTCTGTCGGTATCAATCCTGGGCGTACTCTGATTCTCGACGTGCTTCGTGACATGGGCGCGCACATCGAAGTGCTCAACGAAAAGGAACTTTGCGGTGAACCAGTGGCAGATGTTCGAGTTCGATACAACGGTCGATTGAAAGGGATCGCTGTGCCTGAAGAGCACATCGCAACCGGTATTGATGAGATTCCGGTATTGGCTCTGGCTGGCGCAGTTTGCGATGGCGACTTTATTGTTTCCGGTGCCGAAGAGTTGAGGCACAAAGAAAGCGATCGGATAAGCGCTCTGTGCAACAATCTCAAAGCGGCCGGCGTGCAGGTTGACGAGCGACCGGACGGTTTTGTCGTCCATGGACAGAAAACCATCCCTGGTGGCAGTCCGTGGAAAACTTTCCTCGATCATCGATTGGCAATGACCGCGATCGTCGCCTCGCGAATATTTGAGGAACCGCTGGATATCGACGATCCCGATTGTATGGGAGTGTCTTATCCCGGGTTTGCGAAGGACTTTGAAAGCGTTACGAGCGCTCGGACAGTTTAAGCAAGAGTCTCTGGTTCGAACCAGGACAGCAGCGCTCTAAAGATTACCTTCACTCTTCACAGAATGGGCGACACCCGTGGCCGCTAGCCGTCTTTTGATTTCGTCCACTTGTTTTTTCGCCGCTAATTCACCGGCCGCAATGCCTTTCGCCATTGACTCTTTGTCGAACGAGTGCATGGTCATGTATTGAACTTCCGGTTCTATCAAAATGTCAGCCCCGCTAACACCTTTATCCTCTACTTCAGCCATGAATATGCTGGTGACGCGGTCAGCAAGATCTGTGGTCGTGTCAAACTCTTTGCGAGGAATTGCTTCCAGGTAAGAATGCAATTTGACAGCCACTACCAGCGGTGCACCGATGGCGGCAGGAATTTCGGTCGGGAGGTTTGCACGAAGCCCGCCATCTACGAGCTGCGGCCCGTTTTTCGGACCGATGGGGCGGTACATCAGTGGCACGGTCGCACTAGCACGGACAGCTGTAGAAATTTTCCCCTTGCTGAGCCAAACCGGTTTAGTGTCGACCAGGTTGATCGCTGTAACCGCCATTGGAATTTTCAAATCTTCGAAGTTTTCAATGCCTTCCGGCAAATTCTTGTCGATGAATTTTGATATCGATCTTCCGCTGTATAAGCCGATTTTAGGCTTGAGTAATAGTGCTCTCTGCAGGTAATAAGGACCGGTGTATAGAACAGATTGAATATTTTTTGGAATTGGAAAAAAGGCTTTTTTCAGTTTACCGTTGAGTGCCAGTCGTTCAATTTCGTCGATAGGCACTCCGGCCGCATACAGGGCGCCGATTATCGCACCGATGCTGTTTCCGGAAATGAAATCGGGTTTGATACCTTCCCGGTCGAGCACTTTGAGAACGCCGATGTGGGCCGCTCCGCGGGAGCCGCCTCCGGCCAGTGTGAGAGCCAATCGCGGTCTACCGTTTTTGACTGCTTCCTTCTGGACTTCCGTTTTTGTGACACTCTGTTTTGCTGTGGCTGGTTGTGCCACCGTCTCTCCTGTTCCGGGGGCGGCATCTTTGGACACATTCTCTGCGCGGTTTAATTCAAGAGTTCTTTCTTCGTCCTGCGCTGTTGCCGCAAACGATGGTGTGGCGGTGATTGCCATGGCCGCTGCGCCGGCTACTAAAGCTAACTTTCTTATGCCTTTCCGCATGGGATTTCCTCCAGAGCGAATCCACCTTCGTGGACATTACAAATCACATAGCATAAGAAGAATCAATGTCGATTTTGTTCGGAAATTTTGATCGTTTGGTCAGACCGACTTTGGTCCGACTTCGTTCAAGACGCGCATGCGGTTCTCAGGTCGATTATTCAGAGGTTTTCTCGAATCTTTTTTGCGGTTGGGGATCAGAGATCTTCTCGAGCGGTTTGTCGTATCGATATATAGGCGATGTTTGCGCCGCCATCGGTCTCTCGAATCTAGAGTATGGTTGCGCGCTCGTCGTGGTTGGAGCGCCGTAGATGTCGATCGCAGGCGACGATGGACGAATCAATTGTATTGTTTGCTCTTTGAGGAAAACCGGTTGATAGCTGTTGAGGTCGCCATAATGACCCGGCGAAGTCTTTTGTAGATTCCAATTCACTCTTGATGCCGAATTCGTTATCTCAAGTTCATGACTCGCCCATTTAAACGCGCCAAGCAGAGTCATTGCCATTATCGCGCTAGTCAGCACGATTCTAATCGCTACCCTTGCCGATGCCGAGTAACCAACCCAAAATGCCAGCCATGACGCCATGATGACTGCCACCAGTTCTGGTGGCGCTTTGATACGACTGGCTGCGGTTTTTCTGGTAACCGGTTTCAGATTTAGATGTGTTTTAAATACTCGGCGGACGCGTTTGCCAGCTTTAATCGTGATTAAATCGTCTCGTAGGTCAGAGACTGATTGATAGCGGTTATCCGGAAGTTTTTGAAGACAGCGTATAATCAATCTGTCTAAGTCTTGCGAAATCTGCAATTCTGGAAAACGCTCCTCGATCGATCGGGGAGGTTTTTTTACATGCTTGTAGATCAGCATGGACACCTTGTCTGCGATAAACGGTGGGCGACCGGTCAGAACTTCATACATTAGACAACCAAACGAGTAGATATCAGCGCGGTGGTCTGCTGTGGCACCGCTGTATTGTTCGGGGCTCATGTACCGCGCATCGCCATACTCCATGCCGTTTTCAGTGAAGTAGCGAGTTTCGCGATTGGGGTCGGGATACATTTTTCCGACACCGCAATCTGCCAGCTTGACCGTTTTCGAACCGTCATCCTCTTCTTTGACTCGCACGTTGCTGGGTTTGATGTCTCGATGCGTGACGCCCATGTAATGAGCATGAATCAGTGCTTCCGCTATCTGAATAAAGACGTCGAGCGCTGTCTTCTCGTCCAGAGGACCATCTTGATCCAGGGTGTCGCTCAGACGTTCGCTGCCAAAATAGTCAGTGATTATGAACGGACACAGGTCGTCGGTCACGCCAGCATCGTACACTGATAAAACGCTGTGGTGGTCTAATTCTTTGACCAACTTAGCCTGTGCAAGGAAACGTGTATTTTGACGAGTGGTAAATCGATCGTTGGGTTGCAGAATTTTGAGTACGAAGATTCCAGGAATACCTTCGCGGTTGACTTTGAAAACGTTTCCATTGAAACCTTTGCCAATGAATTCAATCACTAGATAGTTGTCGCCAATCAGCTTTCCGACAAGACTTTCCGGCGCCGTCTGAGCCATTTCACCAGCCGGTAGAATTTCTCTAGTGATGCTGCCTGTTTTGTCTTCCGGGGTGATCCGCGCTTCCGGACTCGTTTGTGAATCCCGGCTCCCGGTAACCCGTGTGGGAATCGGCTTGGCGTCAGGCGCTTCGCTGACCAGCAATCGAGGTGAATCTGAATCAGGTGAGGCGTCAATAACTAGAAGTTGCGGTTCTTGCCACTGTAATTTACGCGATCGAGCTTTGCTAACAGGTGTTAATTGTTCTGCCGCCGAGGCTCCGGACAACTCCGGTTCCAAGGACGAGTCTGCTTCAATAAAGTCTGAAGCGTCCGAATCTTCGGACCGAGTGACAGTATCAAGCGTTCTAAAGTCTTTGGTGAAGATGATCGAAGAGGAATCTTCATCGTTAATTCGCCGAGTCGCTGTTGCAGCTGCATTTGAACTGGCAATCAACGAAGCCAGCGCTTTCGCCTCAGCCTCAGCGGAGTCGCTGTGCGGACCGAAGTATAAAACCTGCGCATTGCGTTGTTCCGGGGAGCATGAGCAGTAGATGCCATCGAATATCCACATGCTGATAGTACCGGAAGGACCGTCAACCAGTGGGCGCTTACAATTGCTACAAACGGATTTTAGCGCCCTGGACTTCGCGTCTTCGTGTTCCTCAGTCGCGATTTCGGATTGACTTGGGTCCAACAGAAAGTCCTCAAGAGAGGTTCGACTAATAATATTCTTCCCCGCTCGCGCACATATACGGTGGTTGAGGGACTAATTTCCTGAAAGAAAATTATCAGTTGTGAATCGAGTCTACTTTGACTTCTTCGGTTTTTTCGCTGTGCTTGAAGCTGGCTTCTTCCGGGTGGTTGGTTTCTTCCGTGGTGTCGCTTTCTTGCCGTTGCTTTCTGCTGTTTTTTCGGGATGTAGCTTGGATAGCAGTTTCACTTTCTGGACTAGAGAGAAATTTGCTAAACCGACACGATTGGGCAGTGTGCGAAGCTTCCCACCGGTCGACTTATAACCACCCGCTTCTCGCTGTCCAAAGTCGCTTGCTTTAACTTCGAGAATGTCGATTGGTTCTTTGCAGTAGATCGAAAAATGGCATGCCGCCTCGAGCGCGACGCGACAGAGCTCATGACCATCGTCGATCAATTCGTACAGCGCGTAAAGAGTGCCTTGCGAATAGTCTGAACCGGCGCCCTTGGCTGCGTAGGTATCGTATTCATGCACACTCAAGTTATTTGAGATGCCATAAATGCTGGTCGGCGTGACGAGGAGAAAAACGTTATAGATGCCGGCGTAAGTTTCCTTTCCTGTGTCTACCAAGGTATACGTCTTTTTCATCTCGTTGTACATTTCGAGGAAAAATTGGAAGACTTGCGCTCGATTCTTGAATTCGGACTCCATCATCTTGTGGTTGTTTTCGTACAGATGTTCGATGATGTTGTCGAGAAGTGTGTAGCCGCTCGTTGCAAGATAGGCATTCTTGAGCTTGATAATTTTTGAGGCGTTGACGAGATCGGTCGTGTATTCACTTCCGAAGGTCGTAATCCGGTCAGCTCCCATAAATATTTTGCCGTTCTTCTTGACTGCGACAAGGATTGTCATCCTGTTCCCCCTCGAAAGTTTCCGTTTTGCTATCCAGTTGAAGCGTTCCCGTTGAACGCGTATTTAAATCTCTCTAGTGGAACAACATATTGAGGCTGTCGTCCGCTTAGAATATGGTACGCCCAGTACAGGTTAAATTGGCTTTCTTGATGAATTGTGTAAATTCCTTTCTCAAAACAACATTCGAACTGCAAACGATACCGCTGGTTTTGGCTCTCAGTCTCGGTCTTGCCGTTGACGTAAAATCGGCGTCAGCGCAACAAGGTCAGTATCCTCCGCTGTATCAACAGTTTCAGGGGCAAGGTGCACCTGGAATGCCAGTCAACATGCCTGTCGGCTACGGTCCTCCGGGTGGTCAACAGCAACAGGGTGGTTTTTATCCTCCACAACAGAACGTCGCTGCCAGTCAAGGTGGACAGCCGGACAAAGCCAGGGCTGCGACGATTGCTCAGTGGTTTCAAAATTATGATGACATCAGACGCAAAGCGCAGATGAATCCGACTGAGAAGCAAAAGGCCGATGCCTTGATGTCTAAAGCGATTTCGATGTTTATCCCGGGCAATGATAAAGTCGAGGCGCAAAAACTTTTGCAGAATCTGGTCGCTCGTTACAATCAAGCGGTCGAAGATATGAAGCGCCTGCCGCTGTATCCGGAAACGGAAAAATTACATCGCGGCTACTATCAATATTTCACGAATGCAAAGCAGCTCTTCGGTGATTATCTCACGGTGCAGCAAAACCCGTTGTCGACAGATAGCAGTGGAAATCCCGTGGCAGCATCTTTGATGCCGCGCAAGAACAATTTGGAATCACTGGATCAGGCGAATAAGGCTCTTGATGCGCAATTGCGAGCGCAGTTCAATATCCCGGCGTATCATTATTAGTGTGTGATGCGACTGTCCTGATTATACGGTGGTATCGTATCCAGTGCTTAAGCAGAAGTCGAAAACTACTAGAGTCGCCATGTCTACTGTTTTGGTTTGCCTCATTCTCGGCTTTTGCTGGAGCCAGATTTTAAACTTTGTTGGGGGCAGCTATTCGTTTAAATGTCATGATGTCTGGCGTCGATGGGTGGGAATGGACGCTGCCCAAATTGTCAAAAAACTTGGACCTCCAGTCTCTAAGGTGCCGTCAGACGAAGAGATTAAAGACGGTGTGGCTCGGAATGTTCTTTACCAGAGCTGGAGATATGAGAAACCGGAGCTCAAATTTGAAGTAAGGCTATCTGACAATACAGTCACGGAAGCCTATGGCGACTTTAGATTTCAGATATCAGATCTCGGTTGGTATCGCCATTAGTGCTCGAGCAGAGGTCGGTGCTAGAGCGGAATGTCGACTTTCTTCTCGTAGAGTTTCGATAATGTGTTGATGTCGCGCTGCGAGATGCGAGAGTTTTCATCAGTCACTGAGAACATCATGTCGCTCCTCTCGGGGCTGTGACCGAGAAGACCCAGCGCGTGTCCTAGTTCATGAGTGACGATGTTCTTCAGTAGCATGAAACGGAAATCCGAAACTTTGGCATCGATCAAGTCAGTGTTTACTTCGATCAATTGAGCCGGTACGTTGTACTTTGGACCGAGTCGCGGGATGTACACGGGAAGCGGGATTACACCGAAGTCGAGAGTCGACATTTTACCGCCCTCGTTCTTTTGCCACTTCGTCACAGTGTGCGCGCCAAGTGCACAGTTTTCGCCGTCAGTAGACATGCCAAGCTTGTTCCAGACTACTCTTATGCGAGCCTGATTGGGACTGGCCACTTGAACGAAACGAACCTTTCCATCGGTTCGGTGCTCCCATGATTCGAAACCTTCTATGCAGGCGCGAGTGTAGCTGCGCACCTTATACGGTGTGACGTAAACCGGAATCGGCATTGTTTTAAAGCGTAGGACTTGCTGTTTTGTCGCACTTAAAATTTCGGGTAAATAGTCTGTTTCCTTCACCGGTTCCATTGGCTCGACTCGGAAGAAATTCGGCAACTTCGTGTTAGTTGGTGGCAATGCTCGAGTCAGTTCCAAAATATGTTTTTTAATTGGATCTTTGCTGGCATCGGCAGCTTTGTCGCCAGTAGGTTCTGATGAGGTGCTTTCCGGAGTTTTCTTGGCGTTGTCCGCATCGATTTGTTTGCGAATTCTATTGATGCGTTCGATAACCGAACCGGTTTGAACCGAACCGAAGACTTTCAGCTCCAGTCCAGCCATCCGCTTACTAAACGGATCTGTGAGAATTGCCACCAGTCCGGCTTCGTTTTCCAAATCTTGAAGAATGTTATCGAGTGACGCTTCTTCTGCTGTTGTTTGCGCGCTAACTGTTGCGCTCGGAACTGAGTTGGCCGTGAAATACAAAATTGCCAGGACTGCTGAGGTGCGCAGCAATCTTCGAGATTCTCTATTTAAGTTCGTACAGCCTAAAATCAAAGCAGTAACCAGCGGAACTCGAATGAATAGTCCACTGCCATTTTAAACCGGTCGCGGCAATCAGACTAGTTTTAATTCTGCGATCACTTTGTCGAGAAACTCGATGAGTTTAAACCTGACATGGTCGTAAACTCGAATCAGCTCGCGTGACTCGCAGAAAAACTCGGCTCCGGTGCGTTCATCATAACTCAAGCTGAATAGAGCGTCGGTCGGATTATCAATCTCGTCGAGTTGCAGTTCGATCTGTTGAATGCCGATGTTGCAGAAAATTTGGCGCTGAGCCAGTTCCGGTTCCATCACGGAAACTAACCGTCCGCTCTGGTCTATACGTCCCCAGATGCCATCAAGAAATCTGTAACTGGGTACTTCCAGAACAGGACGTTTTCTTGATTCGGTGATCCAGGCTAGAAAAATGTTGAGACCCATGTGCTGTTCCGACAGGGCCTCGAGGTCGTCTTGTCGGTAACCGAGCAGCTCGCGGTTGACCCAGACCAGTCGCTCCTCCGGAACGATTTCTCTGAGACAACGAAGTACTAATAGAAGTGCGTCAGAGAGCTTCATTTCGCGGTCGACGATTTGATGTCTGATGCTTTCGAGTTTATTTAATAGAAGCATTGGGTCACCTGCACAACTCTTTCCACTATATCCAAAGCCAGAGGTTTTATGCGATCCTTTCGCGAGGCTCCGAGTCGATTTAATCAAACCTACTATTGATGGTGGCGGCAGAATGCCTGAGCGCGACAGCGATTCCGTCAAAACTTACGCTCTGATAGTGCCACCAGAAGCACCACCAGAGATTGTTCAAAAAATAGGTCTACATCTTTCCGGTAGCATATGTTGTCAAAATGAATGCTTTGCAAGTGGAGTCGGGCAGCGGAATTCTGCGTCTCAAATAGCTTTTTTGATATCGCTTTTGTATATGCGATTGCAGGTTTTCCAATTTACAAAACTTATGATAGTGTAAGTGTAGGCAAAAGGCAGTATTGGCCCGTCGACACAGTGCTATGAACGGAAAATGGAAATGACACTGCCGTCACGACTTCAGGAACTAGCTGAAAATCGCTACAGTCAACAGGAGTTTTTAAGCACCCTGTTTGAATTGGCCGTGGAAGAGCAGTGGTTCGATTTGCAGCATATGATTCAGCACGATATGGCCAAGGCGATTCTTGCGGACTATTCGTACGAGCAGGGCAAGGATTATTTGAACCAGGAGATCTTCTTCAACTGTTGGGAAGATGTGATTGAAATTGGCTGGAATAAATTTTGCGTGCACACCGGATTGTCGCGCGATAAAGTGAACTCGCATCTGAGGCAGTTGCACGAAGCGATTTAAACGTCGAAACTTTCCTACTGCAGTTCCAGTTCATCGACCTGCTCGACACTGTCGCTGAACGTGCTTCGGCGAAGTTTAAACCTCTAACCTAACTACTCGTCGTCGCTCGGTAGAGGCGCCGCTCCGCCTGGTCGTGCTTTGAGTTCCGAATAGCGGACGATGCAGGCCATGCCACCTGGGAATTTGCCGCGATGGGTTGACTGATGTGCGCTTTCGGATGCTAAGGACCAAACGCCTGGATTGTCCGCCGTGAAGTCGACGTCCATTCTGTCCGACGGATTTAAACAGATCGTGTCACGAAAAACATGTGGCTCTAATCGATCGCCGCCGTTATGACTGACGATTTCCAGTTTGTGTCCGCCGAGTTGAATCGGCACAGCCTCTTGTCCGGCGTTGATCAAACGCAATCTAACTCGCTGGCCTCTTCGTAATTCAATTGCCGGAATATTGGGCGCCGGTTTTCCATTGATCAAATAATCCGTCGCTACTTCCGGTGGACTGCTTCCATCTGTCCATGCCATAGCCGTGAAGTTGTGACCAGCGGGTTTAGCCTCCTCGCCGCTAGCGGGTCCTGTGTGTGTGACAGCTCCTGCCCGACCGGCCCTGCTGGCGGTCACTTTGTGCGTGGTGGTACTGCCAGTAGTATCGCTTCCAGGAACAGGAGTTTTACGCATCTCCGAGAAAAACAGAGTGACGTCTTGATCGTAAGGACGTGATTTCAGTTTCGGATTAACGATGATTGCGCCATACAAACCTAATTGTTTTTGGTTCGGATGAACCAACTGCGGGTGATACCAGAAAGTGCCAGGCTGTTTGGCAATAAACTGATAGACAAACGTCTCGTTCGGCGCTACCAGACCAGCATTTGTTCTCGGGATTCCACCAACACTATGTGGAACGATTAGTCCGTGAAACTGCAAACTTGTCGGCGTTTTCATATTATTGTGCAAAACGATTTTAACGAAATCACCCTCGGTAACTGCAATCGCAGGACCGGGAATTTTGCCGTTATAGGTCAGGCATTTAACAGTGGAGCCGTTATAAGTTTCCCACTCACTTTCTCGAGCGAACAAGTGAAACTCTTTTGCGTTCTGGCGTTGAGTGACCTTTTGACCGAGCTTATCGAGTTGCGTCATCGCATCGTTGATAGTTGAATTGATGTCGCCCATTTCGTCGCGCATATTGTTTAATTCTTCTTTTTCCTTCATCTGTTCTTCAGCCAGATCGCCGTCGATCAGCTCGGACTGTGCCGGCTGGCAGGCGGTGAAGGAAAACGCGAACGTCAGTGAGAGCGAGAGCCCGAACAAGAACGATGCTCGTTTTATATTCATGATCACCTCGGCTCAGCTAAGAAGTTTTTCTTGGCAATTTGACGATTGCAGTAGAACACTTCGCGTGCGTCACGACACGAGTGGCTATGCTTCCAACCAGTGCATGTTCGAGAAACTTTTGTTGACCTGAACCAGTGACAATCAATTGTGCGTTTGCCTGTTCTGCGTAGCGAATCAGTTCGGAAGCAGGCTCTCCTTGAACTTGCCGAGGTTCCACGTTTTCCACACCCAGGTCCTTGAGCACTTGAAGCGCCTTGGCGATGTAGCCCTCGCCCTCCATCTCCATGTTCTTCTCAATGGCGACTGCCATCTCCGGTGGAGAAAAGACTGCCACCAGGGGTGGTACTGATACTGCATGCAATACCGTGACTTTGACCTTGCGTTCCACCAGTTTTAGTTGCTGGGTTGCAGTTTTGAGTGCGTGAAGAGCCTCTTCCGATCCATCAATTCCGAACACCACGTGATTGAGCTTGTCATGTCCACGATGGTCGCGCAGCACTAGTATCGTGCCTGGTGCCAGTTTGACGACCGAGCTGGATGTCGAGCCCATGAAAAACTTTTCGATATTTGAATGTTGACCTGGAGCGACAACCGTAAAATCAAAATTTCCGACTTTGGCGACATCGGCTATCACGTGTTCGGGAGGACCGGAAGCGATTTCATGCCTGACCGTACCACCGGCCGCTTCCAGTTGTGCAGCCAGAGGGGCGAGAGCTGATTCCACCTTTTGGTCGATCTGGTGATTCCAGTCGTCCGGAAAATCACCCATCGATGAGACCAGACGTTCATACGATGGAAGCAAATCTTTGACGAACAGCAGTTTCACCTCGCTGCCTTTCATCGGAAGAATCCAACTGACATGTTCGGTCAGATCTTCATGAGGGTGTGCAATGTCAACAGGTAGTAAAACTTTCATCTTCTTATTCGCTTCTGCAATTGGTAATAAGCAATGTGACTAAATTTGGATAGTTCAATCCGAGCCTATTTTAGCGCGTTGAATAAGCTTCGTTTCTTATTCTTCCTTAGAAAGTTGTGGTGGAGATTCGGCGGCAAATCGGCGACGATATGCCGACAGTTTCGTGAGGGCTAGTCGAGGTGCGTCAGTTCTGTGTTTGAGCCTTTCTTGATTGAATGGAAATTCGCGCGTGGTTTGAGTCTCGACCTGCTGTCAAGTCTTTCCAGGGACGATCTGGAGTACTCGCCTGGTCTTGGTATGGGACCGCTTTGGAAGCAGTTTCGCCACATTAGTCGTGTCCAAGAAGATTATGTTGCTGCGGTCGTGAATGGCTCAGTCAGTTTTGGAATCTTGAATAAGTCAAGCACGTTTAATCGGAAAAAACAGACGCTCGAAAATCTGCGAACCCATCTCTATACCTGTGACGAGGAGATGCTAAGAGTTCTTTCGCATGCCGACCCGGAGGCTCCGATCGATTGGTTCGGCGAAAAGGTGCGTGCGGTCGAACATATGTGGAGATTGGTCGGTCATGAAACGTTTCATCACGGTCAGTGGGTGATGTATATGAACGGACTCGAAAAGAAGTTTCCAACTAGCTGGTCGGCCTGGGGTTTTTAACGTTAAGACCTCGTCTCTTGCCAGAAACGAAACGACTATGTTGACCGAGGAGGTGTAAAATAGGCACTTCCGGTAAGCGCTCAGCGCCCGCATTCTTGCGACGCGGTGTTTTCCACGCCGGTAATCGTCAGTTTCTTGACCGATGCCGGCCTCGAATTATGGACACTGTCCATTCACGATTGATAATGAATTAGGAGGCTGCGAGTGATCGACCGATACACAAGACCCGAGATGGGAGCTATTTGGACGGATGAAGCCAAATTCCAGGCATGGCTCGATGTCGAAATCGCAGTCGTAGAGGCTCAAGTCGAGCTAGGTTCCATTCCGAAAGAAGCACTGGTCGAGATTAAGAAGAAAGCGAAATTTGATGTCAAACGAATTTCGGAAATTGAGTTGGAAGTAAAGCACGACGTGATCGCTTTCTTGACCAACGTCAATGAAAACGTCGGTGATGCCGGTCGTTATATTCATCGTGGTATGACCAGTTCTGACGTTATCGACACTGCACTAGCTCTGACTCTTATTAAAGCGGCAAAACTGTTGACTGTTGGTTTGAACCGTTTACATGATGCAATTCTTTTGCAGGTTCGCAAACATAGAAACACCATTACGATTGGTCGCTCACACGGTATCCATGCGGAACCTACTACGTTCGGATTCAAACTTGCCGTTTGGCTAGAGGAAGTTCGACGCCACCAAATACGGTTGCAGCAAGCGATTGAAATGATTTCGGTCGGACAGTTCAGCGGTGCGGTTGGAACATTCTCCAACATCACGCCGGTTGTCGAAGAAGCCAGTTGCAAGCTGCTTGGCTTGAAGGCCGCTCCGATTTCCACACAAATCATTCAACGCGACCGACATGCGCAATTTGTTTTCACTCTTGCCCTGATCGGCAGTAGTCTCGATAAATTCGCGACCGAAATACGCCACCTGCAACGTACTGATGTTTTGGAAGCCGAGGAACCGTTTACCGCCGGACAGAAGGGCAGTTCTGCCATGCCGCATAAACGAAATCCCGTCGCTTCGGAAAATATTTCCGGACTCGCTCGCGTTCTTCGTGGCAATTGCATGGCTGCAATGGAAAACATTCCGCTCTGGCATGAGCGCGACATCAGCCATTCATCAGTGGAACGCATCATTCTTCCTGACTCGACAATTCTCTTAGACTATATGTTGAATCGTTTTGCCGGAGTGATTGAAGAATTAGTTGTTTACCCTGAGAACATGCGCCGCAACATGGATGTGTTCGGTGGTGTTATCTACTCGCAAGCCGTCATGTTGAAGCTCGTCGAAAAAGGTCTGGCTCGTGAAGAGGCCTACAGAATCGTGCAATCGAACGCGATGGATGCCTGGAACAAGATCGACGGCTCCAGTTTTCACAAAAATCTACTTAAGGACGAACGAGTCCTCAAGCACGTTTCCAAAGAAGAAATTGACGCTTGTCTCAGTCCGGAAACCTATCTAAAAAATATCGACGCAGTCTTCACAAGGTTGGGTGTATAAGATGCCTATCAATCCAGATAACAAAATAGCCGGCGTTCTCATTCCTGCGTTTGCTCTGCGCAGAGATAATGATCTAGGTATCGGCGACACGCTGGCAATGAAGGACGCGGTTGATTTCTGTGCACGCAATAGCATCACTGTTTTGCAAACGCTGCCGGTAAATGAGACCAGTGGTGATAACAGTCCGTACAACGCGATTAGTTCGATTTCACTCGAACCAAGTCTCTTTGCGATGGTACCGGAATTGGTGCCCGGATTGAAACAGGAATACCTCGATGACGAAGTCTCCAAAGCCGGATTGGATGAGGCCAATCATCGAATTGACTACGAGAAAGTTCGAGCTTTGAAACTTCGCCTTTTGAAACTGGCGTTTAGCAATTTCGAAACGGGTGGGGACGCCAAACAAAAAGCTGAATTTGCAAAATTCAAAGAGCACCACCGGGAGTGGCTGGTTCCGTATTCGTTGTTTAGAACGATCATGGCAGAACATCAGGGCAACCCCTGCTGGACTCAATGGGATGATCAGCTGCAAACCGTTGCTGGTGCTGAGAAATGGCTTGCTGCCCATACTGACAAAAAGCGGCTGGAAGAAACTCGTTCTTACTGGCAGTATGTGCAATGGATCGGATATCTGCAATGGGGCGAAGTTAAGAAACATGCTGCGTCGAAGGGCGTTCGCTTGATGGGTGATATCCCATTTGGTGTCAGTCGATATAGTGCCGATGTCTGGAGCCATCAGAATCTTTTCAATTTGAAATGGTCGGGAGGCGCCCCTCCTGAGCCAGTCTTCGCTTCCGATGAGTTCACTAAGAAGTGGGGACAAAACTGGGGCATTCCGATCTACGACTGGGATGCTCACGAGAAAGAAGAATTCAAATGGTGGAGGCAACGCGTTTTACGTAACCTCGATCACTTCCACGATTACCGTATCGATCACGTGCTCGGATTTTTCCGCGTATATGCCTTCCCCTGGATTCCGGAACGCAACTGGGAATTCCTGGAGTTGACCGAAGAAGAAGCGGAAGAACTCACAGACGGTGAGCTTCCCCAATTCCTTCCTCGCGACGACGAAGAAGAAGAGGATGCCGAGCAAAATTGCGAAGAGGGATCCAAGATTTTGAAGGTTCTTGGCGACACCGCCCGTGATTGCAACATCGTGGCAGAGGATTTGGGAATTATCGTTCCCGAATATCTGAGACCGGCTCTACATGAGCTGGGCATGGCTGGTTTTGCCATTCCGATATTCGAACGAATTGAAGAAACCAGAGAGTTTAAACCGATGGGCGAACACCATCCATTATCGCTTGCCACTTACGCGACCCACGACCATCAGCCGATCGCCGCTTATTATCAGGGGCTGGTCGAGTGGTGGCATGGTGAAGACGGCGAAGAAGGTTGGAAGGAAGTGCAACGACTGATGCGTCTACTGGACCTCGATGATGAAAACGCGCCTCTTGAATTTACAGAAGAATTGCATGGTTCCTTTATCAAAGCGCTTTTCGATAGTCCATGCTGGCTTGCCGTGTTCATGATTACCGATCTGCTGGCCACTACGCAGCGTTTCAACCAACCGGGTCTTTCCGGAGAGGCCTGCTGGACGGAACGACTTGCCATGAAGCTCAGTGATTTCGAGGCCGATCCAGTTTTCGGGCAGCGGATTAAACGCTACAAAGATGCCATTCATGAAAGCAAGCGCCTGTCTAGCGCGCCTGTATTTTCGGGCGGATAATGCGGTTTAGTTTAAGCCTCGTTTAACTATTTCGTTTGATCCAACAACACCATTGCCAAAAGTTTTGTTATAGTGCTCTGATTAGTTGTAGATCGATCGTTCGAATCGACCTGAGGGTTTCATTAACGCATGCTTCCGGCATTCTTAATCCGAGCAGCAGTAGACTACGTGAGGCACAGCGATGAGCTGAAGGATACCAATCCGTACTCTCGTTGTGAGGAGGCGCTCAACGTCGCCAGTCGTCTGTGGCTTGAAAAGATCGGCCGGGTCGACAAGTCCCTTCTGGAAGTTGCTGCCGTAACCGCCTACTGGGAAGAATTTTTCCATGCCGAAGACGCGTTGCATGACGAGCGCGAATGGCGAGAAGGGCTATCAAAGCGCTCTTCCAACTATGACTCTTTCGAAGAGTGGCAGGAGTGGTTCAAGAAAAGCTACGCTCAGGTCTACCAGGACAACAACATCTGGACCAGCGTTTTGATGACTTCGTGGGCCCACACTCACCAGTATCAACTGATGTACAACGACAGAGAATGGGACTTCCGTCCATCGAAGTCCTATTTGCCGACATCGCAGACTTGGCGCATGGAGCGCCACATATCGACTGTTCAGCAGGTTCTCGGCGATTGCTGGCGCGAGGAATTGCGCAATTACGCCGATTCCGGCTTCAAAATCGAAGAAGAGTCTATTCACTATCTCGGACGGATTGAGTGTCTAGGTTTCGATACCCACAGGCACATTTTGCACTGGCCGGTGCAAGCAGACGCAGAGCCAGAGCCAATTGATGTTGGTGAAATGGTGGCGGACATCGTGGTGCCTGTCGGCGATAATTGGTACCGACATCCGGACAACATCATCTTTGCGCACGATCACGTCGATGTCACTGCCTTGATCAACAGGGCGAAATATATCTTCGGCAGTAGACGCCGGGTGCTCGAGCTGCGCGTCACGACCGAGCTTCAGAGCGCTCGTCAGCAAGCGACCGCGGAAGGTTGGATGGTTCCTGAAGAGGATGCCGAAGTCGATCTGGGCGCGCCACTGGTTGGCGGCGACGGCGTCGGTGCTCTGGGCTAAATTTTAATCCCGTCGCTGTTGTTTCAAACCAACGAAAACAACCTTCAAAAAATTTCCGAAGCGATTGTAAACCGGATTATTTCCAGTGCCTGATAATTTCCGACCAGGGTCTTGGAAATATATCGTGTGAGCGTTTTTTCTTTTCGATTGAAACAACGACGTGTTGATTTTCGCCAGCCTGAATTTTGGGAACGATTGTTTTTGCTGATTTAGCGCCCAGTTGGTAGAATCCGTCGCCCATAATTTCGTCGATTTCGGTTTTCACCTGGGCTGCTGATTTTTGGCAGAGTAATCTGCCGCCGATTTTGAGAAGCGGCAGTGCCAGCTCCGTGACCATGCCCAGATGACCGACGGCGCGTGAAGTGACGAGGTCGAAGGTGCCGCGACTGGGCGATCTCGCCAATTCTTCGGCACGGCCATTGATCACGGAAACCCGCTCAGAAAGCGCGAGGGCGTGAACGGTTTCTTCTAAAAACTTGGTTTTTTTGCCGACTGAATCTAGCAAAACCACCTTCAGCTCAGGACAGGCAATCGCGATGACCAGCCCCGGAAGCCCGGCTCCGCTTCCGATATCAAGAAGTTGTCGGGCATTTTTATCGGAACCTTCACCGTTTTCCAGCTTCTCGATTATTTCGACAAGTGCCAAACAGTCGAGGACATGCCGTTTCGCCACGACCTCCGGGTCGGCGTTGGCCACCAGGTTGACCTTCTGGTTGTACTGGTAGAGTGCTTCGATGTAAGAACGGAAGCTGGTGAGCGTTTCAGCCGATAAGCTCATCGAGAATCGTTCGGTTTCGGATTTTAAAAGCTCGATTGCTGCAGTTGAGTCCAAGAAAAATTACCTTTCAGAGGGTCTTGCCAATAGTCTCTCTATTTTGCCTATTTATATTTTCCTTTTCAAAAAGATGTTAATGTCTTCGGAAAAATGGCAATAAAGAGTAGTGATGAGGAGGATAAGGTCTCCTTGTCTTTTAGAGCAGACAGAAACTACCAAATGAGTCCACGCGCGTTTCAGACAATTATCGTAGCCTCGATGGGCTCGAAGGACCGACTCGAGCTCGAGAGCAAGGTCCTTGCCGCTGCGCTGAAACAGAGCCATGCCCGGGGCGACTCCTCTGGGGTAAGTCTTGCACATAAACAGATTTTTTTGCTGCTGCGTTACCAACAATCCGCGCAGAAGACCGAGTCTGGCGATCAAACTGCCAATCGTCCGGTTGAACCGGAGCGCCCAGCCGTCGCTGAGACATCGACCGAGACGACCGCTGAGGCGAGTGAGCCCGCCGCTGACAGTCAGACCGGCAAGAAACGCAAGCGAGTGATGCCCAACATTGTTTGGACTTCAGACGATGACGATAGTGACTCAATGGATGGTCAGTCGGACGAACTGCCGGCGGTCGAAGGGGCTCAGTCGGGAGCCGTTGCGGCTCAGTCAAGTAATGAAGCCGCTGTCGAGCCAGGCGTAAGTGGCGAAATCAGCCAGCACGTTTCTGAAGATGAAGGTCTGATCGATTTCTCTGGGGGTGATGGCGAGCGAGCGATTCTCGAAGACGATAAATCTGCAGCCGGTGATTCTGATAAGCCGACGTTCAACGCCTATGGCATTCTCAATGTCGATCAGATTGCCAGCTTCGAAGAGATTCATCGCTCATTCCTGTTTCTGGTTCGGCGAATATTGTTCAGTCTCAAGAAAGCCAAACGTAAATCGCGCAAACCTTTGCTGGATGAGCTGCAAAACCTCTGGATTGCTCACGACATATTGAGCGATCCGGTGACGCGTACCGATTTCGATTTCCGTGTTTTAGGACTGAGAGGCGCTCCGGATGTCTTGATCCATAGTGCACCCGAAGACAAATCCGATTCGATCAATTCGCGCACGCCGCTTAGAATTGGCGAATTGATGCAATGCGCCGGACTGCTGGAGCCGACTGAGCTGGAAATCGCTGCAGATATGCATAAGGCGATGCCGGAGATGCTATTTGGCGCCTTTCTGGTCAAGCAAGGTTTCATCTCGGAAGAAGACCTCGGTCAGGTGCTTACCGGGCAGCGTCTGTTGAAAAACGGCAACATGACTGTTGGTCATTATCAGATGTGCATGAAGAGCTGGCGCGAGAATCATGTGCCGATCGAGGAAACTGCTGTCGCAGAAGGCTTGGTCACCCAACAGGAAATGGATCGGGTGATCGCCAGCGGACAGCGTGATACGCTGACGGGCGTTGCTGCCTATCAAAGCGGCGCTCCGTCGTCGAGAGCGACCGCGCCACAGATCAATCAGGAGGAGGCGGCCAAGCGCGTATTTAGTGCCGGTCACGCGGTTCCACTCTGGAAAGACCAACTCGATTGGTCAGAGCCTGAAGCGATTCAGGCTTATGTCGAGGAAGAGTCAGATTACGAGAATCGTAAGCCGGTTGAGAGTTCACTGGACATTGAAGGCATAACCGATGCCGTCACCAGCAAGGACGGCAAGAAGTCGCTGCGCCGGCTCATGGAAGGCATTCATTCAACGCCTGAGCCCGTATTAATCGAAGAGAGCGGCGTACATAAGTCACTGGTAAATATTTTCAATCAGTCGGATACGTCTCAACATGAGGCTCTTCAAATGCCTGGAGCCACCCCAGGAGCGGTGGAAGAATCGGTTGCCGCCGACGCCGTTGCCGCGGAGCAAGAGTTGAAAGATGCTCAGGCTGCTGGCTCGATTTCCAGGCACGGAGCTTTTTCCGAGGAGATGGCGCAACCAGCGCCCGTGGCGCAGAACTCGCTTGTGCTGGAGTCTGCTGTTGAGGTATTTAGTGAGCGGAGCGGTGATGGTCTCGAAACCGCATACGGTGCAGACGCTGATAGCGGTGGCGTGGTTGATACCAGAACTGGTGACGCTGCACCCGCTCCAGCTCAAACTTCGCCTGAGAGACAATCGCGTCCCACGGCGGAAGTTCCTCTTCCTAAAATTACGATGGAGGAGCGCAATCGACCTGGACCGCAAGATGAGCCTGTTGACGACGGAAACGTATTCGGCGAAGTCGATTACGATGATGAAGATGACGCAATCGATGACATGGACCTGAGCTATGAAATCGAAGAGACCGTCCCCGTGTCACAGACCCAAAGTCGTCAATCGAATATCGAGCAGTACGGAATGACACCATCCTCGGTGACCGAGACCGCAGCGATCGACACGCCGGTCGTCGAGTACTCTAACATTGATGACTTGCTCGACTTCAGTACCTCCACCGATGCTGAACCGCCATCTGAAATTCGAAAGGTTTTGGATGAAGCCTTCCACGGCGTTCGCACGTCCGAGACCGCGCCGATTGAAGTTCCCCCGTCCCAAGAAGCGACTCAAGGACTGTCGGCCGAGATGGCGTTCGAGGCGCTTGCGGAGGAGGCTGCGGAAATTGAGAGTGGTGTCTATCCTAGCCTCCCTTATCAGAGCGATGAAGAGACGACAAGTGAATCTCTGGCATCCAGTGCGGCGGATGCGAACTATGAAGTTCAATCCCATTCTGGAGGAGCATCAGCCAACTCTGAAGAGGTAGATTCGCAGGTCGCATCCGAGGCAATTTCGCAAACCGAAGCGGTCTCTGGTGGGACTGGAGTTTTATCAACTTCAGGAACTGTGTCGATGGAGATGCCGCCGGTAGCTGCAGAGGGCGCAGAACCTACCTACGGAGATGATGGCGGATCCAGTGTAGAGACTGCGTCTCAGGTGGCTCTAGAAATCAATATCGAGGAATCAAATCCAGCGACATATCAATCTGCCAATGTTGAACCGGCTGGTGTTCTAACCGGCGATCATGCGGTCGTCGATCCAACCACATTGTTGACCGGAGATCACATTGTTGTTGAACTGCATGCTCATGAGCCTGGTGGTGACCGAAGTTCATTCGATGCCGGCAGTGGAGATCCGCCCTCAACGGAAGTTTCAAATAATTCGACGGAACCCGTCAGCGATGGTAGTTTTGTTCGACCGTCCTTTGAGGTGATCGAACACGAAGTTGTACATCCTGTCACAGATCAAGGTGAGAAAGCCGAGGATTCCGATGATCAGGATGACACTGTATATGGTATTGAAGGCGACTCGGCCAATAAAGTCGGAATTGGTCGTCAAAGCGCTCAACTCAGTTCTGAAGTGACTCAAAATCCACCCGTTCAGTCCGTGCCCGATTCAGATCCTGCTGCCAGTCCGGCGGCACAGCCATCCGAGGGAGTCAAACTGACTGACGTCAGTGGATCGATACCGGGTATCTCACCGTTGGAAGAATCGAAAAACGATCGATTGAAATCAGGCGAGTGGCAAATCGTTTATAAACTGGAAGGCTCGATTGCCGACCACTTCCTCTCCGATGACGCGGAAGAAGAGATGCCGAAGTTACGCCCACGGCTAACTGAAATCGATTCAATCATTCCCTCTTCGATCAGCAAACTGGCGAAGGGTGACACCGCTGATAGTGCAGATGGTGATGATTCTCAAGACGATAAGTCTTCAGATCCGGTAATTAAGCCTCTTTCTAACAACTATTATCGCAATGACAAGTCTAAGTCCAGTGATAAGGGCGGCAAATCCGGCGACAAGGGTGATAAGTCGGACAAAGGCAGCAAGGGCAAAAAGGACTGAAGACGATGCCCTGGAACCAGCATTCCGACTCTGTTTTAAGCGTCCAGAGTGCGTTTCTGGTGCAGTCGAAAAACTCTCAATATAATTGACAGTTGATCGCAGATTATCCGGACAACTTTCTGGTCCCCTGGTTGGTATGCGCTGTTCGTCGGTGGGACTACCACCAGCAAGCCCAGACGTCCACCTTGTACATCGATAGGTTGAGTGATTGAGTTGGACGGATAATACAGTTGTTTGGCCAGCTTCGACTTCAGAGGCGGCAAGCCGAGCTGCAAGCTCAAGGTGCTCACATAAGTCGTCAATGCCGCTTCGGAAACGTGTTTGGCACAATCAGTAAACACTGACGAATGCGAACCCTCGTTGACGATCAGTGCACATGCTTCGTAGTCGAGAATCGATGAGAGCAGCTCGAATAGTTTGTCTGCCAGAATATTTGGATCGAGCGTTTCTTCGCTCAGTTTCCTTACTTCATCGACGATTGTCGCTTCGAACAACAAACGTTCCAATAACTGGTTGAGTCTGGCGTTTATTTCTTGAGCTGACGGCGACTGAGATGGTTCTCCGACCAATCGCAATTTAGGCTCGCTCTTGGCCGTTTCCAGCAGCTCTCTGACCGCCTTAAGGAGGCTTGGGTATCCCGGCTCCTTCGGAATAAACCGGTCGGCACCCGACTTCATACCCCAGAATCGATCGACTGATCCGTCCAGTTTGGTTAGCAGAATTACCGGTGTGCTTGCCAGTTCCGGATCGCTCTTCACCAATCGGCAAAGTTGGTAGCCGTTTATTCCAGCCATTACCACATCGGAAATGATTAGGTCGGGTAACTCATTGTAGGCTCGAACAAGACCTTCTGATGCGCTTTTCGATGACAAGATTGTATAACCGGACGACTCCAGCATACTGCGCAGTGTGATCAACTGCGTCGGACTGTCTTCGATTAATAAGAGTCGTTTCGACATGATCTGGTCGCGTTTCGAATCCATAATACTCCCTAGGATTCTTGCACAAAATACGTCCGGAAAATTCGTTACTACGGAAATGTATAGAATCTTGGATGCCGGCTGATTTCGATCGAACCGGCTTCCTCTCTTGCAGTTGAACGATAGCATGCGAAATCGAGAATTCGATAATATGGGGAAAACCATACACCAAACTTACAAATGGGGTCGTTGCTGTACAGGCTTGGCAGTCAAGCGTTTCCGGCTGCTCTTGTCTACCGGCTTGTTATTCTGGATACGATTTTGGGCGAAAATAAAATCGATTCGATTAGACCTTTCGGCTGCCATTCCGTGATATCACGGGTAGTGAGCCTTTTGTATTGATTAGCAAAACTGCTAATTTGTTGAGTTTGACCAGTCTTCGAGGCAATCTGATATCCCAGTGCAATCGCCTCCGGCAGCTCGGGATTTCGTTTTAATGCCAAGCTCAAATTTTTGTTGGCTGACTGCCAGTCACCTTTTGCAATGTTGTAGGCAGTGACAAAAACACCTGGCCACGCTGACGTTGGATCGGTCAAGGCTGCGGCCCGCATATTCGTCAACGCCGCAGCCTCCTGACCATTCTGCAGTAGTGACTGAGCGAGGGCGTAACGTGGGAGAAACTGATTCGGGTTGTTTGTCAGCGATTCTTCGAGTGCAGCAATGGCGTCCTGCGATTTGCCGGTCATCCAGAGGCATAGTCCGATGCCTGCCCGTGCTCGTGCACTGATTGCCTCTTTGTGTTCTTGCGCATTCTGGAAAATTTCGAGCGCCGTCTCGTATTCCCCCAAAAGGAATTTCAGGGTGGCGAGATCGCAGAGGGTTTCATAATCTTTCACCGATGAGTAATCTGTCGATTTAAGAAGTTCGGCTGCCTTGAGCGGGTTTCCAGTGTGCAAGTAAAAACGAATCGCTGGAATACCGTTTAAACTGGGTGGTATCGCTGATGGTGGTGGAGTATTCAGCGGTTTGAAATTGTTAGCGCTAATGCAGTGCAAAAACAAATCATCAGTTGCGAAACTGGCGTTTTGCGAGTTTCTCTTGATCAGCGCCAATGCTATGTCCAGGGCATTCTCAGCAAGAGCGCTGTCTACGGTTTTTGATTGCAAATCCCTTTCGTTGCCGAACACTCTTCGAAAAATTTCGTCAAGGTGCTGGTTTGAACCGTTCATATCTTTGGCTAATTTGCCCTCGATAAGTAGATTGTCGTCTGTGTTTAAAACAATATCTTCAAGGCTCTGATTTATGCTCGCAGGCATCTGAATTGCGTTGGCGAAAAAATCCGCCCGATTTTCGATGCCTATTTGTTGAAGCTGAACACTAACTGCATCTGATTTTAAGCGCTGTGCAATTACTGCGCTGTCCGCTTTCTGACCGAGCTGACCTTCGAGAATGATCTCCCCGGCTCGCCTGGGATGCCAGATTGTGGTCTGAGGAAAAACGTGCTGGAAGGTCTGCACCAGACACTGGAGTTGTGCCGGTGTCAACGAATACAACGGTACCCACTGGCAGAACGTGCCAGTTCCTCTCAAACGCTTTTTGATGAGCTGATAGAACTCCACGGTAAACAGATCGGAGGCTCCACTCAACCACGGCTCCGGTGGCTGAGATACGATGAAGTCGAATTTTTGATCGCGCAGAGACAAATAGTTGCGTGCATCGGTAATCACAGGAATTAATTTACTGTCCTCCCACTCATTCTTCGCGATTGCCGACGGAAACAGAGGTCTAGCCTGCCAGATCGCTTCTTCCAGTTCGACGGCGGTAAGTCGTTTAACCCATGGAGCAGGGAGTATGGCACTGCAGGTCGTGCCGCTTCCGTAGCCGATAACCAGACCCTCGATGTTTTCGCCTGAGCTGTTAACTGCCGGAATCAGTCCCAGCAGCTTCTGTGTTGGCAAGTCACTATCAGGTGCCGGCAACATTGAATTGGATGGAATAGCTGCTTCGACCTTGCCGTTGTTTCGTAAGTAAGTCAAATTGGCCGACGGTCGCTCGACTACCGACACAGTACTGTTTAAGCCTTCCCTGTACATCAACAATTTCTCGGTGGCATTTCCATTTGCATCAACTCCACGAAGAACTTCAATTTGTTTTGCGACGGGAATCGTTTTAATTTCCTCTGTATCGACATTAGATAAACCAGCGGCGATCAGCATGGCATCCCACTTCGGGCGAATGAGAATTAATCCTCCAGCCAACGTGATAATTAGTAAACAGATGGAAGTGATATTTATGGCGTACGAAAACGAGGACATCCGTTCTTTTCTTGATTTTGTCGGGCCCAGTTTGATTAATGCTAAACTGCCGTAAACAGCGGCTTTCAACTCTGCTGAAGTGGCGGTGATAAACTGTCCGCCAAACTGTTTCGTCAGGACGATTAGCGTCGCTATGGCGTAAAGAACGGCCACAAAGATTGTGGTGACTTCCAATCCACTCACGAAAGATTGAGAAATCAGAGGGCGTAACCAAATGCTATAACCGGAAGCCAGGACTGCACCGAGCAGGCTGCCCGCGTACATTATTGCCGTTCTGTTTGGCAGGCTCCTGAGCGTTAGCGGTAAGCGATCCATTCTTGCCGCTGTGCCCTCGGCGACCAGCAGGAGCGGAAATACCATTCCGATTAGAAGCGACGGCAGAAGAATCAGCGGGATAGCGAGTAATATCATTGCCAAAGCGTCGCACCAGAAGCCGGAATTGACGATCTGGAGGAGCAACTTCTTGAGGTGGAGAAAAACTTCCGGTGTAGTTTGAAACTGATGTAGTAGCGAAGCAATTGTCAAAGACGTGAGCGAGAGAACGAGAGCGATACTGGCAAATATTCGTGAGTTTTTTCTCGGGTATTTCTCTTTGGCAACGAGCGCAGCTCCGATGGATAAGCCGGCGATGTGAATTGCCAATACAAGACTGAGAGCCTGACTGGAAGAGCTGAATAGGAAGACAAAGAAGCGCGTCCAGACGATTTGCATAGTGAACGAGAGAGTGCTCGTGAAAAGCGCGAGACCGGCATTAAAAAATGTCTCACGACTTGATGCGCGAGCGGCCTGGTCCGTGGATTTTGCCGCCAACGTCCCTTCGAGGGTGCCGCTTTGCAGAAACGCGACTGAAAGTTGGCTTACTTGCACTGAGCGGGACGCGAGGAACGCCAGGCTGGACGCCAACAGATTCAATCCGGCGGCGAACACCAGCGAACCACTGATTCCGAGCATTGGCAGAAAGAAGAAGCCGGACATGAAGGCACCAAAAACAGCTCCAGCTGAATTGATTGCGTAGAATCTGGTGAGCAGCACTCCTCGCTTGGTCGACCTGGCAAAGAATCCGGCGATGACTGGAAGGGTTGCTCCCATGAGACTGGTCGGGATGGCAATCAGGGCAAAAACCATAGCGAACCCAACCGCTAATGTTGGCGCGCCATTGCCTGTGGTGGCTCGCAAAATGTCTAACAATAGAGCAATGCATCCGTTCTGACACACCGCCACTGATACCAGAGCCGTGATGCCGATTAGCAGCTCCAGCAGTGTTAAAACGACAAGGTGATTGACTTTTCGTTTCGTTAACTGGGCGCCGACGAATCCACCAATTGCCAAACCGACCATGAATGCGCAGATGATGGTGGCAACGGCAGGGGTCGTCGCACCAATTACTCGAACCAGAACCCGTTGCCATACCACTTCATATGTCAGTGCTGCCAACCCGGAGAGAAAAAATGCCGACCCCACCAGGTAGAGCGTTTGCGCAGGTGGGTCATTCTGAAAATCATGAGGTTCTATCGACGCCTCCTGATTGTCCGTCCAGATTGCGGAGCGCGATGAGCTATCGTCGGGTTGGCCCTTGCTAAATTCTTCTGTTTGAGACATTGGTTTTAGGCTATCTATGTGCCAGAAGTATTAGTTTATGCTACTTTGGGAACTGACCACATTATGTCATGACGCGTTCAGGTATCTGTTGGATATACTCTCGCGTTCTGGCTTTTCGCGCTGCCAGTCAGGTCAAACACGTGATTATCAGGTCAATGACACTGCATAACTTTATGAGCTACGCCGATGCGCGTATCGACCTCAGCTCGGTTTCAGTTGCTTGTATGTCTGGTCACAATGGGTCTGGCAAATCGGCTTTACTCGACGCGATCACATGGGCTCTGTGGGAAGAGGGGCGTTCTTCCTCGGATGAATTGATTCGACTGGGACAGAAGGAAATGTGGGTCGATTTGATTTTCGACTACGAAGATCGAACCTATCGAGTCAGGCGTTCGCGTCAACGTCGAGCCTCCAAAGGTGGTGCCCGCGCAGCATCCAAAGGCACGCTCGATTTACAATTGCTCGCGCCGATCGCCGAAGGTGCGCGATTGCACAAAGATAATGATTCTAATCGAGATCGTCAAACTGTCGGCGCCGGTGTAGCAATGGCTGGTTTGGAAACTGGCTCTGGTGCAACGATTGCACCTGCTTTGACTGTAAACGGTATGGTTGTTCCGCCAACTACCGGTCAGGAAAGTGGTATCACATCGCACCCGTCTTTCGATGGACACTGCGATGGTGGAAGCGATCAACTCGGGCACTGGAGAAGCCTCACGGCTGCCAGCATGCGTGAAACGCAGCAAGTAATTTGTAATTTGCTTCGTATGGATTACGATACTTTCGTTAATAGTGCCTATCTTCGACAGGGTCGGGCTGACGAGTTTACAACGAGATTGCCATCCGAACGAAAACAGATTTTGTCCGAGATTCTCGGTCTAGCTTACTTTGACAGGCTTCAAGAGGCTTGCCGACTGAAGGCTCGTGACTCGAAAACTCGAATGGAAATAATCGAAACGAATCTATTGAGTTTGCCTGAGCTGGAACGAGAAAGCCAAGAACTCATGCTGTTGCTAGAGCAGCAAGTCAGTGAATTGAAAGTTCGCGAGGACGAAGTCAAACTAATTGATGATTCAGTTAACGCGCTTGGTCAGACGGTTCAGCAGCTCAAACTGATGTGTCAAAGGGCGCTGCATGGCGAGGCTCAGTTGGTTGATTTAAAACGAGATGTGGCGAACTATTTGATTCAGCGTAACGAGCTGCAGCGGCGTCAGGCGAGTCTCAGTCAGTTAATCAATCGATCGGGCGAGATCAAACTAAAATCTGAGGAGTTCGATAGGGTCAAAGCGGAAATCGAAAAACTCGATCAAAAGTCGTTAATCGCTCAAACTTTTCTCGAAGAGAAAATGAGGTTGCAGTCACAGCTGGCGAGCATTAGAAGTCGATTAGAAGTGGAATTGGACCACTATAAGCAGTCTGCCGGTGATTGCCAGAAGAAATTTGATGCGTTGCGTTATGTCATCAGGGACGCTGATAAGACACAGGCTGCACATGATGAGTTCAAAAAGCTCCT
>CAZRMH010000052.1:0-26799 GCA_964600935.1 uncultured Candidatus Obscuribacterales bacterium
GCCATGGTCGAGCAGCAAAACAGAGGTCGTGTTCGTAACCTGGAAAGTCATCCGGGTGGGACCTGAAAAATTTAAAGAGGCGCCTGAGAACGGCGTCTTGAAAGAAGATTGGGATCGATGGATTCAAAATTTTCGGATTGAATTCAGCACTCAGCTTTTTCGCGACTTGCGTTCGCGCGGAGTGCGACGACCGTCCGGTCGAAGTCTCCTGGTTTTCAGTGTTGATAAAAACGGCAGGCTGCGGTCGAAAGTGGTAAGTTCGAATGCCCGGCATAATTTCAATGATGCTCTCCTTGCGACGACTCGACTGCTCGATCACACCAATCGTTTGCGATTTCCAAAAGACTCAAGAATTAGTGGTTTCAACTTCACGATGGGTTGGGACTATGGTCCTGTGCTGCCAATCACGCGTGAAGAAGTAATCGCTGAGTTGCAGCGCACCAACGCGACGATGGTGCGACCCAACTCACTCGGGGCCACTGCCGGGCGACTGGCAGGCTCGGATACGAGCGGCACTTTGTCGACCAATGACGTGAACGGGACTTTATCTTCAAACGCAGTGAGTGCATCGTTGGCGGATAAGGATGGGCGGAGTGCGGGCGAGGCTGGGGCACTTGGGTTGCCGAGCTTCAATACGTCGGTGTCGGGATTGGTTTTGCCGCCGGCGAAACCGGTTGAACTCGATGCGAAGAGCGACAGTCTGACTGTGCCAGGCCAGGAGTCCAAGCCGGATTTGAAACCGCGCTAAATGTCAGGAGGTTTGTGGACATCGCTTGAGATGACGTGATAACCTGTGACGATCAAAGTTTTGGAATCCTCGAGTTGTTTTAAAGGCTGAGAAGACATGGTTTTATCTTCTAGCCGTGGTCATTTTGATCGGTCGGAGGAAATGGCATGTCGAGATTTAGTAGAACAAATGCATCCACGTCGGTTCTGATCGCCGGAACAGTGATGCTGAGCTGTGTTGCGCCAGCCTTCGCCGGGCGCAACGAGGGGTTTCGCGAATTTCGACAATCAAACTCTGAGCTTCGCGGTCGCGAATTGAAATCGCTGTGGAGGCAGACTAACAGCCCATCTGGAATTGGTGGCGCACTCCCTCTGACGATTCAACCAGTGGCAACAGGGGGCATGGTCGTGACATCGCCTGCGATTCCCGGCGCTAACACTGCCAGGATTTTTTCTTCGCTGCGCCAGGTGCGCATGGATGCTCGCGGTAGTGGCCAGTCTTTCCAGTTGAGCGAAACAGGCAAAAGCGCCGGGATGAACGGCATCGACATCGACCTCAGCTCAACCGAGCAGAACATCAAGCTTGGTAGTCGACTCTTTAATGGCGTCGAATCGGTCACCATCAAGTTTGGCGATGAAACGAAAAGGCTCACCGCTGGTTCTCAAGTTTCAGCTGCCGAATACGTCGCGGCTCGTCAGGTACTGGCTGGTAGAGCGCAGAGCATCGTGATTGGAAAATCCGGAGCTGCCGTCGGTGGCTCAGTCGATTTTTCAATGTTAGCAAGCAGAGTAGAGAAAGTGAGAGTGGATGACCTCTCAATCCCTATCGACGTGAGTGTCTACGGTGATTTGTCGCGAACCTCGCTGTTTTCAGTCAGTGGTGATTTGAACAACGCCGGCAACTTATATATTTATTCGAGCAATGAAAGAGCTCGCGGTGTCATCTCTGCGGACAACATTACCAATGCCGATAGTGGTTTGATCACAACCAGACTGCCTGAAGTCAACGTCTCCGCCGTTCGTAATTCCGTGAACCTGAACATTCACGCAGATGATTCGGTTTCAAATTTCGGAACGATTTTTAGTTCAGGCGAATTAAGCGTCGCTGCCGGCAATAATGTCAGTAATGGCAAAGACTCGGTAATGCAAGCGCAGCGCCGCCTTTCCATCAATGCTCCGAAGGTAAATAATGCCGGTTTGATTAGTTCTTCTAGCGGAAACGTTTCGCTGGACGGTCCTTCCACTGCGACCCTCCAGGTCACCAACAGTGGTGGCACTATCGCGGCGCTGAGCGGTGACATTAATATTCGAAACAGCTCGTACAATGGAGTCTTCAACACCTACGTCGCAGGCGGCAGTCTCTACAGTAAAGAGGTGAATGTCAATGCCGGACTCGGCTCTGCGGAAATCGACGTTGATGATCTAACCGGCACGCTCAATCAGAGCGGTGCTGCCTCCCATGTGGCCGCTAACACTGATACTTTGCGACTCGGCAACATTTGTCTGACCGGCGACCCAACCTATAGTAACGCGTCGGGCAACATCAGTATTGATGGCAATATCGCGGTAGGGGAAGCTCTATCGATAATCGCTTCAGGTGACATCACGGCTTCGGTTCCAGCAACTCTCACGGCCAATTCTGCCACACAGGGATTCGATATCACTATCATCGCCGGAGCGAATGTCACTGCTGGTGGTGCCTCACCGAATGTCGGACCGATACCGCCCGCGGTCACAGGTGTGGCGACAACCATCAGTGGTGGTCCCTCGGCGACCGGTGGCAATATTATTTTTGGCGCCAATGGCGCAGTAAACATCAATACGTCCGCCAGTGGTAAAGCCGCTGCTAATGGTGGCAATGTTCGTCTGGCTGCTTTCGCCTCTGGGGGCGGACAAAATGGCGCGATCCAATACACGCTTGGCACGATTACTACGAGTGGCAAGACTACAGGTAGCAATGGCGATGTTTCCTTTATCGCAGGATCAGGCAGCGTTAGTGCATTGCAGAATTCGATCTCCACGATAAATGCTTCTGGCGGCAGCGGTGGAGGTGGCAATGTTTCTTTTGTCGCCAAGCAACCTAATAGCGGTGCTTCGATTACTTACGGCGCGGACGGCTCAGCAAGCGGTTTGTTGACTCCGACTGGTGCCGTGAGCAGTTCGAGTGCGACAGTGGTTCGTGGTCAAATCACAGCGGCTGGAAATGTTTCGATCGACTCCGGTTCCATCAGTTGGTTGCCGGCATCGAAGGTTGGAATAACCAACAGTTTGACGCAGGGCACGATCGCGCTAACTTCTCATGGTGCCAATGGCATCGTCATTGGTTCAGGCAATAAGTTCAACACGCAGACACTTCTCCTTAACTCGGGAGTAGGCGATATCGGACAGAATGGCGTGATCGCTTTGCAGACAACGGCAGCGAAAGTGGTGGCAACCGGAGATGCAGCTCTTTCTGAAATCTCTGTGTTCAGTTCCAACAAAGGTCTTGTGCTGTTTAACGGCTCTGCCAATCTTCTGAACTTCAGTGCCGTTGGAACGATCATGACAGATCCGTCGCTTGCGCCGATTACGGCTGACAGCGTATTCGTCTCTTCGACTGGTGCCGGTGCCGGGCTGAATTCATTCAATCCGATTGAAGTGAAGGCCAATAACCTATTCGTCAGTGCTGGAAAAGCAGGAAACGTATTCGTTCACAATTCAAACGCGACCACGACAACATTGTTGGATACCAAAACGATGATCGGAAATAAAACGTTTTCGATCGTCAGTGACAATGGGCTTTCCATGGCACCGGCTGCGAAAATCGCGGCTGACAATGTGATTCTCACGACCTCCACCAATTTTGGACTCTTAGCTGGTACCATCGATGGTGATGTTTCGGTGGCGTTGACTGCTACTGGCAATCTCAGTAGTGCGACCATTCCCGCCACTATTCTGACGCCACTTTTGAAACTGGTTTCCACAACGGGAAGTGTTGGAACTGGAACCGGGGCGAACCGATACACGGTCAATAGCGGGGCTCTGGCTGTCAACGCGACTGCAGCCGCAGACGTATTTTTGCAAGGACCAGTGGCGAAATCGTTCAAGATTGCCGGTGGCACTTCCGGTGGAACGTTCGATTACGCCGGACCTGGAAGTACAACCATTACCGGCACAGTCAGAAGTGGTGCGAACTCTGATCTGAATGTGGTCATTGATACTGGCACTCTGACTACGACCGCAGCAGAGATTCATTCCGGTCGAGATCTCCTGTTGCAGGTCGCCGACACCGTATCGACCAAAATCAAAATTGTTTTTGGCGTCAATACAAATATTTTCACAGATTCGACACCGGGCAACGGCAATATCGTGATTGGGCTTGGCGCTATTACTCAAGTTGAAGGCACGCCTCCCAAAACGGGTGTGAGTTTCGCGGAGTTCGGCGCCGGTGCGGACATCTTCTGGGGCACGGCCGGAATCAGCGGCAAAGGGCAGAACAACGTGATTGCACAAGGCGCTGATATTACCTTCAGTAATTCGATTTCTTCGAAAAATATTTCTCTTGGTGGAAACGTTCAGATAGTCGCCGACCCGCCGATCGAATCGACGCAATCCCGATGGGGAGGAGATGCCGCGATCGCTTCGACGGGCATCAACCTCATCACCGCACGACAAGCGTTGTTTTCCAAACCAAACTAGAAAGACATTTTATTTTTCGAGTTTTTCGGATCGCTCAGTGATCTGCGCCAGGTTCTTCGGATTGGAACCATAATTTTGAGCTATTTGAACAAGTTCTTTGACGCTGTAGCCCTTGCCCGAGACTAACGCCTTTGCCTCCGCTGGCTTGGCCGCCTGCAGCTCCTGCGCCATTCCTAGTTGGAGCAGCGCAGTATTCTCCGCCATTTGGCGAAGTCGTTCTCTTTGCTCTGCGTCCATTTTATTCCCGCTCTTTTCGAATTTTATATTCGCATCAATCTGGGCTTTCATGGTATCAATTGCGGTGGCTACTGAAAGAGGATCGTATCCATAGGCTTTCGCTCCTTTGTTGATATAGTCGGACATTTGCCCGGTCTCGTTGGAGCTGTGCCAGTAGTCTGATGGATTGGGCTTGAAAAGTTCACCGATAGTTCCCCTGAGCAAATTTGTATTCTTCCCATCGCGGTTAAAATCGGAAAGAACATTGGCCGCACCGATTGTTGATGCCACGTTCTCAATCAAATTCTTCTCGAGGTCGTCTCTGAAAAACTTGTGCAGCCCAGGAACTTGTTTCACATCGTCCTTGAAGAACTCATGCAGTCCTGAATACGACTCCATTGGATTTATTCTAGGTGTCTCGACCTTTTTGATCTCAGTTGCGCCCGAACTTTGACCAATCAAATTTCTGCTTCGTGGCTTTTGATCTCGTTCTATAAGGTTGTTGCCGGGCGGTCTAAAGTATGGATTTTGTTCGCGGGCCTGATCGATGAGATTGCTGCCCAGCGGTTTCAAATATGGGTTTTGTGCCTGTGCCTGTTCGATGAAATTTGTCGTCCCCGGCTTTGGAATCCGGTTTTGCTCCGCTGCTTGATCAACATAATTGGTCGAAGGTTGTTCGCTAACTGGTTTTACTGCAGGTTTCGCCTCGGTCTTCGCGGCCGGCTTCTTCTCAGCGCTTCCCTGAGGCAGTGGCGCTGAGGTATAGGAACTTTCGATAGCATGTTTTTGGAAAGCTTCGAGTTGGAAACTGTTTAGAGCAGATGCGGCATCGGCATCAGGCGCGTTAGAGCTGCCGACCATGCGGTCGGTATTATAAAAACTAGGATTGTAAGCCATTGACGGCCTCCTTGGGGGGTATTCAAAAAGGTAATTCAAGCAAGAAGAAGACAAGGTCAGGGGTCAAGATGGGCAAGGCAAATCTTGACGGTGAGTAATCAGGCTGCACTGTATGTGGTGCATGAAGTTTCAAACTATTTCACTCGATTGCGAGCTTAACTCTCCGGCTGAGAATCGCCGACACGGTTTTTACTAATGATGCAGAAACTCTGTGGAGATTACGGTTAAGCGCTGTGCGTTAGAACCGTACGAGCCGACGGCAATTTTATTGGAAAGATTGGCGCTGGGTTTGGATTTCCACTTCGCGTAGTTTGCGAACTGCTCCCTTGTCTCCCAGCGGCGCTACGATAGGTGCCACTATAGCCGGTGCAATGGTATTTGCGGCATCCAGTAGTATCATGGTTGTGAGCTGACCTTTAGTGACGCCACCTTCGGAACCTGCAAGCGTTGACTTCGGCTCAATCGCTTTGCCGTCCTTCTTGGCGAACAGTCGCCGACCTTCTTTGGTGAAGGTCGGGGCGAATTTGCCGAGGTCGGCTTGACCGGTCAGATCACCTGTTGCTGCGTCTACTTTCACATCATTTGCCGGAATACTGAACGTGTATGCACGCGGGGACAAGATCGATTTCACATCACTCAAGGTCAAACGTCGAGTTTGTCCCGTTTGGACTTGAAAATCCAGATTTCCCTGACCCACTGCCCTGACTCGACCGATTAGAGTCGAGCCGTCTGCGAGTTCAAGATTATCTGGACGTTTAAAATCCTCAAATGAGTTGAGCCAATCGCCACCGGTGAAATACATCAGACCCTGAATGACAGTGCTTCCGGCAGCCGTAGAAATTCGATAATTTATGACTTTGCCAGTGAGAACGGTGTGGCGGTCAAAGAGCCAGTCTGGCACGGCTCCGACACTGACATCATTGCCGCTGAACTTGATCGAACCGTTATTAACTTTGAGCTGTCCCAGGCTCTCAGTTTTTATTCGTGCTTCTATTCCAGGCGCAGGTGCACTGTTTATTACTTTGATTGGTGCAGCGATTGCCGGGCGGTCTAACAACCAGGCAATTGGGGCGGATATTGCAATTGTGAGCGCGAGGTAGTGATTAAAATTCTTCATGACCCTGGAGTTCTTTCGGTCGATATGTACTCATATCCTAGATCGTTGAGGCTTGTGAAAGATTAGACAGCTGCAATCTAAACCGGACTTTGGCGCCAATTGGACTGCCAGGTGTCTGTTTGTTAATTGGCGAGCCAAATTCGCAATTGGACTCGAAGTCCTGGCAGCTTGCCTGAATCGCTCCGGGACGACACTTGCGACATTTCTTTCGAAACCATCTCAAAAACTTAGAAACCGAGACTTTGCTTTACCGAGCATTTAAACAGATGCCAGGCGCGGCAGCCCGAAGCGAAGAACTTTTGAACTGACTTCATCAACAGCGAATTGCGGCAAAAGCGGAAGAGTACTGACGAAGTGTCCAGCTTAATGCAAGAACATAACTTCGTTAGCAGATTCTTCGGTCTGCAATGTTTTGCATAATCCCTTCCGGTTTTTTTCATTATCAATTGTCGATAACTTCGAGCCTCGATGTTCTCGGAATTAAGATGAGTTACAGTGTTCAACAATACCAAAGAACCAGCGTAATCGTTATTCTGATATCGGTTGATTCCTTCGGCAAGTAAACTGCTTTCCAGCACAGCCTTGCTGTTCTCGCCTGCTATTCCTATTCCAGGAGGTGGGGGTTCTATCTCTGAGTCTCGGATAGCGGCCCGCTCATTTTGAGCTGGACTGAATTGAATTGCCTTTCGCTTTTCCCGGCTGGGAATGCTAAAGTCAAACAGCTCGACAAAGGATTGCCTTTGGGTATTGGAAATCTCTTTCGAATCGCCAATGAAACCTTGAGAGAGAAAGTCGAAGTCACCATTCTTGATACCAAAATAATTCTCGTTCATCTTCCCATCCTAAAAAACAGTTATTACTAATTTCCTTGCTTTGCTTTGATTCGATTGGCGAGACGGTTCGCGATCGCCTTCAATTCCGGAAGATCCGGATTGTCTGGTGCCAGGCGCTCGGCAAGCGTGAGAGCATCAAGTGCGCCATCAAATCCCTTGGGCTGATTTGTTCCGGGAAGCAGTTCAGTGCGTCCTTGAGCAGTACCGAAAATCATCTGCTCAGCCTTAATTGGATCATCTCCATGATCGAGCGCGCAGTCGGCTTGTGCCATTTTCGCAAGTGCCTGATCTCTCAGTAATTTTGATACCATCATGGTGGCATCAGGTCTGAGTTCTCCATTGCTATGGCGCAGTTGAGGCATATTGCGACCGAGCTTGGTATTGATTTCGGTGACAAACGTTTTGTGATACGCCATCTCTTTATTGAAGATCGCTCCTTTTGCGGTGGAGCCGCGCTCTATGAATGTCTTCAGTTTGTCCATTGCTTTCACAATGTCATGTTTGCCGTTGATCGCTTCGATATCGGCACTGACTTTGTCGTCGACCTTGTTGAGATCGTCAAGTTCTTGTTTGGTGACTATGGTCCCGAAGGCTTGTCTATCCATCAATATTTCGGTCATTGCGCTCGAACCTCTGACGCTGTTGCGAGCCAGTTGCAGGAGTAACAGCGAATCTCCACCCATGTCCAAGTTCATACCATCCAGGATGTATGTAGGTCTTTCTGTTGCAGTTGCACTCAGCCTGGTGCCGTTATCTAGCCGATACTCGCCGATTGCCTTTGCGAGCGCAGCAGTCTTGCGGTGAGCGGCTAACTTTTCTTCCTGGCTCATGGTCGTGTAGTTCTGGTTGGAATCAACGAGTAATCGTCCAAGATTTCCTTCGAGCAATATCTCGTTCTTCGTGCCAAGGTTTTTGAACGCTTGAACGCTTTTTTCGAATGATGAGAATGAACGCTCCGACTTATCCTGGAGACTTATCTCAATAGCAGTTGCTTCGACATCGCCTGGCGATTTTCGAACTTTATCATCGATTGACTCGAAGATATTGCCTGAAGCTGCTGCTAATGTGACCAACCCGGCTTTTAGCTTGTTATTGTTGCTTCGACTTGCAAATGCCAGACCGAGTGGAACTGCATCATAGACGGAGAAATGTTTCAACGATTCCGGGACCCAGGGAGGACCTCCGAAGCTGTCGACGAGGTGGCCTCCGACTATCGCGGCCGCACCGAGTCCTGCTTTTCCCCACCATTTACGACCCAGAGCCATTGCCAGAGGGACAGTCAAACTGGTCGTTTCCCACGATTTTGCATCGGCGCCATACATCCGTTCGCGGATTGAGTGATCCCCGGACAGAAGCGCTCCTGTGCTAAATGTCAGAACGAAGGCGCGACTTGCATTTCGTTTTGCACTTTCAACGTTAATGGCTCTGTCAAACCATTTCGATTCGGCGGCAAGCTCTAATTTATCAATACTTTCAAGTGCCAGGTGGCGTGTCTGGAGAAGTCCGCGCTCGGACTTCGTCAAGATTTTGCCATCCAGCGACAGTTCCATAGCTCTGATTGTGGTGAGATGTTCGCTTGTTTTGGCCGCGTTGAGAGATTGGATTGCAGTGGGATTGAAGTGGGTCTGGCGTTCTAAGAGGACTTCCGTGAGTCTCACATCGTCCTTGATTTTCAGGCCTCCTTTCAATGCCACGAGATGTTTTGCTTCTTCCGGGGCAAGCGGTGCTTTGGCTGTCAATTTCTCGAGCAGTCGCTTATCCATTTCATAGGTTTCTTTGATCGCAGAGAACGACTTGCCGACCGAGGATTCTTCTATAGCAACTTGCTCATCAACAATCCACGATACAGGCGTCAACAGGCCTTTGATACCGCCCGCAGCGCCGGCGCTAATTGCTTGGAAGGCGGTAGTGCCGCGTTGTGGATCGCGAGCGCGCACCATCATCTCGGATTTGCTACTCATGGTCGTGACTAGTGGATTGATTGGTTTATCGTCTTTAACTTGCCACTGACCTCCATAAGCTTGATTGCCTCCAGACTTTCCTGTGTCCCTCGGGGGAGCCCATTTAGGGACCGTCGGTTGGGGGGGCTCCGGAACAGGCGGTAGTTCATGCCCGCCGGCTGATGGTTGTTGATCACTGCCTGGTATGGATGGCGGTGGATCAAGGTAAGGAGTTCCTCTGCTTCTACCAAAATCTGCTGGTGGTGTGAAATAGGGATCTTTGTTTCGCTGTTGCGGTGTTTTGCCCATATCCTCGACTAGAGGTGAAAGTCCTCCGTAAGAAGCTCTACCGGATCTGCCACCTGGCGGCTGCGCTTCTCTGAATGGATCGTCACCCATATCTAAATCCTCCTATAGAGCCAGCTGTTGACTGGACTTCAAAACTCCCTAGGTGAGAAAGCCGGAATCACCCGGTAAAGTCGGACATCCGCGTATCGCCGATGGCAAGCCTGTCTAACGCGTGTCATTGATCAGATCTGTGACACGTTATAGGTGAGTTCGATTCTGGTCGCACCTTGGTTTGTTGAAATTGGTTATTCAGCACACTCAGCATTGAACTTCCGAACATGCCTGCAAGAATAATCGGACCTTGTGAGATAGTCGTGAGATAGTGCTGTTGCGCGATCATTGCCGAATGGGACAAACAGGCAGAGAAAGCAGCGCTGTAATGACTCCAGCGGCTGACGATCAGTTTTTGACGGTGTGGAGCAGACAACAATAAAGTGGAATTGCCAGTTTGGTAACGCTACTTCGGTTTCTGTACTTCCAGAACTGTTGCCGCTAGCGCCTGGACGCTGGGCCCTTTTCGACTTCGGCTATTGGGTCAATCGAGGAATAACTTCTACCAGCTATTTTTGATAGACAGTCACGCGCGGGTGAGGCATTCTCTCGAATGGATTGCTGTTTGAGCGATCCAATTCTGCCAGAATCGCGGTAGTTTTCAAAACGTTAGTGACTAAACGTTTTGTGTTTCTATCGCTCGATGCAAGCATTTGTTTCGCTGGTTTGATAGCGGCGAGAGCGGCTGGAATAGAGAATTCGGAAGTGAACAGTTGAATGCCGTTACCGAGCTGTTGCCTGTTCACTGAGCGATATTGCATGACTTCTGCTGGATTGACTAGATGGAATTGATCCGCCTTTAATCTCGTGAGAACCGCCTGGCGTCCGGGAGTGAGAGTAATGGTATTTGCACCTGCTGTAACAGTTACAGCATTTTTATGGCTATCATGCAAGTTGAAAACGGCGACAGAATTGTCTTGCACCATTAGTAGTACCATCGCACCGCTGTCGATTCGAACTTCTGCCAGTCCGGTTTTAACAGTTGTACACTGGTTCGGTGTGCAGAGGAAACTCCCGTTTTGGAGGGGGAGAACTGGTCTTGTCAGGTTTCGCGTCGCTCGATCAAAACGAAGTGGTGCGTTTGCCGCATAGTTCTCTGATTGGTCGGTTGTCGAGTTCCCTGGCACAAGCGCTTCTTGCGTGAGGTGAACTGCTTCGATCTCGCCTGAAGAATATTCCCCGGAATCAATCAGTTGGGAATTTTCAGGAATGTCCTGACTTTTGGTTCTTGTCTTGAGACTCTCAGTGAGTGTGGTCGCTGACATGTTTAAACGGCTGCTGTCTTGTCCAAACACTGATGTCGCGATTGTGTTTGCCAGAGACGCCCGCAATGAACTTTCAGTCGATAACAGATTGCTTAATGACCGCTCGTCGAGCGATGCGGAGGAAACCTTTTCGGGTTGACGCAGAGATGATGGCATCTCGGTAATCTCTTCAGTGAGCGAAAGTGTCGGTCCACCGTATTCAGTGGACGAAACTTGATGCAGCGGTGGATCCGCTGTGATGCTGACGTTGCCACCAATCGTAATTGCTGACTTGGACCCGCCGTTTATAAAAACGTCTTTTCCAATGGCGTTAAGCGCGATTTGTGGTGTATTCGCTGTGATCGTAGACAAATCAGCGAATACTTGGCCGCCACCGGAGACGGTGACGAAGAAATTACCGTTCGCTCCCGCTGCCAGTGGATTCACCGCCTGGGGCTGGTTTTGTCCGATGAAGATTGAAACATCACCGCCACCCACTCCAGACGTCGCAATCACTGAGTTCGGATCGATAAGTATAGAGCTGGTAGATCTGCCAGTTCCTTGTAACGTAATACTTCCGGAACCTGCTACACCGTCTGAGTTTGCTTCGATCTTTGAACCGTTTAAAATCGTTATAGTTTTTCTCGATGCGACGTTAATAGCGCCGTTACTGACAGAGATATCGTTGAGCGTCACACTTCCTCTGGCGCTGATGGAGAGGGCGCTTCCTGCTGTCGAGTCTGCGAGGACGGTGGGCGAAGTTCCATTGAACGAGAGATACACGCCACCTGAGCCTGTCGTGTGAGCCGATATCGTCGGTGCATCGATCTCTAGAGGCACACCGGCGTTGCCGATGTCACCACCGGCGCTCACCAGTGCAACCGATGTCGATGCGCTCAGCGCACCGCTGCCAATGATAGAGCCCGCGCCTGTCGCCAGAGAAATTGTTTGAGTTGATGAGTTGCTCCCCAGTGATTTTAAAATGACAATGTCGCCAGCACCACCGGTAGTATCTAGAGTAATTTTCGGCGCGGAACTCAGACCGGTTGAAATCGTCAGACCGCCTGGTGAATAAAGGATTACGTCATCAGCGTTGGATGCTCGAACAAGCTCCATCATATTATTGCCGGTATTTACTATATTCGCTGAGTCGGTTGTGAGGATACTGAGATTGGCTGCTTGAACTCGGAGGGCTCCGCTGAGCAAACTGCCCGATCCGATACTGGCGTTTGTGCCGCGGAACTCGACGGTATTCGCTTTGATGGCATCAGTGCCGGCTGCGACTGTATCGAGGAAATTGCCGGGACCATCGATTTCCAACACTACAATTCCACGATTCTGTGAGGTCGCTTCGATGTTGCCACCAATATTGATATCACCCTTGTCCGCCTTGATGTAAACGGATTCGCCTGCCACGATGTCGCCAAGCGTGTTTAGCGTTCCATTGCCGGTGAAGCTTAGTGATTTGACGGCTGACGACTTACCAATGAAATAACCGCTGTTCAAATTAGTTATCTTGGCGGAGTATCCGGAGTTAACAGAAACGGTTGTCGCTCCATCGACCACAGCTTTAAGCAGTCTTGTGCCGCTAGTCAGCGCAATCGTCGGCGCTGAAAGCACCGGACTGAGGAGCCTTCCTGAACCACCGAGGGTGATGTCAATTAAGGAACTGGCTTGGGGCGGAGCCGACAGAGTGATGTTTCCGCGTTTTGCTCCCAGAGTACTGAGAGTCAGATTTGCGAATTGATTGAGCGCCGGTTGTGTTATTGAAATTCCGCCGCCGGCGTTTATTACAGTTAGCGAGCCGAGTTGTCCACTCATCAGGGCGCCTTGAATCCCATTTCTCGCTCGACTCGAACTGATCCTGAACGTTTCTGAACTGTTCGAAGCAAGTTTGACGTCACCGGAAGTGCCGGCGTTCACGCCGCTGGCGTCCAGTGTTCCTAGAATCAAGAGTGTCCCGGAGCCATTGTTGCCAGCGGAAAAGTCGAAGCTGGCACCGTCTCCGTTCGCGCCGCTCGGTCCGGCGTCGATGGCATTGCCTGTTAAATCGATTCGAACATTTCCGCCGCCGGCTACTGCAACAGTGCCGCCGTTGACGCCGACTGCGGAGATTTGCATCGTTGTTTGGTCGACGATCAGATCTGAATTGCTCGTATTGACGAAGCTGACTGAGCCACCATGACCGGTGCCGATTGCACTGGCGCTCAGGACGAGTGGGCCGGTGAGACCGGCATAAGTCGACGCACTTACCGCTAGCGACCCGCCGTTACCAACTGAATCTTGGAGGACGGTCAGGTTGTTTGTCGGTAGGTTGAGGGTTCCGGTACCCGCCAACAATGACAGCTTGTGTGCGATTGGGGTGGCTGATTTGAAACTAATCGATGCGTCATTGGTTTGAATCAAGACGCTGGACTGCGCGGCGTTGATATCGCCTACCGAAATGTTTCCTCCAAAATTGTTTACAGAGAAATTGCCACTTTCGATGACACCGCCATTGACATGAACCCCATTATGCACGACGGTCCCCGATTGGATGCTCACGGCGCCTGCATCAGCTGGCAACGACGCCGTCGTGTCGATCTGACCGACCACCACGCCGTTGCCTGCCAGGGTGACACTGCCGCTGGTGCTATTGCCACCGCCAGTTGCGACATTGTTCAAGTTGATCGAACCGGTGGCATAAGCTTCGACTTTGCCACCACCTGTGGTTCCGCTCGTGTTGATGTCGACTTCATGACCGGCGGTGTTGAATATAACGGAACCGAGGGACGGAGTCGCGTTCAGTACATAGAATGGATCGGCTGAGCCGAGCGTGATGCCGTCAAAATTATAGCCCGCCATGACGACAAGATTGCCGCCGCCGCCTGCCACGTTCAAATCGATCGAGATTGCGTCACCTGAATTGATGATGTCACCAGCGGAAAGCAAGGCGAGATGCCCAGTGGCGACATTGATGTCCATACCGCTGATGTCTAGCGCGCCGACACTGGACGCAATGGTTGTGTCATCCTTCGAATTGACCGACACGATGGTGTTTGGATTTGTTGTGCGATGAGTGTCGATTGTTCCGTTTCGCAAGAAGTGTTCGGAGTTGATGGCGACCTTCGTGTTGTTGGTCGGCAGATTGATTACCGCACCCTGAGCCAGTGTGAACGAAGCGCCGTCGGCCACGGCATTGAAATTTACTTCATTACCCGCTCCGGCATTAAATGTATGAGATCCTCTGACTTCAAGATCGTTGGCACCGATGGTGGTGAAATTGATAGCACCGGTACCGCCGCCGGTGCGACTGATTGTTCCACCTCCGACAAGATCCAGGTCGGTATCGCTGGATACGGAAACAGAGCCCGCTGCGCTGATGGAGCTTATGAGACCAGTGTTGTCGAGTTTTGGTGTATTAATTACGACATTTGTTGCCGTGATGGTTCCGGCATTCGAAAGCATTCTTGCACTGGTTCCGACGGCCGCTATCGAGAACGAATTGCCTGGTGCGAATTTATTCGTGATGCTTGTCAGCGTGAAGCTGGTTGCCGTTGACGTGCCGTTAGCGGTGTACAGCCCGAAGAAGCCTTCACTTGAGCCTGCCGTCGTTGGTACTTGCGCTGCAGGAACGGTCTGCCAGGGTTGATCGTATGCCTGAAAAACTACTGTCGGAACGCTGTTGCTGGCTGACCAGGTTTTCATGGCCTGGAAATACCAATTAGCGAGTGTGACGTTTCCGAGCGCTGGCGCCGGTCCCAGAGGTGGGGCGCGCAGACCCATAGTCGGCCATCCAGTTTCACCGATGCGAATGTTGGTGGCAATCGATTGTCCCTGGAACGCGGTGCGTAATGCGTTTAGCGTACCTGACATGCTGCCCGTGACCGCTGTAGTGAAGGCGGATTGATCCGATGGTGCGGTCGGCCAGCTGTCAGGCAGGCTGCCGTCGAAGTACGCATACATGTTTGCGTAGATGTGTCCCTCACAGGTATTAATCAGAGTTTTTAACGCGGCTTGTAGTGGGTTCGCATTGTTGTTTACGCCAGCAAGAACATCCCAGCGTTGACGCGTCGTGATAGGCAGTGTGTCTGCCGTGAACATAGTGCTCGAGCCCGGTGTGACAGGTGTGCTGTTGCGCAGAGCGATCGCGCTCGCCATCAAAGTATTTAAATCGTTTAGTGAGCCTGCACCAAAAATCGATTCGTTGCAAAGGATAATCTCTTTAACGGTACCAGGATAGAGTTGTGCTTGCTGAAGGATATAAGTCAGTTCTTGGGTGGTATCTGCAACGTTAAAACCATCACCATTCACGCCTTGTTGAAACACACCAGCGGAAACTCCTAAGCCTACCTCCGCAGCTGCTTGTATATTGAACTTGTTGGAACCGGCGGTGGCTGCTGTGGGACCATAAAATTGACCGCCGAAGTAGAATGAGCCTTGAGAATATGTAGCGACATCCGTGTATCCGTCGTTTTTCAATTGTTGCAATAAGGCTTTAACCGTATCCAGGCTGTAGCCATCGAACTGCGTGGTCTGATTGCCGTTGACGAAGCCGCCTACATAAGGTTGGAATGCCAATCCAATGATACCGCCGGCGCCATTGGCTGACATCGCCAGGCTGTTGTCCGAGTTCAAATGCATAGCTGATGAAACGAAGGTTGCTGCTGAAACTGTGTTAGTCGTTACCGGACCACCCAGCAGGTTGAGCGTTGATTCGTTTATCCCAACCGGGTTCGCGAAGATCAAATCTTCGCCCAAGGTCGGCGTGAAGTCGATGGTACCGCCAGTAGTGCTTATTGTGGCCACTCCATTGTCGGGCGTAACGATCATCAGTGGAAAAGTTCCTCCGCCAGAGGTCACTTTGATGTCCGACGCCATGGCCGCGGCCAGCGACGAGCCGCTGCCCAGAAATTCCAGGATAGGCGTGCCGATGTTGAGTGTTCCGCCATCGTTGAAAGTTAGTGTGGTGCTCGGCGCAATCGTGATAGAGCCGCCGTCATCTTCGGAGGTGAATGTGACACTGCCTGTGCTACCTGGATTAAACGTATGAGACGATGTCAGCGCGAGTGGATTCGCTCCAGTGGCGTCTAATCGGATTGTTCCAGCACCTCCACCAGTCAAGCCGAAAGAGCCCGTGCCTTCGAGCGACAGAGCGCCGAAACTTTGAATTAGAATTTTACCAGCGTTTGCTGTCGATGTAATCGCCCCATCGTTGTGCAGTAAAGAAGTCAGGATTGTGATGTTACCGGCAGACGTGATCGCGGCTTCGGTCACCGAGGTTCCTGAGATTGCGACATCTCCGGCAGATATGATGGTTCCTGTGGTGATGTCACTTCCAGCGATTATTGAAACGACTCCGCCCTTGCTCCCGGTCGCGCTTATATTGTTGATTGAGATTTTGCCATTGACTGAAGGTGTTCCGGCGACAATTGGACCACCTGAGATGATTTGACCGAGGCTGTCGAAAGTCAGTGTTGAGCCGCCGGTTGCTGTTGGTTGGGCTGTGTTCAGGTTGAGATTGCCACTCCCACCGGTGCCTGGTCCAGCGTCGGTTTTTATACTACCCAGTTGCATTGTCATTGCTGGCGCGGTTGGATTGGCGCCAGCGAAGCTGCTGACATTGCCTCCGTCTCCATCAGCAAACGTCGAACTAGCATCGATCAGACTGGTCTGGCTCAATTTGATTTGACCGCCGATCAAACCATTGGCTCGGGCTGCTAAAACGACGTTGCCCGCATTGCCTGTCGATGAACTTGTGTCAATTATGGTTGCGACGCTGCTGCCGGTGAGATCGATATTGCCGCCGTTGCCGTTATTGAAGTCGACTGTAGCCGTGGTGCCAGCGCCGATTTCGCTGCCAGGCACGGTGGTCGTTTCAGGACCGGCACTGACACTCAAGGCGGCTCCGGCGACCATGTAGACGTTGAATCCCTTGGCGACGATTTGCGCTGTGCCATCGGCGGTGATGTCACCATTAGCAAGGAATGCGACAGCTTCTCCGAACGTATTCTTGCCTTGAATAACGATTCCACCAGCGGAGTTGGCAAAGGTTGGGTCACCTGTGATGCAGTTGTTGCCGATCTTGAGTAGTTCAGTTGACGCATAAAAATGCTCGATGCCTGCCACCGAATTTAATTGGCCTGAAACTTCACCGACGAGGCCTTCAATGACGCCCTCTCCCGAGAAAATGTTCAAACTCTTTGAATGGTAGTCGCCACCGTTCAGGTTGACGCCCCCTGAGCCGCGGTATGCCTCGTCCCTGATGTTTATATGACCGGCCGCATCAAATCTTCCGCCGGTCGCTTGAACATTAATTGACTTTGTCGAGTCCCCGGAAGTTATGGCGATGTTTCCGCCCGTCGATTTGATTGAGCCTGAGTTGGAGAGAAAACCGGTGTCTGATGTCAGCGTGAGATTGCCGCTCGTGACAATAGATCCGGCGTTTTTAATACGTTCGCTGGCTGAAAGCGTCAGGTTTAAATCATAGACTGGTTCGCTCGAGCCGGAAGCCGCGCTGCTCGAACGTGTGGCAATTGAGGCACCAGTTTCGTTGCTTATGTTTCTACCGAAAAGCGCTCCGTTCGTGAATCGTTCGTCTGATGTAGTGCCGATGATTGAGCCGTAGTTGGTCAAGTCCCCTCGAACAACCACTCTTCGGTCTGTGGCGAAGTCGTTTATACCGGTTACTCCAGCAGCGATTACCAGATCGCTGACCGTGGGATTTGCCACCGAGTTGATGCTGAAACTGCCCCCGGCCGCCGCGCCGTTTTTATCTAAAACCAAGCTCTGTGAGCCCGATTCGAAGACCTGATTGATGGCTACGAATTGTCCGGCAGTGACTTTTTCGCCGGCTTGAAAAGTACGCTGCTCCCCGCCAACATTGATGGTGACGGAGTCTTTTTCACCAAATAGTTTGCTGCCCAGAATAATTTTTGAATCAGCGGATGTCAGATCTAAATCGATTTGTTTCGCTGTTCTGCCGGTATCGGATATGGTGCCACTCAAGCGTGGTGTGGTTGCCGTCAAGAGTGTCTTAAGACCTGTAGTCGAGCGATCTACTGATTGAACCTGCGATTGCTTGGCAATCGATCTTTGGTTTTGTAAACGGCTGACGTCCCTCAGTGACTCATTTGACATGGCACGCCGATCGATTGCTCGCTCGACTCGAAAATCTCGCAATTCGCGCCGACTGTCCAGGCGCTCCACGCGCTCAAACATTCTTTGCTGAATTCGCTCTGTTCGGATTTCAGCTCGTGATGTGCGGACTTCTTCAGATGCCTGGGCCTTCTGGTTGATCGAGATTAGGCAAAACATCGAAGTCAGCATAGCGAATCTGTGGGCAAGTTCAGGTGGCTTAATACCGCTCATGTTTTTTTCTCTCCAAGATACATCTGATCCAAACCGCGCTAAATCGAGGCGTCGGTTTGTGGTGCGAATCGTTAGCGTTTCAAATCCAGGAGTTGGAAATTGTACTACAAAATGATGAGTCTCAATCAAAGTTTCTTCGCAATCGGCGGGTTTAACAGCAGACCGTACTTTGTTCAGGTATGATGAAAAGACTTAGTAGGTCCGGTATGGCGCTTAGTCAAGCAACCAGAGAGAGTCTCTCCAAGCATCTCGAAGTTTGGACGAGTATTGGCCTGTCGACATCACGAGCTAATCGTGAAGTGGCAGAACGTGCTGTTCTTGATAGTTATCAAATCGTAGGTCTTCCGGGACCGACACGTTTTCTCTGGCTTGATTCGCCGATTGCAGGGGCGATCGCCGCGGCTCAAGTTGCATCAGTCATGGAATCGACGTCTTCCCGGGTTTGGTTGAAACCGCAGGAATTCATGTATAAAAAGCTGATGAAGAAAGCGGAAGAATCTAAGTCGCTGGATTTTTGGAAAGAGATCGAAACGCGAATCAACGGATCTGTACTCGCTCTTCGCAACAATGTTGTAGTGCCCGTCGGGCAACAAATCGTCTGCGAGCCAGGGCAGAAAAAGCAAGCTCGATTGTCCGTGTTTATGCGGTCGCGACATACTGAATCGAATTTGTCTTCGAAGATTTGGAATCAGTCTGTGGTTGCGCTTAAACAGCAGCTTTCGCAGAAGGAACAGAAGGCTTTGCTGACGGCAATCACCTGGGAGCACATCTCGGAGCAATTGCGAACCTGCGGATTTGGCAGCATGGACGCGGCGTTTCTTGCATTTTTAGATTATGGTTTACTGGCTGGTTATAAACTCGAAGACATTAATGGCATCGTTGCTGTCGCTAATAACGCAGGTTGGTGGTGGCCTTATCAGGATTTCTGCATCATCACCGAACGTCCGACAAAACTGTTTTTGAATCGGAGCGGTAGGCTCCATCGTGAAGGCGGTTTTGCGATTGAGTATGCCGATGAGTGGGGCGTATACGCACTCAACGGTGAAATTGTGACGAGGCAGACGGCAGAGGGCTTTGTCAAAGTTGTTATTGAGTGATTTGAGAGTCGGCTAAACTTTTCCGACCAAAGTTCGCCAGCTGTTCTTAAAGCAGTCTAGTATCTTCTTTCCGACCTTTTCGATGGACGATGCCGTGGACGAAGAGAAATAGTCCTGAGAGCGAAAGTATGGCTGGGGTCAGTCCTACTAGTAACCATGCGCTTTTGGACAGTGTTCCGAAGAAGGTTCCAAAATGGAGTTTAATCAACCATTGGATTATCAAATCGCCAGTTGGTGGTTGTTCTGATTTCGAAATTGCGAGAATTTTGCTTGATATGGGATCGAGAAAAACTTGTGTTCGTGGTGCAGTTAAATCGTTGCTGTTCGGCTCAGCAAGCCAGACTCGGAATGAGCGCCGGCGTTTGTCCGGAAAGGCAATGCGTTCTACAAATGATTGATCTCTCGAAGTTCCTCGCGCTGTTTCTATCAAACGGTCGATTGTTTCTCCGGATGGCTGCACTGGTTCTGTCGCAATATTAGCCGACTGATCGGGTTCCGGGAGCTTCTTCTGTGATGAAACTGGGAAGACTGGGTTTATTAGTTTCTCGAAAAAGTCGGGGAAACCAAAGTAAAATCCGCTGAGGCTCCACACTGTAAGCATTGGTAAAACCCAGGCGCCGAGAGCGCTATGGAGGTTCCAGTTGATTCGTTTGAGGCTGCCTGTTAGTGGCATTTTGAATGCCGACAACCAGCTTGCTATGCCACGCCACCAAACGACGACTCCTGTGGTGACTAACAGGAAAAGGCATGAGGCGCCAATTCCGTTAACCATGCGTCCGGTTTTTCCATTCAACAAATTGAAATGGAGATCTTGTAGAAATTTCAAAATCTCGCTTTCTTTTTTTACACCCAAAACTTCTCCGGTGTAGGGGTCAACTTCAAGGTGTACGTTCTTACCATTTTCAATTGCGGCGAAAACATCCACGGGATCAGCTTTTTCGTGAGAGACAATCAGTCCTGTGACTTTGTACTCCGGGTATTTTTGTTCTGAGCTTCGAATTAGTTGAGAAAACGGCACTCTAGTTTCACCGATCGAAATTTTCGGTGATGGGCACAACCAATCAGAAAGTTCGTCGTGAAAAACAAGAGAAACTCCAGTCAGGCTCATCAACAAGATATAGAGTGCAACGACTGCTCCCACCCATTTGTGCAAAGTAAACATCAGTTTTCGAAACTTCGAGCGCTGCGGAGTTTCAATCAGAAGATGCACGTCTGATAGCAGATTGCTTTCCCTGTTCGGTTTCCTTTTCGAGTCAACTGGCACTGACCACCGCCTTTTCATCTTGGTCTGTTTCGTTTCCGTCGTTTGATCTATGGTCTTGATGAACGGGCACATTTTTGAAGCAGAAATAGAGACTTACGTCGTAGATGCTTTTGAAAATTCCCGCTAGAATCAGAGGCATTCCGGACATCACATTTTGCAGCATAAGACCTGTCAAAGTTGGTGCAATACCTTGGGCAATCGCTCTTGTCGAAGTCGTCAATCCAGCGGCGAACGGGCGATCTTTTTCGGCGACGATTAGCATCGTATATGCTTGTCGAACCGGTATATCCATCGATGAAAAGCCGCTCCGCAAAACGAGAAGACCTGCCGCCCACCAGGCTGTTGGAAGAAACGGCATCAAACAGAGTGCCAAGCTGCAAGGGAGATGTGTGAAGACCATCGTATTCAACAATCCCAATCTTTTGACGACCAGCGGGGCGAAAAGAAACGAAAGTGCAGCGATTATATTACATATGGAGTAAACCGGTCCGAGAAACGTGGCGTCAGCTTGATACCGCTCGTAGAACCACAGTGTCAGTAGTGATTGAACGATAAATCCGCCGCCGAATGCGTCTACACACTGCAAGCCCGCGAGTTGCCAGATGAACTTTCTGCTGGACCGGCTCGGCTCAGGAGTTTTATTTGGTGGCGAAGTCTCAGGCTTAGATTGATTCTGAGTTGCCGGCGTAAATGTATCTGAGCTTTGAATTGGGGGAGTAACAGTCTCGCCCCTGGAGACTTCGACTTGTTTAGCAGTCTCGGTGTCAGTCTCTCGGACTGCTTGGCGACTAGTATTGGAATTGGTTTCGTTTGGAGTTCCGCTTGCTGTTGGTGATAGTCGAACAAGCGAGTAAATTATCGCCATCACTACTCCACCAACGGAGTAACCCATAAAAATTGTTTGATAGGCTTGGATGACTGGCGCAAAATTCATCCAGGCGACGCACAGACCTGCAAGTAATGCGCCTAAGGCTGCGCCGCCAAAACCGACAGTGTTGTACCAGGAAAACGCACCTGTCAGTTTTTGACTTGTCGTAGAGGAAGAAATAATCGTTTGTTCCATCGGTGCGAAGGGACCGCCTTCGTATCCGGCCGGGCTTACGATTCCGCAGACCACGGCAAACATAAGAATGGATTTCAGTTCAGCAGTCGCCAAAACGATGCCACCAATTACAATGGCAGCACAGGCGACATAGAGGATTGTTTTCACTCCGACTCTATTAGCGAGCATCGCTGCAAGCGTTGTTACGACAGCATCTTCCAGCAGTGTTGCTGACAACAGCATTCCGACTTCGACATTGGAAAATCCTCGTTGCAAAAGGAAAAGAGCCAGAACAATCGAAATTGCGCCGAATCCCATTGTTCGAATTGTTTTAGCGATGCATAAAAGTATGATGTTGCTTGAGCCGTCTGACCAACGCTTCAAAGCGCTCGCGAAGTAGGATTCGCCAGGCGATGGAGTCGAAAGAATCGGCACTTTTTATTTCCCTCAAGCATAGACGACGGGCGCAGCAGGCAACGTCTCATTTGACTGCAGGGGCTTTACCGCGAGGCTTTTCATGGTTTCATTAATAAGTTTCGTTTTCTGAAACGTTTTGATGATCTTATCTGCAGGAGTACTGTTTGTTTCCAAACGACTCCAAAGCTGTTTTAAACTCGAACCATCGAGATCAAAAAGGTATGCGAGTTTTTCTGCGCTGGATAAAACTTGTGCTGCTCGTTCTTTATCGATTGGCGAGACTAATCCATGAATCGAGAGCTCTTTTAAATTGCCGAGGCGCTCAGAATCAGACGCCCGACCGATCAAAGTGTTATCTAGCAACATAGACAATCCGCAAAGGAAAAACGCTTTATAGTCCTCCATGTTTTGAGCCATCTCGAATCCTTTGAATTCGAATCGGAGCTGAGGTTCGCTGTGTATGTAATAGAGCGGCGCCCAAATTGAGCGTTTATATGTGCGAACGGATTTGCCAATCACGCCTTCTTCAACCCATAGACCGCCATTGTATAGAGGTGAGTTAAATGAGAGTGCCACTACAGATGGTATGTAATAGTTGATCTTCTCGCCAAGACTTTCACGATCGATCTCGTCCTGAAGTGATTCGGGAACGCTGATGTTCATGTCAGGTCCGTAAGTTGTCATCGCGGTCAAAGCCCACTGCCAGTAATCGTGGCGACGATAGTTCGGTGGTGCATTGAAATCACATTTGGTCGGGTGATGTGAGATCGTTGCAATTGTCATTCCGACCTTCGCTAATTGAAGACGAAGACGTTCAGTTATTTCCTTCAGATTCGAAATAGTAGTGCCTAGTGTACTGGCAATTGGAGTGCGGATCTCGATACCTTTCGGTAGTAGTGCTTTCGGCTTCATATCTTCGTCGGTCAGATAGTAACCTTCAATCAGATATGGATTAGCTTTTTTGTGCAGCGGCTTTATATTGAATCCATCAGTTGAGAAATCAGAAACAGGAATGCTGTCAACCAGCTCCAAAAGTTGTTCGAACTTCAGGTCTTCGTGGAATAGAGGCGCAAATGTCTTGGCATCGAGAAGACAATGTTCCGTTTCAATTCCAAAGCCGAAATGATTTTGTTCAGACTGCATAGGCACCTGCTTTTCCGAGACCAATTTTTGTTGGTCCCGTTTACTGCGAACGTTTTGCTTATTGAGAATCATTCGCAAAACGGTCCTTTGAGTTTAATCTATAGGGTGTATAATTCAACTTCTTGGCTACCGAATTAATCTCTTGATGCCCTATTTGTGGATTTATTGTTACCAATAGCTCATTTTCGTGGTCCGGGTGCTTGTGAGTTCTTGAGATTGCCAGCTAATTGAAATTCATTTTCATTTGCTTGATAGTCAGGGGTCTTGTCGTTGACGAAGATACTTTCAGATTGAGTGATAGGCTAGACCTGGTGAATTGATGTTGGCAAACGGGCTCTATCGGGGTTGTCGATTATCGGAGAAAAATGTTGAAGGCAAAAACCATGACAGGCGACACGAGGCTGTCTGAGGCCCTGGATGCTGATCCTTCGATCCTCGAATATATTGTTAGTCTAAATCCGCATGATTTTGAACGACTTCGTACGCCATTGCTCCGAAAAGTGATGCCACCGCGGATAACACTACGTCGCGTTGCAGCTATCGCTGGAATCTCCGAAATTGAACTTTTATCGAAAGTCAATCAATTGCTCGGAGCGCCATATGAACCAACAGAAGACGGCATACAGAAAGTATTACCGACGTCTGCGAAGGAGAAACCTGAATGGATGGCTGGGGTCGATCTGGATTCAATCGTCTGGGTTGATGTCACTCCGATTGACTCAGAATTCGGCGATCCAATGCCTCCAATTAACATCGCTGTGAATGGTACTAAACCTGGAGATGTTGTCGGCATCAAACACAAATGGGAGCCTCAGCCGCTATTCGATATTTGGAATTTGCGCGGGTTTGAATTTTGGACCCATCAGGAGGCGCCTGATTTGTGGCATATTTTTGTTCACAGACCCTCGGTTTTATAGAGGTCATTGATATTCAATTTTCTCAATTTCGGTGCTTTAAAGAAAGCGACTACCACCACTAGTAGTGTCATACATCCGCCGAATACGACGGAAGGAACCAGACCCAGCAGTTTGCAGGCTACTCCGGATTCGAATTCGCCGATTTCATTGGATGAACCGATGAAGATGCTGTTTACTGCGGCGAATCGTCCTTTCATATCGCTTGGCGTGAGCAATTGATATATGGTTTGACGGAGATAAACGCTGATGCCGTCCAGGACACCACTGAGGGCTAAAATGCAGAGAGCAACATAATAATTGGTGCTCAAACCAAACCCGATCATGCATACGCCAAATCCGGCGACAGCCGCCATAAAAATTCGACCTGCATGTCCGCTGATTGGATGATGCATCAAATACGCGGCTGCAAGAAATGCGCCAATTGAAGGCGCAGCGCGCAATGTGCCCAGAGCTTGTGGTCCCATGTGAAACACCTCGGCGCTGAAGATGGGCAGGAGCGCCACGGCGCCGCCGAACAATACCGCGAATAAATCGAGTGCCATCGCTGCTAGTACTATCTGATTCGAGAAAACGAAACGTAATCCGTCTTTGATGTTCTCAACTACCGACTCGTTTTTTAGAGGCTCAATAACGCTATCCGTTTTAATCAGAGCGAAGCACATTAATCCAAGCAGTGCGAGCGCGGTGGCGGCAGCATACGTTAAGCCCGCGCCAAAACCGACGTAGAGAAATCCGCCAAGAATTGGACCGAGCATTGCGCATGATTGCCATGCTGTGCTGTTCCAAGCTGCAGCATTGGCGTAATGCTCTCGTGGAACGATGTCCGACAGCAATCCGAACATTGCCGGATTGTAGAATCCACGTGCGAATCCAGAGACGGCGATGGCGATAAAGATAATTGTGGTTAGCGTATTGCCGGGCTGGAGATTAAGCGTGAAACCGGCAAGCACCGCGATAGTGCATGTCACAACGAAAACCGCGATTCCAGTGATTATTCTGCGATTCGCTCTGTCAGCGACGTGACCTGCATAGAGCGAGATGCCGATGGATGGTATCGCTTCCGTCAAACCGATCATCCCTAACGCCAGCGGATTTTTGGTCAGCTCATAGATTTGCCAACCAACGGCGATCGCCTGGATTTGCACTGCAAGCGTCACAAAGCACTTGCCTGCAAACAGCAGCCTGAAATCAGGTATCTTGATCGCGGCATAAGGATCGGGGCTCTGTTGGTCTGTCATGGATTCCACGCTGTTTCGAATGTCGTGCAGATGCCGCATGCCGGAAGCGGACCGCATGCGCTACAGAAGTTGGCTTTCGGGAGGAGGGGTTCTGAGCAAATCAGGCAGTTCATGATGTCAATTTAGATATTGATTGAAGATGTTCGAGAATCATAGCAAATCCGCCAACATTGCTGGCGTTTGGACTTCGGATAGTCTTGATGTGACGAGCTTGTGATGAGAGATGTGTCATACTACATCTTCCTAAATGGAAAGTTTGCAGCGTTGAAATCCTGACGACTGGAAATGTCTTACGTTTCGATGTGCGGAGCTAGCCGCATATTAATTTACGGACCTGCACCAAATACGGTGACCAGTTAATTAACCAATAATTTTGAGGAGTAAGGTAATGGCAAAACGGTATATCGGTGCTTTGGTAGTGCTTGCAGTTCTTGCAGGTGGAAGTTCAGCGATGGCTGCAAACGACTATCCGAAGCAAAAATATGATGCGACATATACGATGACTGGACCTCAAGGCGCAAGCGAGATGCGCATGGCATCTGATGGCGCAGGTAAAATGATGACCGTGACAAAAGTGCAAGGCAATGCTTATACCAGTATTGTCGACTATTTGAAAATGACCAGCACCGTGTTAATTGCGCAAAGTAAAATGGCAATGCAAAGCAAATTGCCTGAAACCGGAAAGTACGTCAACGAGACCGATGCGGTCAAAAAGTCCGGCGGAAAAGAACTCGGCTCGAAAGTTGTCGCAGGTCATCCATGCCATGGTTACAGCTACAAGAACTCTTCGGGTAGCACGGAAGTCTGGATTGGTGATGACGTCAAATTTATGGTTCAGTCAACCACCAAAACTCCAGCTGCCACTACCGTAATGACGCTCAAATCGATTGCGGGCGCTCCTCCAGCCTCAGTGTTTGAAATTCCCGCTGGTTATAAGATGATGAAGACACCTTAGTTTGTCGGATTCGATGTAACCTTTGATTGATCAGCTGAAGAGTTTGGTGATTTCTTGGGGCTGGGGTAGAAATGCGGGTTTTGAAGGCCGCTGATGCTCAACGATGCTATGCCGGTTCCAAGAAAAAACAAAAGCATCGACCAGATCTGTAAGTTTCCCGCTTGGTTATGGGCTGTCATTTTGCCTGCTCTGACATCTTGCAGGTGCCTGATATGCAAATAGACTGGCGCTGCAGCTATAGCGAGACCGACCAGCAATAATGGAACAAACACAATTATCTTTAAGATAGCTTCGTTATCGTGATAGTAAATGACCCCGCAGATGGT
>CAZRMH010000053.1:0-26697 GCA_964600935.1 uncultured Candidatus Obscuribacterales bacterium
TCTTCTTCAGTTTTCTCTTCAGTCGCTTCAGCAGCGGCTTCCGGAGTTTCTTCTTGGGATTTCTCGCCATTCGAGTCATCGGAACCAGCTTCGTCAGTCGATGCTTCAGCATCGGCGTCGGTCTGGACTTCGGAGGCAACCTCAGCGGACTCCGTTTCACCCGCGCCAGCATCTGCATCAGTAGCTGCTTCCGGGGTGGCATCAGGGGCTTCACTATCGACGACTACGCTGGCTTCTGGCGCAGTCTCAGCAACGACATCATTACTCTCATTTTCATTGGTTGAAGCGAGCGTGGCGATTTCAGGTGCAGCAGCCATTTTTGCAGCTTGGTGTTTCTTTTTCTTCTTACTCATGGTGGTCTATCCTCTTCATTTATTCAATTTGCATCCTAAATTTTCCACATCAAAACAGCCGCTCGAGCGAAGCCCGAAACGAACAGAACCCTCATCGCAACTCACTTTCTAGCGGCGTACCGCTTCGAGCGATTCGTTGAACGACGAACGCAGAATCAAGTTATTCTTCTTTTATTCTGACACAATAATTTGCGTCGTGTTGCCTTTCAAGCAAAATTTTTTGCTTAAAACTTTGCAGAACGAAAAAAAATGTGCACCGTTTGTAGTGGCATTACTACGGAGTGTAATTAGCGGAGCTTACAACAGGTTCGCCTGCTTTAACGTCTCTTTCGTGATGCTTTTCAGCGTGGCGAATTTTTCTCTTTTCTGATCAAGTCGCGCGTTAATCTGCCAGGCCTCGTCTCGACGATTTTGCATTACCAACAATTTGTGATAACCACTGAGAGCCTCAATCAAAGGCTGGTCAACTCGCGAAGGAACACTAGCGTACGCACGCAAAGCGCATGAATAGACCTTCTCTGACGACTCAAACAGTTTCAGATCGCGAAGATAGTTAGCGAGAGCCACGAGAGGTTTCACTGCAAAAAATCGATTAGCATATGTCGAGTGATCGATGCTTAGAACCAATTTTTCCAGAGACTTTTTCAATTCTGGATTCTCGATGGTTGTCTTGTTAGAACCTTTAGCGTCGAACCAAACGCGCACAATTTTTGAATAGAAAAGAGAATCAGTGAACAGATCTTGTTTTGCACTCTCAATTATCTTGCAGGATTCAATTGCTAGTTTTTGTTCATTAGCTCGCAGTGCGGCATACGACATCTTGTCCGCTTCGTTTAACCACTGGCGATAATAGTACTTACGGTCAAGCTTGTTGTTTCGTTTTACTCGGACGTAGTCTGTAAAAGCTTCGCGTTCCAAAAGCAAACGTTGCCATTGATACAGTAAAGCCATAGCCCATTCCGCGTTCAAACGGTCATCCTTTTTCAAAATATTCTTTAGGCGCTCTTGCTGCTTAACAGCGTCAACATAGTCATCAATCTGACAGTCGACTTCAAATACCAATCTGAGAGCCGTCAACCTGTGCGTATTCCTGGTCGGTTCATTATGCGCCGGAAGATTCATCAGCGATCTGACCGTTTCAACAGTCTGAGTGATTTTTCCTTGATTGAGCTGACTGATCCCCAGCCCGAAGTAATGTTGTGGAATAACATACTTTCTGGGGTCACCAGCAGCTATGTCTTTGATCGCCAGCTCGGCAAATTTCTCCGACGACTTGTAATCGCCTTTTCTGATACACACGTCCTCCATCAGCCGCCAACACTCGTCCATTCTTTGCTCACTCTCCGGATAGTATTGTTGAGTGAGTTTCAGCGCGCGATCGGCTTTCTGGTAGGCAATCTGAAAATCCGATTTTGCCATCGCAACTCGGGCTTGCCAGTGCAGGGTATCTATAAAGTTTCCGAATTCTACGACTTCTGTAACACCGATGCGAACACCACTTTTCGTCTTCATATCGAAAGAGCGCATGGCTTCCATATCTTTGTCCAAAATGCTGTCGATGTAGTGGAACTCGCCGGTCCTCTCGGTGATGTCCAGAAGACCGCTCAGAGCCAATCGGTAGAACGGCTCATCCAAACCCCATTGAGCACGAATATCGTTGATCAACGCGACGAACATCTCTTGAGACTCGCGCGGGTCTCGCTGTAAATAACCGTCGGTAATCAATTTGCAACGTTGAGAATATTCGGCTCGCGAGTTGTGTTTGCCCTGATCTGATGGTGGCAATTTTTTGCCGGATGATAATAAGTTTTCGACGCGCTCCTGAGTTTCCTGCTGAGCCAGACATTTTCGGTAGTCGGCATCCAGTGTCACTCGGACTGGAGAACTCTCTCCCAACTTCTGGTTTATTGGCACAGCCTGAGCGTAATAGCGCATGGCAGTTGCGAAATGACCCATGTCCCTTTCCCAGTTGGCGAACGAAACTAAAGTTGTCAGATATTCAGTCTGAAATTCTGACACTTCCTCAAGGTCCGGATTCTGCTCTTTGAGCTCATCACCAAGACCTTTGGCTTTATTAAACAAATCCCTGCATCGCTCGAGTTTGCCTTGTTCCTTATAGAAAAGCGAAAGCGCGTTTAGAGCCTTGAGCAGAGGAATGCCTTTGTTTTCCTCTGCAATTTCCACAGCCTTAAGCAATTGCGCTTCCGCTTTATCTGGGTCGTCGCTGGAAACCGCTTGCTGAGCTACTCTTAGACAAGCATCGACTCTCTCGTTTGTATATGACGGCGCACTACACGCGCCAATCAAAGCAACCGTCAGTGCAAAAGTGGTGGCATTGGCAAACCAGACCCGAGAGTTCATCCGCTACTCAACTTTCTTGTTGCTGCGAACAGTACTGCGCTTACCAATATCGATCGTTGCTCCGGGTTCTTTGCTTTCGGTCCAACGAACGCTAGACTCCATCTGCGTTATCATGCGAACCACCTTGTCGATCAACCGACAAGCAGCCGACAAAAGATCTGCCGCCTCATCGAAACGATCTTCTGAAATTAGTTGTTCGATCGCCGGCAGAGTATCCGTAACCTTAACGAGATCGCTGGCCACCACCTCGATGCGTGCTTTCAAGGAATTCGAATCAGGTTTACTTTGCTGATACTGGAATTGTTGATCAAGATCGTTTAACCGGGCAAGAAGCGCTGCAACGACCGTCTTCAAACGATTTAAGCCATCGGTGAGAAGCGCACGTCTTCTGGCTTTGCGCTTCTTGGAACCACCCAAACCAACCACGACCAATGCAACAACACCAACCATGGCGAGTAAGCACAGAATCACCATGGTTGCGACCAGTAGAACAAACATTACGTCCAAGAGTCAGTCCTTATGCCTTGGGAGCCGTCTCGGCCCGCTTAACACAGGGGTTTCACCTAAACTCCGGACAGATGATTGATGCGCTCATGCCAATCCTTAACGACTGGACCGATCTTGCGTTCTTCCATCTCTCTGGCGCTGGAACTGTACCCCTTATAACTCGTTGAGATTTCCATATCACGAGCTTTGGAAAGTATATCCTTTCTCAAATCGTTTTGCTCAGCGTCCTGATCGTAATCAGTGACAGCTTCCAGCATCAACGCCATCTCAGTTGTTTTTCTCCGCATCTTCGCCATACGAGTCATTCCAACTTCTGCTTTCGCATCGATTACAGGAGGTTTCTCCTTGAAGATTTTGGAAAGAAGCTTGAGCATTTGAGTCTCCGTGTGCCACCACATATAGGGTAAGCCGAATTTCGCAAATTAGACCGAATCCCGAAGTTCAAACAATCTTAGAAACCCGAAAGTCTGAAGCAAGCGGCTCCACAGTGATCACATTTGTGACAACCTATATTTGCGGTAGATCTTCTTAAGATATTGACCAGGGCGGCGACACTGCTCTGCGAGGCACTATTAAGTTAGTCTCATATATATTTACGACTTGCCAACTGCATATCCCATGTTAAACTCCTTGGAAAGGTGCAAGACAGCGCCTACAGAATCTAGGTTTCACATATTTCTCTTCACGCGACTAACCGTCTGGGCAGGAAAAATGTCCTTTCCCCACAACAACTCTCTCAAAGCTGCAGTTAAACAACTCCAAGAAGTTGTCTCACGTCACCAGGGCGAAGATCACGAGACTACTAAGATGGTCAGAGAGATTGAAGCGATCGTGGCTGATATCGAGCGAAAGTCGGTGATCATGCCGATTGACGAACGCGCCAACGACAATCAGGTCATTACACCTGCCGCCATCATTACGAATCCGCTACCAACCGTATAAACGTTGTCGCGCTGAACTTCTCCAGAGCCTGAGTCGCTTTAAATGGGGCTTTCTTGTTGAACTGTCAGATTTTTTGGTTGTTTTTCTGACGTTCCTGCTAAGTGACTATTGCCAAAGACAGCGTGTCGATTCGCCAACAACAATGTCAGATTTTCTGGTTGTTTTTCTGACATTCCGAAACCGAGTTCCTCAATGTCAGATTTTCTGACGTTTTTTCTGACAGTTCAGATAGCAACGGTTCGGCGACGTTCCATGTGAACAGCTGTTTTTACCAGCATTGTCAAATTTTCCGACAGTTTTTCTGACAAAACAAAAATCTACTTTCTGGCAATATACTCACCGCTCAACTGTTTCAGCTGTTCGGCTAAATCGACAGACGCTCGAGGTTTGCCCAGCGACGACATCGCACTCTTCATCGCGCTGAGCCTCTCTTTATCGCCAAGCAGGGAGAGTATGATGTCGCCTAGTTTCTGCGGCGTTAGATCTTCTTGTGGAATAACGATTGCCGCACCTCTGCTTTCGAGAAAACGCGCATTATGCATTTGGTGGTTTTGTGCAGCGTACGGAAACGGTATGAATACAGCTGGAGTTCCGGTAGCGGAAAGTTCCGAAATCGTCATTGCGCCTGCACGACAAACAACAAGATCGCACGCCGCATACACAATAGACATATCATCAAAATATGCTCGCAAACAGTATCGCGGATGCGATAAAACTCCCTCACCAAGCGATTCTTTCAAGTCGTGCACGTTTTTGTCACCAGCCTGGTGAACAATTTGAATAGGTGGATCAAATTCGAGCAATCTTTCTAAAGTTGCAGCGAGGCTCTCGTTGATTGCCTTTGCGCCTTGCGATCCGCCGGTCACCACCACGGTGGAAAGGTTCGGTCGCAATCCAAAAACAGCACCTGCTGCGTCTCGACCAATCTTATTTACGAATCCTTGTCGAATCGGATTGCCGTTGACGACTGTCAATCCAGCCTTAGATTTGATTCCGCGCGCCCCTTCCATTCCCAATGAAACCAGCTTCGCGCCGGAAGCGAACACCTTATTCGCCAAACCCGGGTGTGCGTCAGGTTCATGAATAGCGTATGGAACGCCTAATTTCTTAGCAGCTCCTAGAGCCGGCGCCGAGGCGTATCCACCAGTTCCCAGAACAACCGTCGGTCGAAAGTCTTTGAGAACCTTCACAGCCTGTGATTCAGCTTTCAACATCTGGAAAAGCCACTTAAGAACGGCAGGCGATCGCTTTCTCGGCATTCCAGAAACATCAAGACCAACAAAGTCGAGCCCTCGCTCGCGCGTAATTCGTTCTTCAATATGTCCGCGCGCCCCTATATAAAGGATGGCCTCGACGGACGGATCCTTCTCGAGAACCTCGTAGACAGAGAGCGCGGGATAAACATGACCGCCAGTGCCACCACCCGACAGAACTATGCGATGTCCATGAGCCATTAGTCTAAGCCAACTCTTCTTCCGACGATTCTTCTTCCGGCTGATCACGATCTCGCGAAATCGACAAGAGAATACCGACCATGGAAAGCGTGATGACGAGCGAACTTCCGCCGTAGCTGATAAATGGCAAAGTGATACCAGTTACAGGGAGAATTCCCGTGGTCACCATTATGTTCACCGTAGCTTGAACGCATATGGAGCTGGTGATTCCGATGGCCAGTAGTCGACCGAACAAAGTTCTAGCGTCCAGTGCCGTTTTGAAGCCGTAGTAACCAAAGATGATGAACAACCCCATCAACGTTACACATCCAAGCATACCGAGCTCTTCTGCAATTACTGCAAAAATGAAGTCGGCATGTTGAACAGGAAGATAGTGCAGCTTCTGCAACGACCGCCCATAACCTAAACCTAATAATCCGCCTGAGCCGATGGCCAGCTGGGCTTGGATGATGTTCCAACCCTCCTTTTGCGGATGGTCATATGGATTAATCCAACTTTCGATACGCGCCATCTGATACGGCGTACTCTGAATTTTGTGCCAGACCAGGGCAGCCCCGCCCATTAGGGCGATGAACAGCAACATTTGATTGGTGCCGCTAACATAAAGCAGCGTGGCCAATCCCGATAAAATCATCAGTGTGCTTCCAAGATCCGGCTGTTTGACTACGATTGCAGCCATCACCATCACTAATCCAATGCGAAGCAACATCTCTCGTTTCCACCAGAAATGCTTCGAAAGTCCGGAGGCTAGCAGCAGTATCGAGCCTACCTTAGCGGCTTCCGATGGTTGAAATTGAAACGGTCCGATCTCGATCCATCGAGACGCACCAAATGCTTCGGTGGATAGACCAGGAACTAACGTAAGGGATAGCAGAATCAACGAGACGATAGCCACTGGCCATGACCATTTTCGCAACCGACGATAGTCATACCGACTAATGGTGAACATCGCAAACATACCGATCATGCAAGCGATCGTTTGCTTTCGTAGATAAGCAGTGGCATCGTGGGTGTAGTTGAGGGCTTCTGGCGCAGAGGCGCTAAACACGCACATCAAACCGAACAAACACAACGTAACTGTGATACCAATTAAAGCTTTATTTGGCAGCCCGCGAAAATGCGGCTCTTTAGGAGCCGTGCTTTCTGACCCGTCAAATTCAGACGGATCGAACTCAAGTTTTTTGCGCGACTTCTTTGAGTCGAGCACGGACAATATCTTTGAAGACACGCCCTCTATCCTCATAGTCTCTAAACATATCGAAGCTGGCACAGGCTGGTGAAAGTAGCACTGGTCCTTGTTTGAGCTGAGCGCCCAATTTCACTGCTGCCTCTAACGAAGCAACCGGATATATGTTTTGCACTCCTCCATGTCTCAGCTCGTTTTCAAAACGAGGCGTTGCTTCTCCTATGAGGATAACAGCACTAGCCGTTTTTCTAACAACATGAACAAAATCTGCAAGGGAAGTACCTTTGTCCTTTCCTCCTGCAATCAGTACTACTGGCTCTCCCGGGAAAGATTCAAGCGCTTTAATGGCCGAAACTGTATTTGTCGCCTTAGAGTCATTATAGAAAGCAACACCATCGATGGTACCGACGTATTCCATTCGATGCTCCAGGTTTTGAAACGTCTTCAAACCTGCCTTAATGCGCTCCATATCTCCGCCAGCTAGCACTGTGGCTCCCAGTGCGGCAAGAACGTTTTCGACATTGTGCTGCCCTTTAATCGGCAATTCACTAACCGGCATCACGACTTGATCCATCATCGATCGCCTGCAGCAAATAAAACCATCAGAAACGTATGCCCCCTGGATATACTCATCAAAAGGCAGTTCTGTGGAGAATGGAAAGATTTCCGCCATAGTTCCGGTCGCTGCGACTACAACGTCGTCCATGCTCATAACCGCATACTGATTCATTTGCTGGTTTTTGAACATTTTTCGTTTAGCATCAACGTAATTGTCGATACCCTTGTGCCAATCGATATGGTCTGGCGTGAGATTGAGCCAAACGCTTATGTATGGAGCAAACGTGGGCGAATACTCAAGTTGGTACGATGACACTTCAGCGACTAAATAATCCAGCTTCTGATTGAGCAACGAAAGAATGGGAACTCCGATGTTTCCACATACAGGTGCGCGGAAACCGCAACCTTCCAACAAATGACTGATCAGTGCTGTAGTTGTTGACTTTCCATTTGTTCCGGTGATAGCAATGATTGGAACTTCAGCCATTCTCGAGGCAAGCTCGATGTCCGAGATAACCTCTTTGCCTGTCTTTCGAGACATCTGAATAACATCTGAATAGGGCGAGATTCCAGGACTTACTACAAAAATGTCGGCGAAACGAATAGCTTCAAGACTGTGCTCACCGAATTCGTATCTGACACCTAAGTCCCTTAGTTCCTTGAGTGTAGCCTCGTTAACCTTTGATTCAGGCTGGCTATCAGAAACATATACTTCTGCGCCGAGTTCTTTCAGGTATCGGGCAGCTGCGAGCCCGCTTCTGCCGAGCCCGTATATGGTTACCTTTCGCTGTTTCCACCTTACCAATCGGCTAAGTTCCGTAGGCTCCTTCATCGCCGCATCACGCTTTCAGTGAGATTGAAATCGTTCGATCCCGCTCAATTCTAACAGCTAAAGCCGTTCGAGGAAATTGAAATTCGCTCGGATAGGGGTCTGAATCGAGTCGTGGAAATTTGTCAGATTTTCGAACAGTTTTTCTGACACATTGGCGAAACCTGATCGGGATATATCAGTGTCAGATTTCGCGGAAGTTTTTCTGACACAACTACGAAATCATTCAGACCAGTAGCTGTGTCAGATTTTCTGCCATTTTTTCTGACATTTCGATACGCCAGAAACGCCGAACTATTTTCCCTTTTCTTTTTGCTCGAGTTTGAAGGCTCGTTCCTGCAATTTCTCGATCTTCTTCTCCATTTTTTCTTTTTCTTTAGGAGGAAGATCTGGTGACAGAGCCAGATACGCTTTGTACTGTACAACTGCTTCTTTCAAATCTTTACTCCCAACCGGCTTCAATTGTTGAAGCGCGTTGCCAACGCCAAGCCGAGCATTTGCGGTTCGAGGATTTTCGTAAATCGCAGCATGATACTTGTCGATTGCAGATTGGGTTTGCTTTTTCCTGGCGAGGTCATCAGCTAGTGTCAGATCTTGACGCGCACCTTCTTGAGCTTTAGCTACAAGATTGAGACCACGAGCGGAACGTTTCTCGTTTCCGGCATACGTACCTGCCTTTTTGTACGCTGATTCTGCCGCTTTCAAGTCTTTGATCATCAGCGCGAGGTCAGCGACGGCAAACGTTTCCTTCGCATCTTTAGCATTTGTGATAACAGTGTTGAGTTGTTGATCCGCTTCGGTGAATTTGTTCTGCGCAAGCAATGCTTCTGCGTAGGCAAGCCGTTCTCCGTCGTTCGTCGGTGCGGCGACTTGCGATAGATCAACCGGATCGCCCATCATGATCCGCAACTTCATCTGGGCAAGACGCAGTTCCATATTGTTCGGATTCATTTTTACTGCCTGTTCGATCGATGCTTTGGCAGATTCGAATTCGTTGGAAACGAAGAACGAATTGTTGGCTTCCTTACTGGCTTTTAGGTAATAGGCACGAGTCAAACCTTGTGCTGCTGGTCCATTACCTGGATCAACTTCAAGAACTTTTTGATATTCCTTGATTGCTTGATCGAGCTTCTCGAGCTTCAAACTGATGTCTGCAATTCGTCCGCGCAAAACGGAATTGTCCGGCATCAATTCTGTTCCGGATCTCAATTGAGCAATAGCGTCTTCGAGATCGCCTCTGTTTTCGCGGATGTCGGCGATATTAATATACGCTTCCGGGGTTTCCGGTTTAATTCTAATCGCTTCTTGGAACTCGCTGACTGCAGCAACGGTGTTGCCTTGTGCAGCGTAGACCTCACCACGAGTCAATCTTACCGGAGCGCTTTCACGATGCTGATAGAGAGAAGTGTTTAGTTCTTTCAACGCTTCGTCATAGAGACCTTGTTTGTAATAGGTCCGACCCAAGCCATAGTGAGCAGTTGAGTTGCCCGATGATAATGCGATCGCTTGTTTGAAGGCAGTGACCGCATCAGCCCATTGCCCTTTATTCATGTTCACAAGACCTATGCCCGCAAACGCTTCTGAGTACTCTGGATCCAACTTCGACGCTTCACGATATTCAGCGAGCGCTTCGTCCACTTTTCCTTGACTGCGATATACGTTACCCAAGGTATAGTGAGCCTCGGGCATACCTGGATCAATAGCCAAACCTTGTTTGCATTCAGCTTCTGCGTTACGAAGAATAGCGTCTTGATTGGCGCGAACCGTTTGACTGGATGACTGCAAACTGTTGTACATCACCATAGCAAGACCCGCATGAGCCATGGCGTTTCTTGGATCCATCTGCAAAGCTTTTTCAAATTGCTGTTTGGCACCATCAAGTTTGAACTGCTTGGCCAGTGCCATTCCATAGCCTACCGTAGCTGGCACGCTCTTTTGGTTTCGCTGCAACGCTTGCTTGTACATGCTCTCGGCATCACCGTATTTGCCCTTAAGCATCAGGTCGTCAGCTTGAACGACATCGTGTTCGATTCTAACTTTCAAGACTCGCTTTTTCTGAGCAATCAAACGAGGCCGACTGTCATCACTAAAGAACTGAGCTGAGCAGGGTTCTGCAATTACGATCGGAAGAATTGTCAGCGTTCCAGCCATCAAGCCAAATAGAAGCTTCGATTTCATAACGTTCTCCAGTTGAATCAGTCTTGTCTCGTCGGTGCCCAAACAATAAAGGCACGTCCGGTCAAACTTAGTTCCGGCGAGAATACTAAATAATTGTCTTAACCGAACCGCCCTTAACGCCACATATTAGCGCTTCAAACACCGATTTTCAAAACTCCTGACAGCCTTCGTAACCCCTGACATGCCAACCTGAGCGTTGCCTTTCAGCTCGCTTCCCTGATGTAAACTGGCTTCAAAGTCTGCAATAGAGTTTGTTCAGAATAGTTCTGCTCGTGAGACACTGTCGTTTTGATAATCCTATATATAAGGATTGAATCGTGAAATTCGAAAACAACATCGCTCGGATTTTTTCTGTCGTCAACGGTGATTTTTAGGCAGGTCAACAATACAATTTCAGATAAGTCCTACCTACTAATATAGATTGGAAGTTTGGGAGAGAGAAGTGTCAGGTCATTCGAAATGGGCAACCATCAAACGCCAGAAAGCAGTCGTAGATGCTAAGCGAGGTGCCGTCTATGCGCGGATGTCGCGCGAAATCATCGTAGCCACCAAACAAGGTGGACCGGATCGAGACGGAAACTTTCGGCTCCGGCAGGCGATCGACAGAGCCAAAGCGGAAGGGGTACCAAACGAAAACATTGAACGGGCGATTGAGAAGGGCTCCGGTGCTGGCGCGGCAGACAATGTCGAGGAGCTGACCTACGAAGGATATGGTCCAGGCGGTGTGGCAATCCTTGTAAAATGCGCAACTGATAATAGAAACCGGACGGCTGGCGATATTAGAAGTTATTTTTCCAAGTATGGCGGCAACCTGGGCGACAGCGGCTGCGTTAACTGGATGTTCAAAGAACGCGGTGAAATCCAGGTCAACAAAGACAAATTCGATGAAGACGCTCTGCTCTCAGCAGCTAGTGATGCCGGAGCAGAAGATATTCTTACCGACGATCCCGAGGTTGCCTTTGTAATCTGTAGTTCGGATAAATTGGAAGTTGTAAAAACGGCTGTCGAAAAGAGCGGCCACAAGGTTGTCTCAGCCGAAGCAAACATGAATCCACTGACTACAGTTTCAGTTCAAGATCCTGACATTGCCAAACAGTTATTGAAACTGCTCGATGCCTTGGAAAACCAGGATGACGTTCAACAGGTCTATGCAAATTTTGATATGGACGAGCAATTGCTTCGAGAGTTCGTGAATTAGCGAATCTCGTCATTTTGATATCTTAAACGGTCAGAAAAACTGTCAGTTTTTCTGACCGTTTTCCATTTCGCAGTCGTCCCACCTTACTCCGCCAACAGCCAAGACGTTTATGAATAGCCCGTCTCACGATGATTGCAGAACGCAGTTTTCAAACAAAGATTGATCATGCAAAAACCGATCTTTCAGGAAAACTCCGAGCGCAGTTCTCACCATGCGTTGAAATACTCATGGAAGCTTGATCTCAGCTAAATCAAATTCTCAAGTCCGGTTTTTCGCGATCGCACGTCTCAGAACGTTTCAATCTGCGCAATAAAATGCAAACTTAAGTTGCGGCACCAGAGGTGGTTGCAAAGCATTTCCTGATAGAGCTAAACCCTTACCCACTAAGCGTTTCGAGCGGATATAGTCAACATATATTATCGACCGATAATATATTAGCGCAAGGTTAATGTGGATTTCACACTTTTTTACCGACACCGCCTGACAACCACCCGCGCCACCAAAAGTGAGAGCGCGTTAACAAAGCCTAACTTAAGGCCAGCTTGCTTGCACATAGCCACTCGACATCACAGACCCAAATCGCCGCGGCGTCAAGCCCGATCAGCTTAAAATTGGCACACTAAGCCAAAGACTCAACCACTCGCCTAAAAACCCGATGCTGCCAAGCGGTTTTGACTCGTTACGTTCGGTTCTGGTAACTTGACGCGTGCTCCGAAAACGGCGCTGCGAATTTCAAACACCCAATCGCAGTAGCCAGTTATCGCCTTTTACAGACCCGGAAGATACAAGAGGGGTAGCCTACCAGACATCTCGCACTTAGAAGGAGCTTCAGCGACGTTTAAAACGCATCTGAAGTGTTCGCGGGAATCGTCTATCGGCACAGATCTGGAGATAAGCGTGAAAAACGGAAAAAACTACCTGACCAGCACTCTGGTTGCAATCGGTTTAATAAGTGCATTCAACGCACTACCAGCCAACGCAGCAGATTCTGGACTAGCCGCTGAAGTCGTGACTTCCACCTTTGAAGAGAATGGTGAAGAGTGCGCTTCTGTCACCATAAACGGCGAAGAAGTAATCAGCTATCGTGGCGAAGTCGATGGCGACAGCGCAGAAGACAGAGCGGAGTCCCTGGCGGACAAACTGGAAGAAATTCTCGACGAAGAAAAAGATTCGATCGAATCATTACTTCCAGCTCGCGATGGAAACCAAGCTGCAATCAAACGCAACGGAAAAACAGTTCTCAAATTCTCATTACCGGTTACCAACCCGGACAGCGAAGAGCAGGGTAAGCTCGCAGTTAAGGCGAGTCTGCAAATTATCAATGCACTGAGACTGGCATCGGGCACCACCAAACTTCCTGATTCGATAAACAATTTTGCTGATGCAGCTGCTGCCGGAAGACTGGCTAATATTCAAGGGGACGACAGCTTCTCCGGACGCGCCTCCTGGTACGGTCCTAACTTTCATGGACGGAAAACCAGTAACGGCGAGCGATACGATCAAGAAGGCATGACGGCCGCTCATAGAACCTTACCGTTTGGCACCAAACTTTTAGTCACCAACCGCAGCACTGGAAAGTCATGCGTTGTTAAAGTGAACGATCGCGGACCATACGTTGATAATCGCGTAATCGACCTTTCCAAAGGTGCGGCTAAGCAACTTAACATGGTCTCATCGGGCGTCGCCATGGTGGATGTTTTTGTACTGCAATAATTACCGCAAAGCCGGTCACCGCCGGGGTCCTCGTTTGAGAACCCAGGTCGAATCAGGGCGGCGTCTTAACATGATCGCCACTCCGTTGAAAAGCGCTGCACAGATCGCTTCAATCAGCATGGGCGGCACCAATTTACATGCGCTCGATCCGGTTCTAACGCTTCTGGCCATGAACGTTTCGACTAGCAAACCACTTGATTGACGCCGCCCCAAAGTGTCAGAAAAACATACCGAAAATCTGACACTCTAGAGTCAGGTAAATCCTTGAGCGCGCTTAACACTTGACTTTGTTAAAAGGGCAAGCATTTTGCCTTTCTGTTAGAATTCCAAAACCTCAAAGGCTTGAGGCTCAGCGCAGCGGGGTGGTTCCCGTTCACTGACAGCAGATCGCAGCAGTTCCTCTGCACTGCAATGTTTACTGCAATTGATGGGTCAATCGTGTCCACGGAAATCAGAGTAAGAATTGCACCGTCACCTACGGGAGCCCTGCATCTTGGCACAGCCAGGACGGCTCTCTACAACTATCTCTACGCCAAACGCCACAACGGCAAATTTGTTTTTCGACTGGAAGACACCGACAACGAGCGCTCCGACGAGAAGTACACTAAAGACATCATCGATGGTTTGAAGTGGCTCGGCTTGAGTTGGGATGAGGGTTGCGACATTGGCGGTCCATATCCACCTTATCGACAAACTGAAAAAATAGATCACTACGAACGAATTGCAGACAAGCTTTTACAAAACGGATTTGCATATCTCTGCTATGCCTCACAAGATGAGCTTGCCGCGCTGAAAGAAGAACAACGTCTGCAAAACAAACCATCACGTTACGACAATCGCGGTCGCGAATTAACGGTCGAACAACGCGAGAAGTATGAAGCGGAAGGACGACTGCCCTCGTTTCGTTTTCGCATAGAAGAACCTCAAGACATTCACTGGGATGACGAAATCAAAGGACCAATCACCGTTAACAGCGCCGATCTCGGCGGCGATATGGTGATCATCAAATCCAATGGAGTCGCCACATACAACTTCGCAGTCGTTGTCGACGACATCGACATGCAGATGACCAACGTTATCCGCGGAGAAGACCACATCCACAACACTGCAAAACAGCTGCTTATCTTCGAAGCGCTCAATTGCAAGCCTCCTCATTTTGGTCACACCGGTTTGATTTTCGACTCCAACGATAGAAAATTATCTAAACGCGAACACGGCGAGCTAGTCCACATCGACTACTACAAGTCACTAGGCTACATGCCGGAAGCAATCGTCAACTATCTGATCAAAACGAGCTGGACTCCGCCCGACGAGAAGCTGGAGATATTCACACTCGACGAAGCCGCTCAGATGTTCGATATCAAGCGTGTCAGCAAAACTCATGCGCGTTTCGACATGGACAAATTGAACTGGTATAACTCGGAGTACCTCCGCAGACTGCCACTATCTACGGTGACAGAGCGCGCTCGCACGTTCCTCTCCGATTACGACCTCTCCGAGTTTTCAAATGAGGAGCTGGAAAAGCTCGTAGACGTCGTCCGAGGCGGACTGACCAAGCTTTCCGAAATCAAAGATGCCGGTCGTTTCTTCTTTGGAAAAACCATCGACGTTTCAGACGAAACCAGAACAGCAGTGCTCTCCACCGACGACGCAAAAAAGGTTCTTGACGAAACGTTAGCAAGTCTCTCGAAGATGCCTTTCGCCGACCCCAAAGGTATCAAACAAATTGTCGATGACCTCGGAAAAGAACTGGGCATCAAGGGCAAGAACCTATACTGGCCGTTGAGAGCTGCACTGTCCGGAAGTACTCAAGGTCCCGATCTGGGTTCCATGATTTCAGTACTGGGACCAATCAAGGTGCAGGCCCGCTTAGAAGCCGCTTTGAAAAATGGTGGACACGGTCATGTGTAGATGTAATAAAACATAGGCAGGCAGCGCGCTCAAAACGCACAACGCCAAAGCGGACACACACCAAGGTGAGAACTCCGCACCATATGCAGTTCCACACATCGCACCATATCTAGTGACACCCATGACTTCCATTCACGTTCACAACACACTGACAGGCAAAAAAGAACTCTTCGTTCCGATCAACGGTAATCGCGTCCTGATGTACGCCTGCGGACCGACCGTTTACGACATGAGCCACCTCGGTCACGCTCGTATGACACTGGTCTACGACGTTATCCAGCGTTATTTGCGCTTTTCAGGATATGACGTCACTTATGTACGCAACATAACCGACGTCGACGACAAAATCATAAATCGCGCTAAGGCGCTTGGCATAAGCCCGGAACAAGTTGCACGAGAGTACACCTACACATTCTGGCATGACATGCACTGCCTCAATATTCAACCACCTGATTTCGAACCAAAGGCGACTGAGTTTATCGAACTAATGATTCAGTTTACAAAAGAACTAATCGAAAAGGGTCATGCTTACGAGAGTCATGGCGATGTTTATTTCGACGTAGCCTCCTTTAAAGAGTATGGCAAACTCGGAAAGAAAACACTCGAGGATCTACTAGTAGGCGCACGCGACCAAGTCCGTTCGCAAGATGATCTAGCTGAGCGAAAAAAGAACCAGGTAGATTTTGCCCTTTGGAAAAGTTCCAAACCCGGCGAATTGGGCTGGTCTAGCCCCTGGGGCGCTGGTCGACCAGGTTGGCACCTAGAATGCTCAACCATGACAAAACACGTGCTTGGCGAGACTATCGACATCCATGCCGGCGGAGAAGATCTGGTTTTCCCACATCACGAAAACGAAATCGCGCAATCCGAAGCTCTGCATGGCAAGCCAATGGCAAAGTATTGGTTGCATAATAGTTTCGTTCAAGTAAATGCCGAGAAGATGTCTAAATCGGAAGGCAATTTCACAACCATTCAAGATCTGCTTGGGAAATTTTCACCTGACACTATTCGAATTTTTGCATTGCAAACGCACTACCGCCATCCAATCGAGTTTTCCCTGGAGAGTCTCACTGCGGCGAAGACCGCACTGGGACGCCTTTTGCGTGCAGCATCTTACTCACTTCCAGTTGATTCGAAGCGCAACGGCTCAGCCCCAAGCAGCACCACTGGTGATGCCACTCTGAAACAGACTTCACAGCAAATTACCAGAGCGAACGCTGAGTCATCAGACCCAGTCAACGATCAGTTCACACAGCAGTTCAGAAAGACATTCACGGAAGCGATGGATAATGACTTTAACACTGCCATTGCCACGTCTCAATTATTTCTCCTGGCAGACAAAATTTTTGTCGAAACGGATGAAGAACGGCGTAAGGGTTATGCAACAGTTCTAGTACAATTTGCTCGTCTACTCGGCTTGACTCTCTGCGATACTCGAAAGCAAGTCGACGACTCAACTTCGGCACAAATCATTGATTTAGTTTTGGAACTAAGAAACAACGCCAAGGCGAACAAGGACTACAGCACTTCAGATTTGATTAGAAAGCGCCTGACGGATCTAGGTTTAAAACTAATGGATGCAGGCGGGCAAACCACCTGGGAAAACGGTTAGTCTGGATTGGTTTGATCGCCATCACGGTACAATGATCTGACAGGATCATTGTGGCGGAGCGCTGATGAATCATTCGAGAGTCATTTCAATTGGTCTGTCGGTCTGCCTGACATTTGCACTGACAGAGTGCAAACCAGCCCTGGCAAAGCGGATCGAAACTGGCGAAATTAAGCGCGACAAACAAATTCGGAACCTCTGGGTAATTTCCCAAGTATTGAATGATTCCGGTTCGACTTGCACCTTGTGCATCAGCGAAAGTGGTATTAAGTTTGCCCAAGACCATTTAACACTAATTGCGACCGCACCGGCTTGGCAAATTAGCCTGCTGAATAATGAAGCACGCGCTTGCTATCGAGCCGCTCCAGACGTCAAATATTCGAGTTGGTTGAATGAAATTGAAAATCTCAAAATTCAAAAACTGGAGCTTGCCAGCAGAACCAAAGACGTTTCTCAAACCAAAAGCGTTTCGCAAACCGATCATCAGACTGTTACGCAATCAGATTCTCTACCGAATAGCTCGGTTCAACGGAAGATTGCAACCAAAAACGAGCCGCAGACCAAAAATTCCTTTCCAAACACAAACACTCCTCAAACTAATGTCGCAAACTTGTCGGTAAACGTCTACGAAGCCAAGCCGGATGCCTCATTAGAAACGTTCAAAAAACTAAATTTCGTGCCTATCAAGGTTAAGATCTGGACAACATCTCAGATTCCAGTGACAGAGAAGTCTTTGCAGCTACTGGCTCAGATATACGGAATCGACAAATTAAGCGGCGTTCCTCTGAAGATCAGCCTAGTCAAACCGAATGGAGCGGAAGTCGCAATACTGACAACAAGCTGGGCGATGGATCGACCAAACGATTCCGCTCTTTTCGAAATACCAAGCTCCTATCGCGTCGCCAACAGCCAGAAAGAAGTCGAGTCAATGCCGCCCGTTTCACTGCGGTCTCTGGTCAAAAAGGATCTGGGAAAGAAATCCAGGAACTAGCTGCCGAGCCGTCGACCGATGTTAGTGACGTTGACTAGTTCTAAACAGAACAACTAATATGAGATTAGCCTACTATTGAACTACAATCCTCACCGGAGTAACGAGAAGTGTTCGCTAGACGCATCGTTCGCACCCAGGGATCCCGACGAAACCACCGAGGAAACATGCTCGCCCTGATTGGAGCGTTCTGTATCCTGATGATGGTGATTCTGTTCTTTGCTCTTGGTTATGTTCGACTATTAGGTAGTAACTCAGAACAGAAAACAGCGATCGAGGCAGCGGCGCTCGCCGCAGCGCGTGACATCAGCAATATAGTCATCGACACACCGGAGTTCGGATTCATTGGACTATCTGATTCAGCGCCGGTAGTCGATACCACACCATCAGCGACTGACACTTTCCCTGTACCGGTCCACTCCCTGAATACTCTTATTGGTACAGCCCGTCTAGATCTCATTATCGGCGATGCTGTAGGCGTCCCCGAGTGGAAGGAGCTGGCATTAGTCGATTTGGCGGCAGCCAAAACACGCGGGGACGCGCTCATCACCGCACTTAATGCGGCAATTCTGCCAGGCGGATCTGGACAAGACAAAACCGGTGCCACTGTCACTCCTTACATCTCAGCAGAAACCGCCTACAATCAAAACTCTGTGCGTATGACAGGCGCCTCGAGTTATGTTCCAGGCTCACTGCAGCTCAGTCTCGGCGCTCTGGAAGGCGGCAACATCACCACCATAACGGTGCCCAGACCGGCAGGGACTGACACCACTCTCGATACCACTAACACAGTGTCAGATGGCACGAATACTTGCTATAAGTCATACGTCAATATTCCATTTCTCGGAAATGATTTCGTTTTCGCCGGCATCGGCTCGTCAGTCCGTTTAGTCGATCCGAAGTTATGGAGGGCCTCTTTACCGTCGCTGCCGTACTCCCATAACTGTGTGATCAAGGCGGAGGCCAATCAGAACGTCAGCGAAGAGGGCACCGGAAAAACTTACACAATCCGAGCTGGGGCATGCGCCATCCCCGCCAGCGTCCATGACCCGTTACCGGCACCAGGAGCACTTCAAATCAGCTTTCCGGATGGTATGCCGACTGGTCCGCAACAGATTTCAAACCCGGGTGAACTCTATTCCAGTGCGCAGCTGAACTCTCCTTCGTGCATCGTCGACTACAACAAAGCCAGTAATGGCGACTATCCGATAGACGCTGCGAGCAGTATCAACACGGACACCGCCGGTTGGCCAGTGGCATCTGATCCAATTCACAAAGCTTCCACCGGATGCAAAATTGCTGTCTATGACTGGATTAGACGCGCCGGAACCAAGGCGAATGTAACATCACTCGTCGGGATGCACAATACGACGTTCACCGCACAAGGCCCACCAGTGGTCTGGGGCGGACCGCCACTGACATGGCCTGCAATTCCGCTGACATCATATGTCCCTGCCGTCGGCGGCATTCCTCGAGGAATTTGCCACATTTATCGCTTCGATCCCGATGGCGTTGTCAGCTATGAAAGCAAAGAGCAGAAGCCAATTCCGTTCTATGTTGTGGCTGACGAGCAGGCTTACATGGAATCCTTTGGCGTTCTGGACAACGCGCATAGCGCCGATGTTTTTGCGATCAGAGGTATCTCCATAGGACCACCGATCAGCGCAATCTCGGACGGCAACGTGGAGTTCAATGCCGACGGCTATGACATGTATGTGCGATTGTACTGCCGCAAGCCTGGTATCACCAGCGGTGGCATACACGCGGGCGAGCCTCTGGACAACGATCCATATGTAGCTCATAAACCTTCTCAAATCAATCTGGCAGCCAATCTCACTAGTGGAACTGCCTCGATTGAAGTGAACACCGTAGTCGGGAAAGGCGCCACTCCGTGCATGGGCGCAAGTTGCCAGCCTCACCCGAAACCTATGGGCGGCGGTCCTCCTGTTCAGAACCGGGGTGCTCCGCCGAAAGTAATGGGCCGGACTGACTTTTATCAATCAGCCCCAGGCACAGTTGACCGAACGAATCTTGCTGCCTACGAAAAGTATGATGCTACAGGTTCTGGACCGAGATGGACTTATCAAACCAACGGTACCGTTTCCGACATACGATTTCGCAGAATGCTTGTGTTAACCAAGGATTCCAGCTCAGATTATGAAAAGGGCTATGTTCAAGAGAAGTAAACCTCAGAAATTCTAGACAAACTAAACTCCTTCACAACACAACAAATTGATTCTGCTGAACAAGAAGCTCTCTGTGACCATGAAGTCGATGAGTAGCCGTCTCGTTAGTTTAATCCCGGCGCAGCATAAACTGTCGTCATGCACAGACGCCTGGCAAACGTTGTGCTAGGAAACGTTCGGAATTAATAGTTTCACCGGGCTACAGTAATCGTCCGTCCACAACCTGAAGTTTGGACTCAACGGAGGTCGCTTGTATCCATCCTTTTTGAGCAACTCAATAACTTTTGGATTTCTTGTCAGCACCATCCAGTCGAATTCATTCACATCGTCGTAGTAGCCTCTCAGTTCAAACGCGTCTACATTCAATGCCGATGCGGCTTTCTGAAACACTGGCCACATATCATAATATTGATGCCCGATGTTAAACACAATGACACCATCGGCGGTGAGCTTATCGAGATACATCGCGATAGCCTCCTTGGTAATCAGGTGCGATGGAATTGATGAGCCACTATAAGCCTCGGAGAAAATCAGTTGATAGTAACCGTAAGGTGCTTTCTGCATCTCCATTCGACCGTCACCGCAGATCAATCGAACTTTAACATCACTATGCTTCGCGCGATAGAGATATGAAAAGTAAAATGGATTACTTGCCAGCTCAATAACTTGTGGATTGATCTCGTAGAAATCGACTTTCTGACCAGGTTTCGCCAGCCTGACCATCATGCCGCACCCCAAACCAATAAATGCCATTGGCTTGAGAGAAGTCTTTGGCTGAGAATTCTTAGCATTTCCAACGACTGGTTTTTCAGTAGAATCTGGAGGAAACAACATCTTCATGATTTCTCCGAACGTACCAGCAGTCGGCGCTTGCTCACCACGCATCGAAGGATCGAGGCTGTCCGAACCATGCAGACACATGCCGTTCCATAGTTCGCAACTCTCGGCTTTCGGGTTGATCTTGACCGAAAGATTACCAAAGAAGTTTCGCATTCTGTAGACCACCAGAGGATCTCCACAACTATAGCTCCACAATATAAAGCAAGCTATCACTGCTAATCCTGCGCGAAACTGTCCTATGTTTCTTGCTATCAATAAACAAAAAACAAATGGAATGACAAACCGCAAACCTACTTCCACAGCAGATTCTGCAATCAAACGAGAACCGCCATACACCAAGGCTTGCTCGGTATGAAAGAGAGCCTTTTGACCGATCCAGGTAATCGAAGTTAAAACTAAAACACATCCAGGCACTAGATATGGCAGCAACTCTTTGACCCAAACCGGCATCTCATCGAGTTTCGCACCCAACCAACCGCGCCATTTATTCAGGGCAGGAAATTTCACCAGCATTATCCCAGCAGCAATCAAAACCGCTGGATATTCTTCCGCGGCTTTGCATAGGAGGGGCGCCGCGAGAGTGTTGAAGGCACTACCTAAAACACCGCCAATCGCGATAATCAAATAGAACTCCGTCAAATATTTTGTCGCCGGACGTTGGGCCGCGACGATGCCGTGACAAGCGGTACAAACGAAAAAAAGTGAAAGTAGATGGACTGACAGCCCGGCTGTCACGTTTCCAATCGGACCGTAAAGTGCTTTTGCGAAGGTAGGCGAAGTCATAAGCATTACGGATCCGAAAACGAATAACGGCGCGACGAACTGACACAGATTCAGCACCTGACGGGGAAAGCGCCCGAACGCAACAATAAACGAAACCATATAAATCAACAGCGGAACAGCCCAAAACAAAGGAATGGACGACAGTTCAGATGTGACATAACTTGTTAGCCCGAGGACCAAGCTAGATGGAATTATAGTGAGCACAAGCCAGCGCAGAATTGTCACCGCATTCGGTGCCGGCTGGTTTGATGGGAGAGCTCCCCCTCGAAAGGATTTTTGCGCAACAATCGGAGCAGCGGGTTCAACCTGAAGATCACCACCGCGTCCGATTTCCGGCACAGTGGAATCAGTTTCATTACTCTCTGGAGCAGGTTTGGAAACGACATATTCGGTCTCACTACTACCGCTACGACCAGGTTCAGAAACGACAAGTTCTGTTTCACCTGGGGCCAAGTCAGAAGTGACACGTTCTGTTTCAATCTCAAAATACCGGAGGTCTTCCGAGTTCTCCCTCCGTTGGTCTTCACGAACTGACAATCCGCGCGCGGTGACGTCAGGCGTTAGCGAAACCGTGCTGGGGCGCCCACGTTCCAACCAGAGGTAGACACCACATATAGTGACTAAAACAGCAAACACAAAATATGCAATTGATAAAGTGTGCGATTGTTCTCCGAGACTAAGGTTCGGTTCTACAACGAGCGGATAAGCGACCAGCCCAAGCACGCCGCCGACATTGCTAGCAGCATAAAGGAAATAAGGGTCCGAGGCTCCAGCCGCATCACAACCGGCATACCATTTCTGCAACAACGGCGCAGTCGTGGAAATGGCAAAAAATAAGGCGCCCACCATGGCAGAAAGCGTGAGGAAAAGCCAGAGCAATGGATGCACTTCCGAAGGTGCAACATTGAGCTGGTTTTTAACCGGCAAAAGAACAACGGGCAACCAGAGCACGAACAAATGGATAACGAATTGAAGAGTTGGCTTCAGCCGTGTCGAAATTAAGTGTGCATAGACATATCCGGAAAGCAACAATGTTTGGAAAAATAAAACGCATGTGTTCCAAACATTTGGTCCGCCTCCCAAGGATGGCAGAAGGAGCTTCGCAACAAACGGTTCGATCAAGAACATCAGACATGCGGCAAGCATTATCGTTATGCCATAAATGACTGGAGTCGTCGAGCGCCAAAACGGTTTCAAATTCGAACGTATCCTCTGCAACTCATTCTGCGATTGTACATTAGTTAGGTGGTTGATTAGAGCAGGCCGTCGTCGTCAAATTTCACAGGGATGGACAGAAAAGAATTTTGCCGAAGCCTGATACAGTTTTCAAAAAATCCACACCACATTTAGTATCAAGACCAGACAAACGCGCCAGAACGCATTGGGCTCCTTCGCTGTCGCGCCATGACTTATTTTTGTTTGGTGCCTAGTTGAGTTTGATACTTCCCAAACGCTTCTTGCAAATGCGATTCGATCTGATCATCGGTGTACTCAATAACTTTAGGTGATCCACTTTTCCTGGCATTCTCATGATCTCTTCCTTCCAGCTCATCGAAGCAGGTTGACACATGACCAATGACATCCGTCGCTGCCGAATTGTAGCGTTCGTGGATATCGCGACTCGCGCGCTCAATAGACAACCTAACGGCATCCTCGACCGATTTGCCGGACGCCTGATAGTCCTTGCCGATTACTGACCTGGCAGCTAAAACCGCTTCGCTATCGACCGCCTGGTAGAACCTTTTGCAAATACTCACATGAGCCATCTCGTGAGTCATCGTACTTCTGGAGGCTTTCTTGGAAATCCAAACTTCAATCGGCGCCGTGAGAGTAAGATGAACCTTTGTGATTCTGATGGTCACGAGAAAATCGTTTTTGCCGAGTTCGGTATTTTCAACAATGTCGAAATTCAAATCAGTTTTACAGCCAAAAGTCCAGATGGTTGCAGCGTCTTCGGAAGGATTAAGCGGAATTTTGCGTTTGTCGGAAACATCCTCAAGAAAGATTTTCTTGATTGTGAGCGGTTTTTTGGTGATCGTGACAGGTTCCGAAGTGCATCCAGACAGAACCGCAATCGACAACAGAATTGCTAGCAGCAAAACATCTGCCGACAAACTCCCCCTAATCAAGCAGCTTTGAAATCGGCCAGACTGTTCAACAATCCATCTCATGCGTGACGAACCATATTTTTAACCCGTTTGAGTTGATCGCAGATAATAATGCCGGATTTTTGGCACATAACAGACTGTTATACAAAGTAGAAATTGCCCAAAAACATCGCAAATTTGGAGCTGAGCTGATCTGTTCAATGACCCCGCACCTCTCGTTTCCAGCACTATGATATACGACTCGCAACTGGGGTATAGTGAGTTGGCAAATGGTAGATTCCGGAGGGTTGGCAAGTGTTTAATCGGACGAGTAGAGCGAATTTCCTCGGTGCGGCGGCAGCCATCTCGTTGTTAGTACTGCAGTTACCCGCTTCCGCGGCAGTCAGCCCCGAAACACTCACGACGGCGATCTACAAAGCTAAAATTCTCGCTCCTGGTACGCAAATAAAAGTGAAAGTGCAGGGCGAACAGGCATTGATCTCGACGTTTCGCAACGAGCGTGCCGATGATAAAGATTCAAAAATCGACGCCTTGCTGCTCGGTAAGACAATCTTCGAAACACCGGGAAGTGGTATCACGAACGTCGTCGTCTACTTTTACAATTCCAGAGCGGCTAACGAATATAAAACGGCGACGATAAGAACAGGCGACGTGAAAGCCTTTGATGCCGGACAGATGAGCCAGGAAGAACTATTGTCGTCAATCGAACTTAAGTCTGGAAAGGTCCAGGACACAGCGACTGCTATCGAAAGTCGCATGATGCTGTCTGCTGCAGCCCGACGCGATTTCCAAACTGTCGACCGGGGCGAAGAGATAGAAGTGTCATGCAAAATGCCACCACTGAGCGAGGAAGAGTATAAGTTCGAAGCTTTCCGCATCGCCTCCACAGCACTGGATTTCAACGGCGCAACCGGTGCTGCGAAGCGTGTAAAAGTGACATTCTATGACCCATCAGACAAAGGGAAATACAAACAAGTAATCATTTCCTTAAACAACATTCAAACAATCCAGAAACAGCTTGCGGCGGCTTTCGCGACTCTGCAGATGAGTGCAGGCGTTTCGAAACTTTCGACTAAAGATATCGAACCTAGTGCCGGAGCTCTTTTAAACGAACGTACCGCTCTTCTGGCCCGAATTCAAAACCTTGAGGATAAGGGTGTCGGTGTAGCGCCATTCATCCAGGCATATCAAGGCTTAGACGCGAGAGTCGGCTCGACCGATGCAACTGCGCTTGGAGCAGAAATCGCCAGACTTGGCGCCAGTGTAACTGAACAAGAGAAACGATATGAGAGCGCCAAAACCCTCAAATTTTCCAAGGATGAGCCCGCTGCGGCATCCGACGGCTCGCCAACTCGAATCGTTGGCGATGTAAAAGAACCCAAAGCGAGAGGACCAATCTCACGCTGGGCGTTGGGCTTCTTCCCTCTACTTGCCAATGCAATTGTCCGAGATCCAGATGGCTACCTGGCCGACTGCAAAGCCAAATTTGAATCTGAGACCAAGAAGAAGGCCGAGGACGACAAACGATATGCGATTGCCTTGTTGTGGTTCGCGGAAGTTTTAAATGCGAACAACCACCCGGACCAAGCGAAAAAGTTTGAAAACGACGGCAGGGCGTTGAGCGCTCGATTCAAAAAGTAATCGGACTTGGATTTAGGTTGTCAGATTTTCAGACAGTTTTTCTGACATTTCAAAACTCCGCCACTCAAGCCAGTCGGTCGCGACTAGCAAACTTTTGTCGGTTGCTTCTTAACCGGGCGCACTCGAGAGGAATTTTGCCAGAGACAAATGTCAGATTTTCAGACAGTTTTTCTGACACTTTATAGAATTGCGCTATTCAATGCCCTGTCGCACGTGGCGGGCGAATGCCTTGTCGACCAAACTTTTGACCGAGCCCGGCTCTTTTCGATCCAGCTCGTCGTAGAGCTCGGATACCTCATTGACCGCAAGTGACGCTTTCTGGTGATACCCGTCATAAATAGACCGACTGGCATCCTCAATTGCCTTCTGACAGGCCTTTTCGACCGTTGATCCGGAAGCCTGATATGTTTTTCCTACACATCCTTCTGCTAAAGCCAGCGCGTCATTATCGACCCTGTCGTACACCCTTTTGCAAATGTCGACGTGACCCATTTCATGCGCTACTAGCGCTCGGGACGCATCCTTCGGCAGGTAAACAGTCACCGGAGCCGTTAGCGTAACTCGACAACGGTTTATCCGCAAACTGACGATGTAATCGTTGTTAGAGAGAAAAGTTTTCTCCAGTATGTCGAAATCAAAGTCAGCCTTGCAACCAAATTGCCAGATGGTTACAGCACCTTCGTCTTTCTCAAGTGGAATTTTACTAAGGTCGCTATTCGGATCAAATGTCTTAGTTTCCATCTTAAGTGGCTTCTTCAGCAAGCTTACGCGCTTGGAGTCGCACGAACTAAGCATAAGAAGCGGAACAATCACAGCACACGCACAGAACAGACCCGGGAATGCCTTCATTAATTCGCGGCACAACCGCACTGGATTTATATTCGGTTTATGCGACACAGTATGCAAAGACTCAAATCAACAAACTAAATTGAGTATAACGCGACCAGAAAAAACTTTCCGACCCGATCGAAAGAAGAAATCTATGAAAACAATAGTGGTATCGCCATTGATACTACATTATCTTCAAACTCAACGACAATAGGCTACTCTCTGTTGCTTAGATTCCGATTACTCCAGGTCACGAGCCATTGCCGCGGACTATCGGCTTTTCAACAGCCGGATTAAGACTGAACAAAAAAACAGAAACACCGCCACAACGGGTTCGAATGAACATCAAATGGATGCTAGTAAGATACCGCAGCCGTCAACCAGCGCCGTTCCAGGGGATATTCCACTGAACCAAAACATGTTTATAGAGCGGAAAACAGCGCGTCTTCCTTGATTACTGCTCGTCCATTCTCAAAAGTGGCGGAGAGGGTGGGATTCGAACCCACGTGGCTTGCACCCATCCG
>CAZRMH010000054.1:0-26599 GCA_964600935.1 uncultured Candidatus Obscuribacterales bacterium
TTGCTTGCTTGGGTGCTCACGTTTCCGGTAGCATTTGTTCTTTCCGCCGCATGCTATTGGATACTCAAACTCTTGTGGCATGGTTAGGAGGTCTCGGTCATGAAATTCGTGGTTGCATTCAGCAGCCCAAAACGAAGCGCTAAGACCGTTGACACGGCCGCCAGGCACGCGCGCGCTATGGGGGCGGAGCTTATCCTCTTTCGGGTGGTTCCAGATCCGGAGAAAGTTGGTGTTGTTGCCCAGCTCATCTCCACCGATCGTCCGATGGATAAAGCGAAGAGTCAGGTTGATGAAGTCGTTGCTCGTTTGAAAAACTCAGGAGTGTCGGCTTCGGGTGTTGTAAAAGTAGGCGAAGTAGCGAAGAGTATCGCTGAATTTGCTAGAGAACAAAACGCTGACTTGCTTTTTGTCGGCACTACCAGTGTCATGAAAAAGGGCATGTTTTTTAAACGGGATCCCGTCGTTCACTATCTTGTCGATAATTGTCCCGTGGCGCTTTGTCTGATTCGCACGCCAGAAATTTTTGCAGAGATGGATGATGCCGACGATGTTGCCGGTGAACCTGCCTCACCACCTGAAGTGGCACAGTAGATTTTAGAAACTAAATTAGCCGGACTACAAAGCTTCAAAAAAGTCCTGGATATCTTTGATGTTCTGCGTTGCTTTCATCGGCGGAAGACAAGCTACGACCTTCTTTCCATAAGGTTTTGATGTCAGGCGAGGGTCGAGAATTGCCACCGCGCCATAATCCGATTGCGTTCTGATCAATCGACCGACACCTTGTTTCAGTCGCGTAATTGCGTGCGGCAACGCCAGATCGGCAAACCAACTTCTTTCTCGATCGTCCTTGAGTTGATCGCAGCGAGCCTCATAGACTGGGTCGTCCGGTACTTGGAATGGTATTCGATCGATGATGACTAAGCTCAATTGATCGCCATCGATGGAAACTCCTTCCCAGAAACTCGAAGTTCCGAATAGTACCGCATTCGGTGTCGAGAGAAACCACTCGATGAGCTTGGGACGCGACATGTCGCCTTGCTTTCTCGACTGGTAAGGCAGTCTTGGAGCGATCATGTCATAAGTCTGAGTCAACGCGTATTTGCTGGTGAAAAGAACGAATGCGCGACCTTGAGAAATCTCAATTAAGCGCTCAATCTGGTCACCTGCAATTGGAAGAAAGCCCGGTGAGTTAGGCTCTGGCAGTCCTTTTGGTAAATAAAGCATCGATTGAGATTGGTAGTCGAAAGGACTGAGAAACTTTTCCTGAACGACTGGACCTCTGACTCCACAAGACTGTTTGAAGAATCGAAACGGGTCATCTCCTGCCGTTGCCAATGTCGCTGACATAAAAGTGGTGGACTCGAGATCGCGGCGCTCCAAAAGCATATCCGCAATATATTCCGAAACGTCGAGGGGTGCTGAAGTAATCGACATTCGCGAACCCGAGTTGTCTTGCCGTTCTACCCAGGTCACCCAATCCAACTGTGGTGCCATCACGAGGCTCAAGCAATGCAAGTAAGTGTCGATGTTCGAAATTATCGACTTGGCTTTCAGTTTGGCTTTTTCTTGGGCCATGTCGACGTCGAGCACGTTTTCAAATGTTTGATCGGCAAGCCATCTTTTCAGTTCGGAGAGTGCGATATTCAATTCTTGCGCTTCGTCGACCGGCTGGTGCAGGCGCATTTTCGCATAACGCAGTTCACTGTTTAAGTAAAAGAACAGGTCATGCGCCGCTTGCTCGACATCTTCGACTAACTGAATTGGCGCATGGGTTCGTTTCAACGCGCGAGTGGCAAGGCGCTTGATACCGCGGCTGGTGAGCGAAACACTGAATGCATCTGTGGCTATGGCGTTTAAATGATGCGCCTCATCGACGATCAAGACTTCGTAATCCGGAAGAATCGCTCCGCGCGACGCCGCATCGGCGAGCAAGAGTGCGTGGTTTACAACGATAATGTCAGCTTTCTCAGCGCGTTTTCTGGATTCGAAAAAGAAGCAGTTATTGAATTGCGGGCATTTGTTTCTCAAACAATCGTCGCTGTCGGAGTTGACCTCTCCCCAGAGTTCGAATTGAGGAGTAAAATCCAGTTCTGCGATGTCACCAGTATCGGTACCATCAACCCAGTTTTTAAAATCTTCGTCTACCGCATTCTCTGCAATGTGGTCGTTCCAGCGGCGCAAACCAATATAGTTGCCTCGACCTTTCAGAAGAGCGACTTCAATGTTTTTGCCGATGATCTCGCGCAGCAGTGGAATTTCTTTGGAAACGTATTGGTCTTGAAGCGAAATGGTGGCAGTTGAAACGACCACACGTTTCCCGGAAAGTGCCGCCGGAATTAGGGCCGCAAGACTTTTGCCAATTCCCGTGCCCGCTTCAAAAACTCCTGTTTTCCCAGTGCTTATTGCGCGCTCGATAAGCAATGACAGATCGATCTGTTCGAGCCGGTGTTCGTAAGCGGGCAGCTTCTTCTTTAGATTTTCAAACGCGCCTTTGACCGTGAGCTTCTCCTCTTCGGGCGGCTCCGGTAATGGTTGCGCTGGAATTGGTTCTGCAACAACGCGTGCCAAAGATAGTTCGTTGTCTACGTAACTACCGGATGGTTGCGATGAAGCGGCCTCAGCCTTCAATGAACCTGTCCCGAACTCGTTGCTGCGATCGCACTAGACTGCGGTTTGTAATTCGGCAGGTTGATTTTTTGTCCGAGATTGAGCACATGGGCACTCTTCATGCCATTTGCCTTGACGATTTCATCGAGCAATCTCGGCGTCACTTTCTTGTAGTTCTTCATCGCGATCTTAACGAGTGTATCGCCAGTTTTCACTTCATATGTTGAACTGATCGGCACTAGTGTCGCGTTTGGATCGATACTTTTGGCTTCGATTTGCTGGTCATTAGATGATTGTTGATCGGTCGCTTTCGTGGAAGCTCCGGCAACCAGAATTTGTTTGCCGCCTGAGTTGGCGATCGTCGTCGATACCGCTGAATAAGACCAGACGCCGAGCAATGAGATGCATGCGCCGGCCATGAAGCCGAGCATCATATAGAAGCTTGGCTGACGTTTTGACGCGGGAATCAAATCGTTGTGCAATTCGTTATGGTTGTGAACACCCGGCCAGAGGGTCTCGAGTTCATCTGCAGGAGGTGATTCCGGAGCATACTTCTCACTACCCATGGTGCGTTCTTGTCGCACCGAGGATGGTGGAATAGTCACTTCGGTAGACCTCAGTACTTCTATAGAAGTAGCCGGCAACATGGGCTTAGCGTCCAGCTGTGGCTTGCGTCGGTCTTCGTCAATTTCTTCGCGAATAAATTCAGGAATTTGATCGAGCATAGAGGCATCGAGCATCGAATTTTCTTCCACGATGAGCTCCGCTGATACGTTTGTTTTTCTATCTTCTACCACTGTTACCATCTCTTTCAGGCTTCCTGTGGAATACAGTTTCCCATTTGCCTGCTGCAGGTCGCCACTCTTCCTCTAAAACGGATGTGTCGTGAAACCTTATGTTCTCGGCGCAAGCAAATACACCGCAGATATTAGCGGACTTGTCACGGGAAAGTCAAATTGTCCGCGAGTGGCATAAAACCCAGTCCTGTGTAGGTTTTCGAGGATTTGAGCTGCGCTTGGATGCCCGAAACGCTGAATGGGTGGGTGATTAGGCATGGTGACATTAAATAATTGACAACCTGGCGGACCTTTACAATCTTCTGGTTAACCCAATCTACCTTGTCGTTACTGGCAACACATTTCGCTGTAATTATTTCGAAAAAGCAGACAGGTAAACGATTTCGAGGGGGCGGTAATTGTAAACCCAGCGGTCTTTTCGATATGAGCACTGGTTAAACGCAGCATGGCATCGCATATACACATTTCTTAGCGGGCCTTAATTGTCAAGTGGGGACTGTTGCTCTTTGTGATCTCGTTCTCATATTCGAGCACGAATTGACACCATATTCGACACCTGAATTTAGACTAATCTTTTCCGCGTCTAAACGAAGGTACTAACCGAATCGCCTTCTTATCGCCGGCCACTACTACGCAAGCCCTTTCCGGTTGAAATTCTTCTTTGATGAATTGGTTGACTTCAGTAATTGACGTGCTCTCGATAGCCAGAGGTAGGTTGAACCAATAATCCGGTTCTCGATCCGTCGAGACTGCATCGACGATGCTATCGCCGCTGTGAAACACGTCAGCTAGCCGATTGACGCATACTTGTCCGGCGATGAAACGTTTCATCTCTGCTAGTTCCTGGCTGGTTATACCGGTGGTCGCCAATTCTTTGAATTGTTGTTTAATGGAACTGCTGATACCACGAATCTTCGGCTCGGTGAGGCGAACATTCATTATCCATGCGCATTGAGCTGCCATAGGCATAATGGTGCTTTGGATGGAAACCGTATCGTCCAGATCGATCATGCGTTTTGGATTTGTCAGACGTGCATATAAAGGATGTTTGATCATCGCGCAATCGGTGAGCAGTAGCTTGGCGTATTCCGGACGGGCTGCCGGAGTCGAGAGGAGGCGACCAAGTGCGATCTCGACTTTGACCGGTTCATCGTTCGGTAGGTTGACTTTCGAAACTTGTCTTTTGTTTGCTTGCGCGCTGATTGCCGGAGACTTGGCACGGCCTTGCCAGTCTTTGAAGGCATTGGTTACCAGTCTCTGAGCTTGGGCTGGGTCGATGTTTCCAGCAAGAACAATTGTCGTGGTGGAGGGGGCCACATTGTTTGCGCGAAACTGATTGATGTCTTCTGCGGTGATTTTTAGAACTGAAGCTTGTAATTCGTGCGGTGAAGGTGGATTAAACTGCGACTTGTCAGCGAGCAAGTTCTGCAACAGCAGCCGATTCGCTGTGTCCTGAGTTGTGTTCTGTCTCTTCTTGATTGTGCTGACTACCAGGTTCCTCGCGGCACTGAGGGCGGTGTCATCTGTCTGAGGGTCTGTCAGGTGGTGACTGATTAGTTTGAGCTGGGTCGCTAAATCTTGCGCAAGGCAATTGGTGTGGAACGTGATCTGTTCGCGTCCTTCGAAGAACCTGATCAGGTCCGATCGATCTAAACCGATTTGTGCTTGCATCTTTGCGGAATTTTCTTTGGAAATTTTTGCCGAGCCACCGTTCATCAATGACACTGTGACATCTGATAAGCCGGGCTTTGCAGGTGGATCGTAGACGTGTCCGGCACGCACGGCACCTGTGATGCGGACGATAGGGCTGGAATCGCATTTAAACACGAGTAGGCGAATTCCATTCACCAGAATGAATTCCGTCATATTCGACCGCAATCCGGCGATTGGCGCTCTCTGGACACTGTCGGCTGATGTTGCGCTACTCTCTCCTGGCTCTTTGATAACTGCTGAAGGTCGGCCGGGAGTTGCAGTAGTTTGTGGTTCAGATTGTGGTGTCGGTTTTGGCAACGCCGGTGTTTCTTCTCGCTTTCGTTCCTCTGGCGGCGTCGTCCGTTCTTTTGGCGTGACTGCTGGCTTTGGTGTCAGAATTGGTTTCGACGTCCACGGATTCGTTTTCAGAGTTGAATCTACTGGCGCGGTATCACCTGTGGTCTCAGGCGCTTCATCGGTAGGCTCATCAGTGCTATCGGTTTTCGAGCCATCAAGATAAGGGTCATAAGCCGCAACCTGCAGATTTCCGAGTTTGCAGCGATTCTCGTTAATTCTAGTTTCTCTGGTCGAATAAACGTTTTTACCCGTTTGTAGACTGGACAATTTGATATCGCCAATGGTGTTGTCGTGTTCGGTTAAACTCGCCGTTTTCTGACTTTGTGGTGTGCTGGTCTGACCAAGCATGAAGCCCACGCTGCGTTTCTGTGTGACCAAGTAGGCCGCTGCGAGCCGAATGATGTCCTGTTTGGATACGGCTTCTAATTGTTTTTGCCAGAGTTCTGTCTGATCTAGTTTATCCAGGCAATCGAAGAAGCCCAGTTGAAATGCCGATTTATAGGGACCAACTCTGCTTTTCAGAAATGAAAAAACAGCCCGTTTTTTCGCCTCAGCCAAAGTCGCATCATCGAAACTTCCATCTTTAATTTTGTCGCAAAGCTCTTCGATCGTCGACAACATCTTTGTCGAATTGACATTGGCTGGGGCTTCCGCTGCGATTGCGAGCATACCTGGGCGTTTACGCAATTCGAATGCGGCAGAGACTGAATCGCAGACTTTGGTGTCGACGACGAAATCTTTCAGCAGTCCGGCGTTTGAATTGCCGAGTAGGCTCTCTAGAACGGCGGCTGCGGCAGCGTTTTGCTCTCCGGCGGAAGGCGCCTGGTATGCAATGTACAGTTTGTTTTTCTTGCCACCATATTTGAGATAGACTCTGCGCTCACCAGTTTGCAGCGGTTCGAACGGCACCAGCACTGGTGTCTCTATTTTTTTTCGTTGAATCGTTCCCAAAGTCTGCTCGACCAGTTTTAAAACCCTGGTTTTATTGACGTCACCAGCAATAACGAGAGTTGCATTGGACGGAGTAAAGTACTGTCGATAAAAATCACCGACCATTTGCGGCGTGACTGATTTGACTTCTTCTTCGATGCCGGCAGGGAGATTCTTATAGGGATGTCTCGTGTATCTCAGGGCGCGCACTTCGCGAGAGAGCGTCCGATCCGGATTAGTCTGACCAGCTTCGACTTCTTGAATTACTTGCTGGGCCGCATCTTTCAACTCTTGTGGTGTGAAGACTCGCTCCTTCAAACGTTCGGTTTGTAGGGCCAAGCCCAGCTCCAGCTGTGAGGATGGAAGGTTTTCCAAAAACACAGTGAAATCATCGCTGGTGAATGCATCGAAGCGACCGCCGCTGCCGACGAGCTGACGTGCCAGTGCACCGCCTTTAGCCTTCATTGTTTCGGCTAGCAAATGCTCGACTAGGTGGCACGTTCCACTCGCGCCGTTCGGATCATTCATCGATCCGACATGCATCCATAGCTGACAAGAGAGTAGAGGAAATGCGGGTTCTTCGACAATAACGACGCGCAGACCGTTGGACAAACGAAACGCTGAATCACGCACAGGCTGCGATGTCGTCTGGCATGAGGCTGTCTGGTCTACCCACACGGTGGAGCAAACGAGCAGAGTCAGAATCGCCACGATGCGTGCGAATGCATTTTTGCGCCGTGAGTTGTGAACTTCTTTTCGCGTCATCGATTGGCTTTCATTGCGCGTGGTTGCCGCTTTTGCGGCTCCGACCCCAATTAATGAGGCTACATTAGCATGTTTGTTTAACTGAACCACTTATATGTCAGTTTTATTGATAAAATTTGTCAATCGCGCCGAAGCCTGAATCTAAGTTGACGAAAAGGCAGAGGCGATTATCGATCGATTCATTCGATACTGAGGCAAGTGCATGAAACTCGGTGTTCGCGATCAGAAGCGAAACGCTGGCGATTCCGTCAGTGCTGACGGCAGCCAGGCTGTCGAAACGCGCAAAGTAATTGTGCTTGTTGGAAATCCAAACGTTGGAAAGTCAGTAATCTTTAACGCGCTGACCGGCATGAGCGCGGACGTTTCGAACTATCCAGGAACCACCATTGATATTGCCCATGGCATGCTTGGTGAAGACCAGCTCGCAGATACGCCTGGCGTGTATGGAATTTCGAGTTTGAATGATGAAGAACGCGCGGCCCGGCGAATGGTTCTTGAAGCCGATGTTGCGATAAACATAGTCTCTGCACTCAGTCTTGATCGCGATTTATTTCTAACACTGCAACTTGTCGACATGGGCAAGCCCATGATTGTGGTTTTTAACCAATGGGATGAAGCGCTTCAGCGCGGCATGACTATTGATTTGAATTTGATGTCAGAACGATTGGGCGTTCCAGTAATGCACTGTATTGCTGTTCGAAACGAAGGCATAAACGAGATTGGTGAGCTGGCGAAAAGTGCTCGTCCCGGAGCGATTCGTCCAGAGATGCTGGAGAAACTTCAATCTATCACCGCCCGTGGTGTCAACCAATCGCAGGCATTGTTGATTTTGGAAGGCGATCAGAAAACGATCGAAGAAACCGGCATCACTGGAGATGACTATCGCAACACCATTTACACTGACCGACGCCGGTTGGTCGATGAGCTGGTTGATGATTGCGTTGTCGAAAGCGAACGAGCCACTAAAACCTCAGTCAAGGTCGGACGGTTTCTTTTGCACCCAATCTTCGGCGGTGCAATTGCCTTGTTCATCTGTTACTTCATCTTCTATCAGCTTCTTGGTGTCTGGATTGCGGGCAATCTGGTTGACTTGACCGAGAAGAAAACGATGCGCGTTTACTATGAGCCCGTTGTTCGTCGAGCCGTTGCAAACTATTTACCGGCTGCGATCACTGTTGATGATAAAGCATTTGAATTCCCCTCTGGCACCATTGCCGCCCCCAGTGTCGCTGCCGAGTACGACGAAGCTGCTAAGAAAATAAATCCAGCTGAGATCAAATTCGATTTTTGGAAGTATCGAACTAATCCTCTATCGATCGTTGGAAATATTTTGGTCGGCGAGTATGGGGTTCTAACGCTCACAGTAACTTATTTGATCGGTCTACTAATGCCGCTTGTGCTCTTCTTCTACTTGAGTTTGTCTTTGCTCGAAGACTCCGGATATTTGCCGCGACTTGCAGTGCTTGTTGATCGTTTGATGAACAAATTAGGATTAAATGGTCGGGCAATTATTCCTTTAATTCTCGGTCTGGGTTGCGTGACTATGGCGACAATCACGACGCGACTTCTCACAACAAACAGAGAGAAGCTTATTGCAACTGCGTTGTTAGGTATCGCCATTCCGTGCTCAGCGCAGCTCGGAGTTGTTTCCGGAACGCTCGCTCGCGCAGGAGGCGGTGGTGCCTGGGCTGTTTACGGCACTATAGTGGTCGGCATTCTTGCTATTTCCGGATTGTTGATGAATCAATTTTTGCCTGGCAAATCGCAAGCGCTCCTCATAGATCTACCACCCATGCGCCTTCCTCGCTGGGATAATGTGCTCAAGAAAACCTGGAAAAAATCATATGCGTTTCTCACTGAGGCCGCACCGATGTTTGTCCTTGCCGGTTCCCTCGTGACCGTCGCGCAAATGATTGGCTTGCTCGATCTTTTCGTTAGCGCCTTGCAACCAGTGGTGGTGCATTGGTTGCGTCTACCTGACGACCCGAGAATTCCGACTACCTTCATCTTAGGGATTGTCAGGCGCGATTTTGCAGCTTTTGGACTAACAGATGTCAATCTGACCGCGGCGCAAGCTGTTACCGCGATGATTGTCATAACCCTGTTTGTGCCCTGCATTGCGACCGTTGGCGTGATGATCAAAGAACGCGGACCCAAAGTCGCATTAACTATATGGATCGGGTCATGGATCTTCGCTATCGGCTTCGGCGGAGTACTGGGCTTGGTTTTACCGCCATTGTTTGCGTTTCTCAATCTAAAGTAAGGTCGCTGCCCAAAGTTTTGTATAATGCAATCCGGAGTTCGGTCTCCGCGCTATGGCAGGCGTCGCCAAGAGGTTAAGGCACTGGATTGTGGTTTCAGTATTCGGGGGTTCGAGTCCCCTCGTCTGCCCTTCTTTCTTACAATGTGGCTGAAAAACTGATGGAATGTATTCATTCATTCTGATTAGGATCAAGCTGCTAAAAACGAATATTCATCCGCGGTATCGTATCCTTTTTGTTTACAAGGCGGTGTAGTTAGATGCGGGTACTTGAGCACGAGCCCGCTCTGTGTTTTGCACCGTCGGTAGTGGCGAAGATTCTTTTGCCCACATTGTCAGAAATTCCAAACCCCAGTTGCTCTTTGTGAGCGAATACTCACGAACTTCGTGCTGCGAGATTCTTTGGTGAGAATCGGCAGGATGCCTTGCCACTCTGATACCATTTCGAAAATGAAAATCACCCAAAGATTTGGTGTCGTTGAATCTTTTGAGCTGCCGGATGACTGGATTGCCGATGAGCCTTTTCAGTTAGGAGGCAGAAGAACTGTGGTCTTTCGCGCGCCCGAGAATCCGGAGATTCTGTTTTGCAATCACTATCGCGACTATCCTCTGGAGAGAACTTCCGCAGAGAAATTTCAGACAATTTTATACTCGCCGTTTCACGATTTGGATGAGCGCGAGGTCGAGGACCTGGACGACGTCGTAGAAGGTTTGGCAAACCAGGAAGCGTTTGCCATCGCCCAGGCAGGTACCGGTTACCTCAACAACCGCCGGATTATCCGGGTTCGGGGTGATTGGCTTGAGGAGCCGCAGTCGGTTATGTCCTGTTTTATGGATGTCGGCGGGGTCGGTCAGCGCGTTCAAAACCTTTATTTTGCAACGCCTCCGGGACTTTTGGACGATTGGTCAGAGTTGGCGGACAGTATCTTTCTATCCGTTAAGTGGTTGGAAACGAGTTCAGATTAAACCTGTCGGATGCCAAGGTTTGTGCTTGGCTGGCGAGAATCGGTTAAGAATAAGGCGTGACCCCAGTTTCTCCCCCAAAATTTGCCGAGTTCGACCTGTTCGACCGACATCTGCGTGCGCGTACCTGACGCCTCTTACGGGCACATAGATGTAGGGAAGCGGCCGGATATCGAAGAGGCTTGTTGTGGCAGCAACAGCAGACACGAAAGGCGCCGATAAGGCGGCAGACAAGAAGCCTGCCGATGCGGTGGCTGAAATCAAAAATGGGGCGAACGATTCAGATACGACTCGCACCACCCTATCTCAGCAGGCGACCATGCCTGGTGATGCCACGACAGTTGCCGACAAACCGAATACCGCAAAGGACCATTTGCCTGCAATCGTTTCTCTGCCCAAGGATGCAGGAGCTGCGCTCGCTAGACTTGCGGATAAACCGCCAGTTCCGGATCATCTTCCGGCAATTGCTGCTCTGCCCAAAGACGCGCCAGTCAGCAACCCCAAACCTTTCGATGCAAAAAATCCCGCAGCAATAGATCACCTACCGGTAGTGAGTGCGCCTGTCAAAGATGCACCGGCTGCTCCTCCGAGAGCGGGCGATACAAGAATTGCGACAACTCCGGATGTTCTTCCTTCACTCGAGCAGACCAAAGCGCCCACTCTTGATCGCAAAACGCTAGAGCAAACCGCGGAAGAAATTCATTCTGCTTTGCATCGAACGACTTTCGGTTTAAATCGCCCAGACAGAGAAAAAGTCACAAGAATTTTAGGACCGCTAACTCAGGCTGACCGTCAGGCTCTCGAACAAATTTACGAAGACAGGTTCGGAGACAAGACCAAGGCAAAAGCGTTGTCGAACGCGATTGCCGACAACTCGGGAATCGATCACACCACAGAGTTTCAGAGCAGTTTTTTGCGTCAAGAAATTGCCGGAAGATTCAAAGGTCCGAATAGCGTCGAGCAAGCTGAAATCACTTCGATCATGAATCGAGTTGATGGAAAAACAAACGATGCTGGTGCGCTTATGGTGGCAATCAATCGAACACGCGATGATAGCGATCGTGATAACGTGGCTATTCGAGCTGTTTTTGAGACATTGAACGAAGGACAAATCAAAGAGCTCGATCAAAATTTTAGACGCGATTACGGAAAGACATGGCAGCAAGCGCTAGGGGAATTAGGCGATGATGTAAAACCGCAAACGCTCAGAGCGTTGGAAATTCTGCACAAGGGCACCGATCATAAATCACCGCAAGACGTAAAGGACCTGGCAAGAATCGCTGTCGATGCAAAAGATCCGCGCCTTCTTGGTGAAGCGCTCAGAGGAACGGACAGCGAGACGCGCAAGCAACTGCTTGAAGATCCGAAGTTCATGAAAGACCTGACGATTGCATTTCCAAAGCAAGGTTGGACCTCGCAATCGATTGAGAATTTGTATCAGCGGGCCGATGCGAACGGTAAAGTGCCCACCGGATTCGGTCACAAGCTGGACCTTGGAACCCTTCTTGATCCAGTGGCGCGAGATTACCTGACTGAAGGTCGAATCTCTCTCTCGACGATCACCACTCAGGACACTGGAAAATGGCTTCTCGACGACCGAGAGAATGTGGCGCTGGCAGCTAAGAATGTTTCAGCGAGCGAGCGTCAGCAGTTTATCCTCGGCGCAAAACTGACAGAGGAAAAACGCGAACCGAAAACGCAAGAAGAAAAAGACGCCAAAAGTTATTACGACAAAATTCATCAGACTCTCTCTGACCGAGGCAATCCACGAGAAGTTACGATGTGGGAGTCATTGCTCAAGCACGGTCGTGAAAACATCGTCACCGAAATGGCCGAGACTCACTCGAATGCGTGGGGACCGTTCGGCTGGGGATCGAAACACTCTCGTCAAGATTTGATGTCGCGTGCAGAAAACTTGAGCCAGAAAGATTATGACCTCTTGCGCGATCCTGTGAAGGGTAAGGATTTTCGTCGAGAAATCGAAGAGTCTCTGACTAAGTACGCCGACGAAGGCGAACGCACTCGCATCATGAAAATGCTGGAACTCAAAGCGGCGAAGCCGACCTATGAAGAATCAAAACAAGTTCATCGCTTGATAACAGAAACGATTGCCGACAATAAAGGGCACGACTTCATGGGCATGGGCACCAGCTATGATGCCAAAAATATTCTTAACAACTTTACGTCGATGACGCCTGAGGACGCGGCGAAAATCAAAGCCAATCCTGCATACGCAAAAGAGCTTCGGGACTTCCTTACCAACGATTCCGAATTCAGTAAGACTGAACAATTGTTGGCGCAACGAATGATCGATAAAGCAGAAAAGGCAGGCACTGTGCCGAAGCCCGATGAGCTAGACAAACTGCTCAGACTCACGGCCGGTGGGGATGGAAAAAAACAAGAAATTCTGATTCAGGCTCAAAAGGCATTGGAAGCTGATCCCCAGCTTCGGGCACGACTCTCTGGATCTAGAGAGGCGCTTTCCCCGGAAGATCGTATCGTACGCGATCTCATTGTTGAAAAATATCAGAGCGGTCGAGCACGCCATGGACGCTACGATCAAAGCGGTCGGGAAACCATTCGTGCCGTTGACAAATTTATTGAAACTGGAAAACTCAGTATTCAAGACAAATTCAATCTGAGGTTTGATCGCAAATCGCTTGTCGAAGCTGCGGCAACTGCATCGCCGGAAGAGCGAGCCGGGTTAAGAGAAAGATTCAGGCCGGATGAACTTAAGGTGATCGATAGTGCCGCTGCCAATGGTGGCAAGTTCTCATTAGCCGATCGGATTCAGTTAATGAGTATGGGTCTTGGAGAGAAGGTTCAGGACTTCAAACCGGAATTGGAACGTTTGCACACAACCAAAGACGGATTGGTCGAACTACAACGAGCGAAGGATGAGTTTACCCAGAAATACGGACGCAGTCTTGACGATGTCGTGCTAAGCGCTGTTGAGCCTCAAGAGCGAAGCAACTTCCGGACATTACTCACGGCTACCGATTCTGACGGCAGACAAACATTCTATGATAATGTCTGGAGCGCTCTCCAGAGCGACAGCGGCGCCAGCGCTGGTGGCACTGGTTTGACGATGCGAAAATCGATCGATCAAACTGCCAATTCCCTGGAAGAATATCAGAGAATCTACAAATCACTACCACTGGAAAAACAAAGAGAATTGGATGAGTTCTTCAACAAATCGCTCGAGCAGCATAAACAATCCAAAGAAAAACTGGCTGAGTTAGTAATCACTGCGACAATCACCGCTGCTGCTCTGGCTGCCGCTCCGTTCACCGCGGGAGCATCCGCTGCAGCACTAGCTGCCTACGCGAGTATTGCTGCTGCCGGTGGCGCCGCTCTGTCCGTGGGCACGCACTGGGCGATCGAGGGTAATGACTACAGCAAAGACAAGGTGATCGGCAATGTCGTGCATGGTGCTATTGCCGGTGGCTTGATATTCGCGATGCCACCAGCAGGATCGGTCGCGGCCGTCTTCGGTCAAGGCGCTAAGGCGATTGTCACCGATACAGCCGTGGTGACAGCTATGACTGGTGTGAGAGCCGCAGAACGAGCTGCTGTCGAAAAGGCTCTTGCCAAAACATTGATGCAGACTGGGAAAAATTTCGGGGAGAAAGAAGCTTTAGAAGTTTTAAAACAGGCAGCGCCATCGCTGACAGGTGATGCATCGCAGCAAGTTGCGAGGCAACTGGCGGAAAGCGTCGCGAAAAACTATGGAACCATCGACGCCGGTGTAACCGTTTTAAGGGCTCAAGCCGCTGACGCTGGTAAAAACACCGCTGCCCAGTTGGGCAAGCAAGTGCTTGAGAGTTCCGCGATCGGTGGTGTCGGCAACTTCGTTGCCACACTGGCCGACGCACCGTTCAATCCAAACGGTCTGGATGTAAACAATCTCTTGACTCAGACTTTTGTCGGTGCCACCGTCGGCGCTATCATGCCGGTCGCGTTTAAAGGCGCCATATCTGGTACCAAGTATGTTTTGAATATCAGCAAGGAAACAAACGCTGTCACCGGAGTCGCTGAAGCGATCGTTCACGCCAAGCCCGGTGAGCCCGTTCAGATTCGACATGCCGACGGCACCGTCGAAACAGTTACCGGCAAAGCCAAGTTACAAAATGGCGATCAGATATTGTCTGGTCCGGAAGCTCCACCTGCGACTGCAAAACCGGAGTCTGGCGCCGAGCGTACCTCAGTGGCTAAGGGATCTGGTGATTCGCCGTCGGAGGCACAGCCAGTTAGCAACAGACACGAAAAGGGTCAACTCGTTAACGAGAAGAATCAACTGATCGACGAACGTGGACGTCTGGTCAACGAGCGCGGTCAAACAGTTAACGAACACAACCAGGTCATCGACTCGAAGGGCAATTTGATCGAATCTGAATTCCCGACATATCCGCAGTCGGAGTTCGACCGAGTCAGACCAGAACTGGTTCAAGACCTGCATCAGTGGAAAACGCTAGACGGAAAGAATGTCGGTGAAGAGTTCGACAAATTAGCGCAGAAGCTCAAGTTGACCGAAGCCGAGAAGAATCAAATTCTTGACGGATTGCAAACCGTGCGTGAGCATGGTGCGCGCCTGCGCGACATCGATCCGGAACAAGCGATCAACTGGAAGCATACCGAGCGCGAATTTGGTGCTGCCGTTGATTATGCTGCGCGCAACAACTTCACTAAAGAACAGACGCAAGACCTACTTCTTTCTGCAATGTTCTCTGATGGACTCAAAACTAAGTTCAACTTCACCACTCACAACGTCGATGGTGCCGCTGCGTTCGAGCAGTTCGCCAAGCAGCATCTCAAAGATCTCCCCGCCGACAGAATCGCAGGTATCAAGCAAGCAATCCTCGAACACCAGGTCGCACCGCCGGAATTTATGGCGATGATTTATGGTGGAGCAATCATGGGATCGATCAAAGCAGAAAATCGCGCGATGACAGATGTTGAAACTGCAGCGCTCAACTCGCTCAAAGCCAAGATCTCCAACCCATTTGCACTTGGTCCCGATGGTTTAATTGAAGTTCCAGGAGCACCACAGGGCGCTAAAGCGGTCAAGCTCACACCTGATGAACAGGCACTCTTGAACAGAACCGGACTCGATCACTGGTATGTTCCCAATGAAGGAAATGTATGGAATCGATTCTCACGCGGACTGATCGATGCAGACGGCATCGACAACTACGCCGGTCCAGGCGGCTTGAGCAAGATTGTTGGTTTGAGAGGTCCAGGCAAAGCAGCATTCTTCCAGGACCGTCACGTTCTATTTGGAAATCCGGAAAATCCAACCCAGATTTCATCCGTCGACAGTTGGAAACAGAGTCAGAGAGACTTTCTCGGTGATCCGAAGACGGGTAAGCTCGGAGCGGCAAGTCCTGAAGCCAGGCAGTTTGTCGAACAGCAATCGGCGAACATTCAAGCCAATATCGATCGCGCTCAAAGCCGTGTCAACGAATGGATCAATTCACCAGCAGGCCGAACTGAACTTGGTTTACCTGCTGATGGTCCAATCGATAAAATTCCTGGATGGACAGGAACGAAAGATAAACCGGATCTGATTGATTATTCGACTGCCACACCCGAAGAGCTAAATCGCGCTCGGAAACTTTGGGATCGATTCGGGGATGAACTCGTTAGAGAGCAACGTGTCAATTTGAACAACCCACCGGAGTACTCACCTATGATGAGAACTCAAACCGATCGTGGACAAATGATCAACGAGCGTGGACAAAAAATAAACGATCAGGGTCAGGTGATTGACTCCAGGGGCAATCCGATCGAGAGCGAGTTCCCGCCGTATCCTCAAGCGGAGTTCGATCGCGTTAGACCCGAATTGGTTGATGACTTGCATAGTTGGAAAACACTCGACGGTAAGAACGTCGGAGAAGAGTTCGACAACCTGGTTAAAAAACTCGATCTCTCGGAAGCAGAGAAGAATCAAATTCTCGATGGATTACAAACAGTCCGCGAACATGGCGCGCGCATGCGCGAAATCGATCCGGAACAAGCAATCAACTGGAAGCACACCGAACGAGAATTTGGTGCTGCCGTTGACTATGCCGCACGCAACAATTTCACTAAGGAACAAACGCAAGACCTCTTGCTCTCGGCAATGTTCTCTGACGGATTGAAAACCAAGTTCAATTTCACCACTCACAATGTTGATGGTGCCACCGCTTTCGAGCAGTTCGCCAAGCAGCATCTAAAGGATTTTCCAGCCCAGAGAATTGCAGGAATCAAACAAGCAATCCTCGAACACCAGGTCGCACCGCCGGAATTCATGGCGATGATTTATGGTGGCGCAATCATGGGATCGATCAAAGCAGAAAATCGCGCGATGACAGATGTTGAAACGGCAGCGCTCAACTCGCTCAAAGCCAAGATCTCCAACCCATTTGCACTTGGTCCCGATGGTTTAATTGAAGTTCCCGCTGCACCGAAGGGAGCAAAAGCGGTTAAGCTAACACCAGATGAACAGGCGCTCTTGAGCAGAACTGGATTGGATCACTGGTACGTTCCAAGCGAAGGAAATGCATGGAACAGATTCTCCCGTGGATTGATAGATGCCGATGGTATCGACAACTACGCAGGACCAGGCGGTTTAAGTAAGATCATCGGACTTCGAGGACCGGGTAAGGCTGCGTTCTTCCAAGATCGGCATGTGTTGTTTGGCAATCCTGAAAATGCAAGTCAAATTTCGTCAGTCGATAGTTGGAAACAGAGTCAAAAAGACTTCCTTGGCGATCCAGCCAAAGGAAAACTTGGCGCTGCAACCGAGCAAGCCAGAAAGTTTGTCGAGCAGCAATCATCCAATATTCAAGCCAACATTGATCGTGCGCAGAACCGAGTTAATGAATGGATAAATTCACCGGCAGGTAGAGCTGAACTCGGTCTTCCACCCGAAGGTGCGATCGATAAAATTCCTGGGTGGACAGGAACCAAAGACAAACCTGATCTGATCGATTATTCGACAGCCACACCAGAAGAACTCAATCGAGCGCGGAAACTCTGGGATAGATTCGGAGACGAGCTAGGTCGAGAGCAACGCGTCCACTTACGCACCACACCTGATTACACACCAGTATTGCAACGTGGAGGCAACTAGAAGTGATGACAAACAATCCTTCTAACTATTCAAGCCAAACTCAATCCGAAATTGAGCGACTAGAAGCACTCGGTTTCGACAGACGTAACATGAAGGTAATGCCAGACGGCAGCATCGTTTTCATCGATCCCAAAAAAGTCGAAGGTGCACCTCGCACAGCAAAAGAAAATGCACAAGTCAACCTAGATAAGATGATCGCGCGCAAAAAGGAGCTCGACTACGCTGCAACAGCCACCGCAGTGGCAGGCATGGAGACCGACCCAGAGCTGGAAGTTGAATTTGTTCAACTTTGTAATGACATAGATGAAGCGATGAAGTTGCTAAAGACACTGGACTAGTTTCGGCACGCGAAAGAGCAAAATGTTCTTGATGAAAATTGGGGCTGCAGTTTGCGAAACGCTTTAGAAACTGACGCCAGGATGCGAACGATTGTACTTAGGACTGACGGGCTCTATTCAGGTTAAATTCAGCAATTCACTCGTACGATCGTTGAGGTATTGTTAATTAACGGGACTCAAGTCGAATGCGACCCCACAATGGGATGATTGGATTGGGTTTTCATACGATTTTAAACGGTGTGTTCTTGATGCCACGTCGACAAAAAATGTTGCTCCTGTTTGGATTTTGTATTTGCTCATCGGTGACGCTGACTGGTTGCTCGCAGGTTATAACTGCGCTGCCAAAACCAGTTGGGGACGGTTTAATAAACATGATTTACAACGTGAGAAAAGATGAGTTGGTTGACGAAACTGAGTATTTATCTCCCAGTGACTGGGATTTTGATCGCCTTTCAAAGAAAGTCCTCGAGAATCCCAGCAATGCGATCCTTCTGCGGAATCGTGGCCGTGCTTACTATTGGGGGAGAAAGTACGATCTGGCGTTGCAGGACTACAACAGAGCATTGTCGATGGTGACAACAAAGGCTAGCTGGTACGACGAGCGAGCCAAAGTCTACGAGTTTATGGATCGATATGCTGACGCGCTCAAGGACAGTGATACTGCGATTCGATTGGACGGCAAAGTCGGTTCGTATTTTGCCAATAGAGCTGGAATTTACGACAAACTTGGTAAGCCTGAAAATGCTTGCAAGGATTACGCACAGGCTACGGAGCTAGACCCTGGAAACGCCTACGACTGGGCTGTTTCCCTGGAGAATTGCGGTCGAGAATCCGATGCGATTACGGTCTTTAAGCAAGTGATTGAAGAACAACAAAATCCGAATGCTTATGACGATCTCGTCGCGATTTATGTGCGGCAAGGAAAATTCGATTTGGCACGCCAGTCGGCAGACGCATGGAAATCCAAGACTCCCAAGGAACCGGAGCCGTTTCAATGTAGTGCCAAGTTGTTTGAGGCTTGCGGTGCAAAAGCAGAGGCATTAGCCGACTACAAACACTTGATTGAAATTTTCAACGAAGAGGACGCCACTCAATATACCTGGTCTGATCGCGCTGATTATTTTGATAAACTAAACCAGCCAGCACAGGCTAAGGAAGCTAGACGACGGGCTCTTGCACAATCTCAGAAAGATCAAAGTGATGATCTGGAATTCATGGTCAAACTTCATGAAAAAATCGGAGACGTTGATAAAGCGAAGGAACTGAGATTACGTGAGCTCGCCGAGAGTCAGGCTGAAGTAGAAAAATCTCCCAGAGATGCAGACGGCTATCATTCCAGAGCTGTGTCGTATGAGCAACTCGGCAAATATCAAGACGCTTTGGCGGACTTCCAACACGCTCGAGAATTAGATCCAAGCGACGCTCATCTTTTCGGCCACCAAGCCGATACTCTGAATTCTCTACGGCGTTACTCTGACACACTCGCTGAGTGCAAGGCGTTTTTGAAGAAGAAGCCGAATGACGGCGACAGTCTTATTTTTAGCTCGATGGCGAAAGCTAGTGAAAAACTAGGCAAGCATGCCGACACAATCGAATGTTGCAATGTCTGGCTCAAGAATACAAAGGACGATGGAAACGCTTATTACTGGCGCGCTCAGGCTTACCGAAAGCTTGGCAAAAACGACCTTGCCAAACGCGACGAGGTATTGTCGAAGTGGTTTGTTAGCGAAGACCCTGAAAAGGTAGACGAGCGTGGCTGAACGGGCTGCGCAAATTTCGGATCAACGAACTAAGCGAGCGATCTAAACTTTCCATTCTCAACTGCGGCTATGAAGTTCGCTTCGTGCTTGCGAATATCCTGGGTACTTCCTTCGAGCCAGAGGTAGAAGGAACCGGTTTCATCGCACGGGCGAGGCATAATTAGAATCGCTTCTTTGCTGCTGCGAGAGCCTGAGACTGTCATGTACTTTAAACGCGCGAATAAAACGTTTTTATCACCAAGCTTTCGAATTTCCCATTTGCTTTCATCCATGTCGATGCAGGTGCCGTCAGGAACAAGCGCGCCTCCGCAGACGAAACTCTGGCAGAGCGCACCGTATGCGCCACTGTCGTCTGGTGCGTTTTGGTCTTCTCCGTAGAGGTTTAACGAGCGACTTGCTTTGCTACCTTCTAATTGTTCTGCAAATAGCCGTTTCATCTCACTGATGTCTTCAGCCATCAGTGGCTGTTTCAGCTCCTCGTAGCAAATTTTGACTGACGAGGCTAACCATTTGAATTCGGCATTGTTGTGCATATACTTCGTGGGAGACTGTGCAAATCCCTCTGGCAAACTCATGTGCTCTATGCCACCATGATTGGTGATGGTCTTTGCTTGTTCGCTCACGGCGCCGATGCCTCCAGGCTGGTTTTGCATTGGCTTATTCTCCTACATGGTCAAAAAAATTTCACTCGGATTTTTAGGATTCGCGTCCGGCGAGAATAGAATCAGTCGCGTCGACTCTAGAGGTTGATGACGAAGCAAGCGATGGCGCATCCATTCTTGCTTTTCTTTGCTGATTCCAGCGTCGGTCCTCTTCCAGAGCTTCTTTTGCCATGCGCTCGAGGCGACTGGCTGTTTCTCTGTCGGAGTCTGCGCGTTTGGTGCGACTGCGATAAGCTTCATCTTCAGCGGCTCTCCAGTTGTCCGCCGACGCATCGCTGCAGCAACCGCCCTCACATGCGCCTCTAAAGAGTCTGCGGATAAACCAGCCTGGTCTCCAGCGGCCACCGCCTCTGCCACCGCCGCCGTCCCATCCGCCAGGAGGTCCTTGTCCCGGTCCGATCGGCTGATCTTTGCACTCCGGCAGGTCGATGTCAGGGTTGTAACGCATGCTTCTTTGTTGAACGGTCCAACTTCTGAGGTCCGTTACCGTTCCATCGACGCGTCTGCCGCCGTCACCATGTTGCATACTGGCGACCAATTTCCATTCGGAACCGTGTTTTTCGAGTGCGCCGAGATACATGTGACCTGGCATCAGACAGACGAAGCCGCCCTTGGTCAGCATCTCTTGCTTCAGCGATTGACCCAACATGGCGCGCTCGCCGGTTACTTTCCAGGTGTCGCCCGTGATTTGCTGCATCGCGTGGTTCATGGCTGAGCCATGTCCACCGCCAGCGCCTCTGTCCATACGGCGTCCGTCGTTCGACATGTAAGCTGCAACGCTGGTCCAGATTTCCGAGCAAGGGCTCCGTCTGGTGTTTCCGCAGTTTTCGATCGTCCACTGTTGACCGTTGCTGGTCAGTGAGAGCAAATGCTTCGGCGGATCCCAGGTCTTGCCATTGTTGTCGGTGTACTTTCCAGTGGTGGAAAGTTGCGATAGCATCGAAGCCATTTTGTCCGGGTACTGAATGACACCACAATAGACACCAGAGATCATCCAGCAGCATCCCCAGTTACCCTGGTCGTTTGCCTTGACTGGAGCTGCCATCGCGAATGCCGCGTTCTCAACTAGTTTCGCGCGTGTCTTCAAATCGTACTGAGCATTAGGTGCATTCGGATCGAGCATCTTAGCCAGGTGATCGTACGTCTTCGAGATTTTGATGTCCCATTCTTCTGCTGATTTTTCTGGGTCTAAACCACCAGCAGTTTGCGCTTCGATGCGCTCTTTGCCGCGTTTTTCAAATCGATCCAAAATTGTTTGAAAACGTTTTTTCTGCGCTTCGTCAAGATGCGATTCCATCAACTCAGTCAAACGAGCGCGAGCTTCTTCGACGCTGTCTGAGAAACCGCTCTCGAAGCCTCGATCGCCAATCTTCGCGATCTTGTCTTTGCCGGCGCTATCGATATAGGAGTATGTTCCATTGTCTAAGATGTTGACGTTATGACGCGCCGTTACTTTTCCGTCTGGACCGACTTTACCCCAAGAATCGCTGTATCTGCCGTTCTCCTGAACTCGACGATACTCTTCGGTTTGGACTTGACCTTCTTTGGTCGGCTTACTGTCGATCATCGAAATCGCTTCGCCGCTTTCGTTGCGAACAAATGTGCGCATAGATCCTTTCGGGTTAACGGTCTTGGCGAGATAGTCGCGATCGCCGATCGTTTGCCATTGCTGCCACGAACCATCGGCGGTGGTAGACAATTTCTGCCCATCAACGTCGGTGTAGCGAATGATACCATCAGGACCGGCGGTCATATCTTTACCGGCAATGGTGCGAGACTCGGCGCCCTTTCTCGTTTCATTGACGGAAACGAGCTTGCCGTTGTCCCAGTTGAAAGTGCGGCTCACCGTGCCATCTTTCGAAACAGTCCGTTTAACTTGACCGAGATTGTCGACCTCAGATGTGGAACCGTCGCCGTTTTTCACGAAGGCTGATCCATCCAGGCTCACAGTTTGAAGCGAGCCGCCAACATCAAGAATTTGCACGGTGCCGTCGCCACCAGCTTCGATCTTCTTCAGCGGACGGGCGTTCGGGTTGTTCGAGATGTATGAATTGCTGGCGTTATCGAACGCGTACTGGACTTGTTCTCCGTTTCTATGGAATTCGGTGACATTAGTTGCAAAACCGTTGGTTCGTTGAATTTCAAGTCTGGAGCCATTTGCCCGATCAACCTGCAACAAGTTTTTATTCATGTCGTAGATCGCGCGCGAACCTTGTCCATCATCTTTGAGCAAGTACTGAGTGCCGTCTAGTTTGTAAACCGCCCACAATCCATCTTTGTTGCGACCATGTCTGGGGTCTTCGTTGTATGCGTAAGTTCCATCTTTTGCAACCTTTATATCGCCGAACCAGCGATCTTGTTTGATCGGATTGCCACTGGCATCATTGACGGTGTAGATCCAGGAATTTCCGTTACCTTCTCTTTCGTAGGTGCAGGTCTGTCCGCCCTCGGCTCCGATTTGGGAACGTATTACCTGACCGGTTTCCGGATGGTAGACGATGCCTTTGACTTTCAGTCCGTTGGTGTCTTTTAGTTCGGTAAACCGACCTTCTTTATCGAACTTGAATTCAGAACCGTTGGGATTTTGGTGGAGCTCGATGCCACCACCAGTGATGGTGTGTCTGATGTTATCACCAGCTAACCAGCTTAAGTTACCATTTTCGCTGACATCAAATTCGCTGCGCTCTTGAGCCGGAGTGGTGTTGGAAATCCACCGGTCGCCTGTTTTTTTCCAACTGGTGGTTTTTCCGTCGGCGGCGATTTCATTGATTGTCGTCAGCTCACCTTTTTCTCTAACGCATTCGACTCTGGATTTGTCTGGTCTGGTGAGCTGCTGAACGGTATTGTCGTCGTTGAATGCAACTCGTGCTCCGGACGAAATCGTGCGCTCGATCACTACGCTGCCGTCCGGGCGCTCTGCTCGCCATTTGCCCTGGTTGTCCAGTTGAAATGAGAGCGTTCCATCTTTAGTGAATTGAATGTCGCCTGGCAATTCTGCTTTCAGCCCGCCGATTTCAGCGACCCATTTTTTTGTTTCCGGATCTTTGCTAAAAACCGTTTTGCTTGGTTGGCCTTCGGCATTCTTTTCGGTGGTCTCGATCCTTGTCAGCTCTCCGTTTTCATGTTTGAGCTTTCTGGTTTTACCATCAGGATAATTGATGATTTCAATGTCGCCAGTCTCAGCGTTTTGATTAATCGACCAGTTGACGTTCTTATCGCCTGAATCAGTAGTGATCACTCGACCGGCATCAGTTATTTGTAGTGGTGTGGTTTTCTCCGGATCGTGAAGAGCCACTGGCGGAGCCAGTTTGTCGCCAGTGTTCTGACGATTGTCGAGCACGAAGAACAGCGGCATCTCACCGATGTCGTTGATGTTCAGAGGTTTGTCGCTGGCGGCATCGCTCTGCGTACTGTCAGTATTGTCGCTCCCGGGCTGTCCCTCGACAGTCGCCTTGGCTGTATCGCCCTCGGCTTGCGGGACTCCGAAGATCGCATTAGCGTTCAACAATTGCTGAACCGGCGAAGTCGAAGCGGTCGTGGCATCGCTTTTGGTTTCAGGGGGCGATGTGGTCGTTCCGCTATCAGACGGGCGACGATTTTGACCATCGTTGGTATCGCTTTTAGTTGGCAGTGAACTATCTAAAACAGAAGACCCCATGGGCGTGCCTCGCATGTCCATTCCGTGTGATTTCGATTTTTTTGAACTACGTTTGAAGTTGTCTGGCGATTGGTTATCGTTCGACTGTCTCGCCGAAGCGGTTAGCAAGCGTGTTTGGCTGGTTTGAACAGACTACTAGGCAATTGTGAACTTTTTGGAGTCGAAAAGCCTTTGATATTGTGGGTTTTGCGGTTTCTCCCACTCCAAACCAGTGGTAAATACGAAGTTTTCAACTTAATTTTGTCCAGACGGGGTCGACCTGGTATAGAGTCTTCACCGGCGGGGTAGTCAAGATGGATTTTGAGAGAACGATGAATGCGTTGCCGACATTTCGATTCAACTTCCTGGAACTTGGCATCGGTCTTGCGAGGCTCGGCTATAAAAGGATTGATCACAGAAGGAGAAGCCCATGATAGAGATCCAGACTGAAGCACCTATCATGCTGTCCATCGAGGGTGCCAGCCAGATGACCGGCGGTTTGATGTCAGAGCGGAAGATTTGGCAGCTCGTTAAAGAGCAACAAATCGACTTCACCGCCGAAGGTGGCAACATCGCCATCCCGCTGAGCGAAATGCGACGTCTATTAGGTCAAGACGTATGTAAAGCGGCTTAAGTCATTCACCGTAAATGATATAGAGACGCAGACCAGAAGGGTAATTATTCCTGGTCTGCGTTTCTACATGTCCGCTGAGTTTTCTTTATTTGGTAAAGCGTCTTGAGAAGCCCTGCGTCTCGACTGTTTCGGTTCCTGTTCTCAGCTCTGCTTGGCAATAAACTGGGTGGAATTCGCCGGTCCATTTAATTGAGTTTTTCGTTGATTTAGATACTATGTACGTGCAATTGGTATCACGGGAAGTAAAGCAGTGGGAAAACTCTACGATATCGTCGACGACAAGAGCGGCAAATTCATCAAGACACCGCTTCAAGTCATTCAAGACATAATTCCGGCAGATGATGTTTCAAAATCGATTCTGGAACATCTCAAATATAGATATCAGATGGTCAGTATCACGCCGCTGACAGTTGGACCGCACGGCGGCCGAATACTGTTGATTTATAACTATACTGGTGGACCCGTAACACCGGGGCGATAAAGTATTCGGCTAAACGGTAGAGCATTAACTCGGGTTCTTCTAGAACCATGAGTTTATTCGGCTATTGCCGTTGAGGTTAAACTTTCAGCGCCAGACAAAGGTTTTCAAAATCGACTCGAAGGCTGGAAGATGTTGTTTGAGTAGCACCTTATCTGGTGCCTGCAGCATGAACTCTTCGATCACTCGTCCTGATGAATCGGAAGGATAAAAGATTCCGGCATAGTGAGTTCCGCTGTTGAAGTCGCCACGGGCGTATAGCACAGTGCGTCCGCTCACTGTTTTTGCTGCGACTTCCGCCAGGTCGAAGATCGGTCCGTTCGTCGTCCCTGCCATATTCGAATTAGTATATTGATTGTCGCCGGCGTGATTAAATCCCATGGCAATTTGGAGATTCTTGATCTCGAGAGGAGTGAGCTTTTCTGCCACGTTGCCGACACTTCGATGGCTGACTAAATCAGCAAATTGGCTGGCAGTTTGGTCATCGATTGGTTTGCCTCGGTAATAAAATGAAAGCTCAACCTTAAAATTATCTGCGAGCGCGAAAACTCTTGTCCAGTGGTCGGCAAGCGGATCAGGTTTCTGCGGCAGAGCCAACCAGCGATCCGGAAAACGAGCAAATTTTACGCAACCGATATCTTCGACTTCCATATTGTTCCTGTTACCAGAATTCCTTTTTCGTTGTACCTATTTCATCAGCAGTAGCGGCCTAACCGGCACCAAGTCACAATCTTCAACGAACATCGGTGGGGCTGCCAGTATGTATAAAAATCCGGAGTCGACATCGCCCAGCTCCAAATTGATCAGGCACGCCAGTTTATTTCGCCTGGCAAATTCTAAATTGTCATTGCGGTTGGGTGGATCCAATTCACTTGTATCAACGCCGACAAGCTCGATTCCGTGCTCGAAGATTGTAGCCAGCGCCTCAGCGGTCAAATGTCTTCCGGGGGAAAAACTGCCAGCGTTTCTAGTTTTTACAAGCACTTTGTTGGGCGTCTCGACATTCTCATAGAAGTCTTTCTTGATTCTCTCGATCTCTTTGGTCAGGGCTGCCAGAGCGTCTTTGACCTCGGCAGTATCGATCGTTTTTTGATCGTTGGCTAAAGACAAATCGATCACTGAACACGGACCGAAAAACGTTTTCAGTGCGCCACCGCCAATGGTGCCAGAGGGGACAAGTGCCACCGAGATGGCATGGTTTTGACAGTCCTGTTGCATTGTATTCGGGCTGGCATGCCCTTTTGCTAAATCGAAGATAGTGAATTCCAGCAAGTTCTATTCCTCCCTGACGGTGATTAGAACCGCGCGGGTTGGCACTTCGCCTTTATAGTTTGCAATTAAGGGGACGGCACTCAAAAAATACGGAGACATGGAAGTCGTCATGGAAAGATCAAGATTGGTCAGCCGAATCATATCGTGCTCTTTCAAGAGTAATTCGATTGCTTCGTTGTCATCGCCGCCGGCTGAAGTCGCTTCTAGACCAATGAGTGCGGTGCCTTCCGACGACAGATAAAGTATCGCATCGGCTGACAACACCGGTTTCTTTCCGGGGGCGGTTTCCATCTTCATGGCCTCGAGCGTCAGGAGAAGGTCGCCTGCCTGCAC
>CAZRMH010000055.1:0-11102 GCA_964600935.1 uncultured Candidatus Obscuribacterales bacterium
GAAACTTCTCCCGCGGTGAGAAGGTTTACTTGCCCATGGGTACATAGAGCATATCGGCGAGGCGCAACCGAGTCAGATGGCTGAGGAGGCTGGAAACGCATGAGTTTACGTTCTGGGATTGGCGGAGTTTTGGCTTCTTTACTTGCGTTTTCGTTTCTCTCGATGCCAGATGCAGAGGCTCGCCACAGGGTCAGTCATGTCGTCACAGCGAAACATCACTCTCGGTCAGCGAGTCATTTGACACACAGCAAGCATGGACGACAAGTCGCAAAGTCCTCAAAGCGCCAGCGCCGCAAACACGAACGATTTGCAAGGGTCACAAGAGTCCGACCACGACAAGAGATCGGCGCCCTGGTCCTCAGTGAGTCCGGCGAAACTGTTCTCGATCAGATGTCGGCAATGGAGATGAATCCCGCATCAGCCGTCAAAATCATTACCAGCTACGGCGCACTGAGTAACTTCGGTCCGGATTACCGATTCACGACCCGCCTCTATCTCGACGGCACTGTCGACCCAGGAACCGGGATCTTTCAAGGCGACCTCTACGTGAAAGGCAATGACCCTGAATTCGATCACAAAGACGCCGCGGAACTTGCAGGCGAACTGACCAGTGCCGGAATTAAACAAATCGACGGCAAGCTGATAGTCGACCCCTCATTTTCCTATCGCTCCTGCCCTAACCCTCTGGCCTCAGCCAAAAGCCTTCTAAAAATCTGGAAAAGCGGTGCGAACCGAGTTTCAGTTCGCAATGGAGCGGCAGTCGGACCTGTGGTGGAAACAGCTCAAAGCGCAGGTCAAGTCGAATCTGAAACCCTGAGAGAGACTCTGAAACGCATGATGAGCTATTCTCAAAACAGCGTAGCTGAACAAATCGGTCGCACCGTTGGTGGTGTCAGAAGACTGGAAGAAATTGTTTCCAACGAAGCCGGACTAGCACCTGGCGCCATGAAATTGGCCAGTGCAAGCGGGTTAGGACAGAGTCGCGTCAAACCCAAAGATATGATGCTCATCCTCAAATCGCTGAGAACCAAACTTCAAGCAAGCGGCCTCGACTACCAGGATATCTTCCCAGTTGCTGGCATAGACCCGGGCACCCTAGACAAACGCTTCACTGACATCAGCGAACGGGGCAGCGTCGTCGCCAAGACTGGAACACTACCAGGCACCGACGGCGGCACCAGCGCTCTAGTCGGAATGTTCCGCTGCCAGAAAGAAGACCTGTACTTCGTATTCTTCTGCTGGAAGGGCAGCGTCTCGAGCTTCCGCCACCAGCAAGACAACATGATCCGCCAGATTCAAGCCAAACGCGGCGGACCCAAAGCGATCCCATATAGCCGCCAACAAGCAAACGGCGACACTTAAGGATCGACAAAAAAAGCGGATATTTTCGTCGCAACGGACATTGTCGAGCAACCAGTCTTCGCCAATGCTCGCAGAATTTCAACCGCTAGCGGTTGAAATTCCATCGGAAGACCTTGACGCAGAAAACAGTTTTGACAATGTAGTCGCAATAATTTCAACCGCTAGCGGTTGAAATTCTATTGGAAGACCTTGACGCAGAAAACAGTTTTGACAATGTAGTCGCAATAATTTCAACCGCTAGCGGTTGAAATTCTATCGCCCTGCTTAATCCTTGTCGAAAAAACCGCAAACCATTCGCAATTATTTCAACCGCTAGCGGTTGAAATAATAAAGCGAACCTTGTCGAGCAAAGCCCGGTTTGCGAATGGCTTCGCAATAAGGTCAACCGCTAGCGGTTGAAAATTAAGATCAGCACCTTGACCACGGTTCGAAAAACACGCAACTTGCATGGAAGTCCATCAACGCTGAACCACCTTTGGTCGCACATCGTAGCTTGCAGGCGGTTTTTCATCTCTGGAATGACGTGAAAGGAATTTCCAAATTTCTTCGGATGCGTTTACGCCCTTACTCGGATTTCCGTCAATGCTGTGATTGCTGCCAGGCCATCCGTGCCCACTTCCTTTCAAAGTCATGACGCTGACTTCTTTTCCGGTTTTGCTATTCGTGTAAGTGTCGTACGTCACGTCTTCGGTTAAAGATTTGGTGGAAAACTTGTCGGTACCATTGGTGGTGCACCAGAACTCACGACCCGATTCAAGAGGTTTCATCTTCGGGAAAAGTGGTGTGAATGAGCGACCTTGCACTGGAACTAGTCGATCTTTCGTGCCATGAATAATCAAAGCGTTGACACTCTCGGCCGCTGCTGGTTGTCCTGGATTTTGACATCCGGACACTGAAGCCATCGCGGCAATACGGTCGGAAAAACGGGCAGCAAGCTCGTGCGCGAGCATACCGCCGTTTGAATATCCGGCGATGTAGGTTCTATTTTTGTCGACATTGAGTTTACTTTCAACAGTGTTCATAAGTGTTTGCGAGAAGGCGACTTCGTCGACTCGATAGTTGGGGTTGTTATTTAAGTTCCACTGACGAACCTTATCGCCTATCCAACCTTCTGCCTGCGGATAAACTACGATGAAGTTTTCTCGATCCGCGATCGCGTTCATTCCTGTGTAGTTGGCAAGTTCTGTTGGATTGCCGGTGAAATAATGATAGAAGTAGAGCGCCGGCACTGCTTTGCTGCCATCGTATCCAGGAGGAATGTGAACTTGGAAGTCACGTTTGACACCACCGATGGTGAGTGACAAACTATGATCGCCAGGCTTGGTCGGCAGATCCGCACGGTTAGCTTCTTGATCGCGTTTATACGCATCGAGATCTTTTTCGGTTACGCCTTTGCGATCCTTGTACCAGAGCTCATCTTTGTGAGACCTTTGAATAAGCTCGAGCGATTTGCTCATCTCTTCCATCGCCTTACGCTCATTTACATCCAGTCTTTGGCCCCAGCGCGGCGAGCTTAAAAGGCGCTCCAACTCTGGTCTGGTTACATAACCGCTGTTGTCTGCGTCAAAGGCTTTCAGATTCTGCTTGCCAAAATCAACCATTACGTCTGAACCGAATCGATTGCCGTTCAAACGCTCTACTGCTGGAAGCGAGTAATAATTCGAGGCCGGTCCCGGTTTCAATGTGCCGCTATTCACACCGTTTTTCGCAGCAAAACCGCTGATATCCTTGCGGCTGATTTTGCTTTCCCAGAGCCGTTCATCGTTGCTGATCTTAGCGATTTCGGTTCGATTGTCTTTCATAAACTGAAGCAAGTCGCGTTCGCGCCCTGACGTAGCAGGGCTCACAATGGCAGTTTTGATTTCTTTCTCCGAAAGATAGCCATCTTTGTCTTTATCAATTCTATTAAAGATTTCGGGATTGCCAAACACAGCTTCAATCGATCTTGCCGTTCCAGATTTCCTCAACTGCGCAGTTGAAGCCTTATCGTGAGCGGATAGATCGTCCCGAGTAATTTCAGAATCGAAGCCCCAGTCGTTTTTCGCCTTTGCAATTTCAGAAAAGTTGGTGCGCATGTATTTGACCAGTTGATGATCCATTGCGCTGAGAGAGCGATTGAAGAATCGCTGTTCATCAACTTTCTGAAGTTCCTGCTGCGAGATCGTTCCGTTACCATCAAGGTCTAAATCGTTAAAATTTGACGAGGCAAACTTCCGAACAACGGCTGGCATAGCTCCTTTATTGAAGAGTTCGTTCGTAACCTCTGTCATCATTTTGTCGGCAGACTGCGGATCGCGGACGTTGGAGATCGCGTTGGAAACCTCCTGCGAGACGCGGTTTAAGTCGCCCCCGGGTTTGGTCGAAGACTCAATTTGTTTTGCTAGTTGATCGATTTCTGGGTTCATAGGATAGGGTGCCCCGGTAAACATTAGTCGCACGGGAACTTTGTGGCTTGACTGTTTGTATACCGACATTTCAGTTCGCGGACATTTTTCGCGAATCTTTTTGTTAGATCGAGTGGGGCAAACACTAGTCACAGTCAGCAATATCACAATCTATGGACGAAGAAGCTTTCCTGCGAACCGTTTTCGTCCCGTCCCAACTTCGCGCAGTAAATCAAACGCTCGTTTTTTTCACGAAATTGATTTCACACGCTCGGTCAATCACGAGCAGCATTTTTCCGGAACTTGTTTCGAGCAAACACGACAGGCAGTGTAGATTACTTCATTATTCTTTTTAGAGATGCTCGATCAGTGCCATAATGTCTCAGTTTTGTTCCCCGAATCAGGCGCCGAAAATGACAGCAGCAAACTCGTTTATCAACATGGGAATCAAAATGTCCAAAGAACCGTACCCGGTTCTAGACAAGCATTACCTTAACCTGGATCGTGAACATGTAAAACGAACGAGAAATATTCGCATGATTCCGCAAGAGGAGAACCGCCGGGGCGGCAAGTATTCTTACGCTGAATGGGCTCATGTGATCGGCATCTTTCAAACCCTGTTTTACCTTCATGCCAATAAACCGGAAGGCAATAAGGTCTTGGACATCGGCTGCGGAACAGGACTGTTAGCCATTGCAGCAGAACCACTGCTCGGCGGCGACGGCAGCTATCTCGGTCTCGACGTTATGAAAAAGGACATTGAGTTTTGTCAAAGCCACTACCCAAGCCCACCTTTCTCATTTAAACATTTTGACGTCGCGAATTCCATGTATGCACCGAACCAAAAATCCACACCAAGACCATGGGATTTGCCAGACAGTTCATTCGATCTCGTCACAGCACTATCGGTTTGGACACACCTTTCTGAACGCGACGGCGATTTTTACTTCAAAGAAATCAATCGCGTGCTTAAACCAGGCGGAAAAGCAATCGTCACGTTTTTCTTGTTGGACGATATCTACTACGAAGGATTACCGCAGCGAACCGCTGCTCAAGGGCGTTTCCATATGACTGCCCAGGACCACTGGGTATTTGATCAAAAAGCATATGATTCTGAAACGGTTTTGTGCCCTAAATGGGTGGAGTCGCCAGAACACTGCACAGGCGTCACCGAGCGAGGCTTAGCGCGTTTGCTTGAGGGCACCGGCTTGAAAGAAGTGCAACGCTATGTCGGTAACTGGAAAGAACGGCCGGGGGTCTACTTCCAAGATGTGCTGGTATTCCAGAAGGCACAATAGGATTAGTTTCAAGACAGAGTTCTTTCGAACAGAATTTCAACCGCGGTTGAAAATATTAATGGCAGGTTACTCGTCAACCGGGTTCTTTCGAAATCGTTTCCGAAGACGAACCACGTCGATATATCGCGATAGCTATCACAAGACCTCAAAACACTTATCCCGATGGGCTCCGAAAGCTCTTGTCGTTTTTGTTAACCGGATTAGCGGCCATTCGCACAATATCAACGTCGCGAGTTCTAACAGGGATCAGACAAAGTAAAAACGTACTCATGGCATCCCGCCAAACCGCGCAGAAGTGCTGTGGATAAGCACCCTAACTAGTATTGAGAACTAAATATAAGGTGGAGCGGAGTTACGTTCATTGCCCGCGCGACTCCTAGTTTTCTAGTCTCTGGAATCCCCTCTTTTCTCTAGCGAGAATTTCTCGAACACACAGGTCATCTGAATACCGCCTGCGAACCGTCTCTTTATCGACCTCAGAAGAGGGCGTAAAACTCGCACGGCGCCAGGTTCCTGTGAAGCGGTGCTGCGATAGCACAGGCTGCCCGATGTTCTGCTTCTCATCGACTCTACGGAGTGCGATTCAACTTGAGCAACCAGAGCGCCCACAACGGTCGCCCTGTTCATCAATCCCGAAAGGACCAAAAAATTGAGTAACTCACAAGACAACGGTCTGGTTTTCCCCGCTCGTAACGCAGTTCAAGCCGATCGTCCCTGCCCGGAACTGCCTTCCGGCTGGTTCAACCCGATCTCGGCGTTCACGCTGCAAGCGCGCGACACGCCGGACGACATGCTGATCGAGGATAGCTTCGAGCAGACCGCCACCTACAAAGAAGCCCTGCTTAGCGCAATCGCGCTGGCCTTGCACCTGAAGACTCAGCTCGAAGGTCACACATATGTGGGCATCCTGTTGCCACCTTCGCGAGCCGGTTTAATCACCAACCTGGCCATCTCCATGCTGGGCAAGGTGCCGATCAACCTCAACTACAGCGGCGGCGACGGACCGATCACCTCAGCGATTAAACAAACCGGTCTGAGCGTCGTCTTCACGACCCAGAAGATGATGGCGAAGGGTGCCTTCAAGTTCGAGGCCGACATCCGGAACGTCGACGACATCGGGCCTCAGATCGGTAAGTGGACCAAGAGAGCGGCCTGGTTCCTCGCCAACTTCGCCTCACGCGATTTGCTCGCAGTGTTCCTGCCCGGGTACGAAGCGAACCTCGAGGACACGGCGACGATCATGTTCACCTCCGGTTCGTCAGGTGAACCGAAGGGCGTCGAGCTGACCAACTCCAACATCCTGTACAACACCCTGCAACAGTCCGCCCACTCCAAACTCCAGCAGCGAGAAGTAGTGCTGGGCTGCTTGCCCTACTTCCACTCTTACGGTTACGGCGTGACGCTGTGGTCGTGCATCCTCCTCAACTTCAAGATCATTGCACACCACAACCCGCTCGACTCGCGCGGAATCTGCGAGACGATCGCCGCGAAGGGCGTCACACTCTTCACCACCACGCCGACGTTCGCGCGCAACTACTTGAAGCGCGGCACCAAGGAGCAGTTCAGAACCCTGAAGATGCTCATGCTGGGAGCCGAGAAGCTCAAACCCGAATTGCAGCGCGACCTGCGCGACAAACTCGGGCTGGAAGCCTGCGAAGGCTACGGCTGCACCGAACTGTCGCCAGTAGTCTCGAGCGGCGTCAACTTCGAGGTGCAATCGCCGAAGGGCAATCTGGTCGCCGGCAGTCGCGAAAACTCGGTCGGACAAGCCGTTCCCGGTACGCTAATCGCGATCGTCGACCCAGTCACCGGCAAACTCCAGCCCCGCGGTCGTGAATTCGAAGGTCGGCTGTTCGTCGCCGGTCCTCAGGTGATGAAGGGTTACTTCAACAAACCTGACATCACCGCCGCCGTACTTCAAAACGGCTGGTACTTCACGGGCGACATCGGCGCTGTCGACGAAGACGGATTCGTCTTTCTCACCGACCGCGAGAGCCGCTTCGCAAAAGTCGGACCGGAAATGGTACCGCTCGTGAAAGTGGAAACAGCGCTGCGTGAGCTGGCCGGCGTCGACGAAGTATCGATCGCCCTCTGCGCGATTCCCGACCCGACCAAGGGCGAGAAAGTCGTGGTGCTCTACACCGCCGACAGTATCAACCCGGCCGAGCTCACTCGCAAGCTCACGGCCACAGGAATGCACACGTTGTGGATTCCCAAGGCGAGCGACTTCCACAAAGTCGAAGGACCCTTCCCTCAGACCGGCATGGGCAAGCTCGACCTGAAGGCCATTAAGAAAATGGCTCTCGCGCTCGACGGCCAAGCCTAATAGGAACCCAATCACTACCATGGAAACTAACATCATTCGCTTGACTCATGGCTGGGACCAACAGTCTCTCGCCATCTTCCTGTCTTCGATCAATCCGTGGCTCGTCCTCGGAGTCGTTATCGCGCTGGTTGCGACCGGCGGAATCGCCTATCGGGTGCGTTTCTGGTGGAAGGAGGGCCGCAAGCTCGTCAACGAGCCCGGTCACATCACCCCGCGCGCTCCTATCTTCGCGCGCATCGCCCGCTACACGCTTATGAGCATCGTCCGCCGACGCTACTGCGGACCGACCAAAGTGATTGGTGCGCAGTACATGCGCGACCCGCGCCGACTGATGATCCTGGTGAACCACCAGACCGAACGTGATGCCATCGCGATTCCGCCATCTCTGCGCCTGCGCGTGGTCCGGGCGCTGATGGCGGTCACTCAGATCACCGGCATTCGCGTGCCCCTCGCCTCATGGCTCGGGATCATCGCTGTTCACCACGACAGCAATCCGGCAGCCTCGTTGCGCGGCATGATCAAGGTCTTGCAGCAAGACGAAGACAGCGATGCGATCATCTTCCCTCAGGGCGCGCTTCACCGCGACAACGACCTGAAGCGCGAAGAGTTCTTCGACGGCGCTATGATGATCGCGAAGAAAACCGCCGAGAAGAGCAAGCGCCCGCTTGCCGTGATTCCAGCCGCTATCGCGTATGACCGGGATCCAGCACACGCGACTTGGGTCCAGCGTTTCTTCGAAGCTCTGGGTTGGAAGAAGTTCCGCAGCTTCTACGGTGAAACCGTATACGGTGCCTGCATCGTGTACGGCGCTCCGATTCCCGTGGAGTCGCTGCCGCCCAAGTATCCCGCTGCAATGACGGTGATTTTTGACGAAATCGTCAAGCTCTCGGCACAAGCCGAAGCGGCACTGAAACGCCCGACGAAGGGGTAGTTTATCGGTGTTCGCGAAAACGAGGAGGCGCTTTAAAAGCGCCTCCTCGCCAGTAGCGGCACCATTGTCGATCGATGCGCTGAATTGCCCGACAACTCGAACATCTGCCAGCCGGTTCGGAATCCCGAACCGGCTGTGCGATGTTTCTTAGCCGCGCCAGCGGGCATGAAACTCGTTTTCATGCTCGCTGTTTGCGTCTCGAAGCTTTTGTACTATTTAAAATAGTATCTTTGGATTAAAAAACACAGGGACCGACAACGTCAGTCCCCGTGGAAAGTAGCTGTTGTCAGCAGCACCCAATTCGGGCGGTATTAACGATTGACCGTTTTGGCGCTGTAAATATTTTCAACCGCTAGCGGTTGAAAATACAAATTACGCCCGCACCGGTCAGTTCAGCCTGAGACCCCGAAACGGGCATTATTTTGCGGCGACAGCCGTTTCAACCGTGCCAACCGTGCCACCGGACTGGGGGCCGAAAACGTGCAGCATGTTCGTCGGCACGTGTACGAGGTAGGAGCCGAGGTGGATGTTCTCGCCGGTGACCTTGGCCGCTTCGAAGGGCTCGTTGGTCAACAGGACGTGGAAGTCGGCTTGCGTCTTCGGACCTTGAACGTCTTCGAGGACATAGAGGTTCGGTTTGGCGAAGCGCGCTTCGACGCGAAGGATGCTCCACTTGCCGGTAAGCGCGAAAGTTACCGTTTCCGGACCAGTGGGCAACGGATACTCGCGGATGATCTTGTTCTGTGCATTGTGGGTCATGGTTTGAGACCTCCGTTTAGATAGTTGAGAGAGAGTATCCAGATACCAACAGCGGCCTTCAGGCACGATTGGCTCTTGGATTAGAAACAGGTTGATGTTGCAGCATGCGCAGCGCCATCCAGGACTGTTAAAACGCACACTTTCTCGCTCCCGCTCGAAAGTCGTGTGCCAATGAAGAGCATTGCTCCTCGGGAAGTTTGGTTGGATTGGCAGGTTACTGGGATGTGCGGGAGAAACCAACGAAAAGAGTGAAAGGGGCGAAACGCCTTACTATGGAACACTGAGAATGCCGTCACCAAGGCATTTTGCTATTTGTTACGCAGCACTGAAAGAATTGCGCGAGGTTAGCGGACACAAAATTGTGTCTTTTGTAAACACCGAAAACAGCTCCTCTGTGAGACTTTTCGGGGATCACATCTGCCGTTTAATCCAGAGAAAACATTATCTGACCGTGGATCTAACAAAGACTTGACGTTCTGCGATGGGCGCTAAGAGCGGCTTTTCATTGATATTGGTCTGAACAAAACAAACATCAAGGCATATACACACAAAATATTGGCGGTATTCATGCGCCCGTCTGGCTTTACCAGCCTACGTTTTCAGGTTCGCGCTAGCTTTTAAAGCTCACGTCACCGCAACATTTTCTCAACAATTCGCTCGAACATAACGCTCAACACGTCCATTTGATGTAGGTCTACGTGTTCGTTTATTTTGTGAATTGACGCGTTAATCACGCCCAGTTCAACTACTTCGGCGCCGGTCGGAGCGATTAGACGCCCATCAGACGTACCTCCCGCCGTAGACAATATCGTTTCTATACCAACTATTTCCTTAATAGTTGATGTCACCGCATCAAGAAGCTTCCCTCCATCTGTCAAGAACGGTAGTCCCGATAGTTTGAACTTGGCTTCGTAATTCAAGCCGTGTCTTTGAAGAACCTCTTCCACAGCCGCCTGCAATTTTTCCGCATTCTGCTCCGTCGAGAAACGGAAGTTCGAAACGACGTTTAACTCACCCGGAATCACGTTGTCCGCACCGGTTCCCGCGTGTATATTTGAAATTTGAAACGATGTCGGCGGAAAATATTTATTTCCTTCGTCCCAGCGAATCGACACTAGTTCACTAAGAGCGGCAAGCGCTTGATGAACTGGATTAACTGCCTTCTCCGGATAAGCGACGTGCCCTTGCGTCCCAATTATTCTCAGAACGCAGTGCAAAGAACCGCGACGTCCGTTTTTAATAGTATCGCCAATGGTATCACTAGCACTGGGCTCTCCAACCAGACAATAATCGATTTTCGTACCTTGCTTCGTGAGATGCTCGACCACCTTAATCGTTCCGTCACTGGAATCGGCTTCTTCGTCGCTGGTGATCAGAAAGGCTATTGTGCCGTCGTGCTTCTCACCCTTTGCCAGAAACCGCTCGACAGCAGTCACAAATGCAGCCACACCGCACTTCATGTCAGCCGTGCCACGACCATACAATTTCCCATCTCTGACAGTGGGCTCAAATGGTGGCGATTGCCATTGATCTAAGGGTCCGGTTGGCACCACATCCGTGTGACCGACGAACGCCAGCAGCGGTTTTCCAGTCCCGTGTGTCGCCCACAAGTTAGAGGTCGAGCCAAAGTTTAGCCGTTCAATCTTGAACCCCAGCTTCTCGAGTCGCGAAACAAGGATATCCTGACAGCCCTCGTCATTTGGGCTGATCGACGGACGTTTCACCAACTCAATTGTCAGATCGAGAGTTTCAGACACAGCTTCATTCTCCTTTGAAGGCGCTACAGGGGGAAAAACTTTGATTTGTTCCACGGAGGTCGCAACGACAGTGTTTCTTCTAACTTTAAACCTCGCTTTGAGCGATTTGCACCGGCTCTCATAAGCTCAACCTTGCCCTGAGCAGTTCGCACCCGCTCGTTTAAACTCGTCCTCGCTCTGCAGTTCACACCGGCTCGTTTAAACTCGTCCTCGCTCTGCAGTTCACACCAGCTCGTTTAAACTCGTCCTCGCTCTGCAGTTCACACCAGCTCGTTTAAACTCGTC
>CAZRMH010000055.1:11202-26572 GCA_964600935.1 uncultured Candidatus Obscuribacterales bacterium
CTCGCTCTGCAGTTCATACCAGCTCGTTTAAACTCGTCCTCGCTCTGCAGTTCATACCGGCTCGTTTAAACTCGACCTCGCTCTGCAGTTCTCCCGACCGCGCTTGCGAAAATCACTTTACGGCGTTCTCAAAAGCTCGTTCAAACTCACCTTCGCTCTAGTTTTGGCATCCACCCGTTTCACAATTACCGCGCAATACAGACTGTGAGAGCCATCCTTTGCGGGCAGGTTGCCTGAAACAACCACTGATCCAGCCGGAATTCTTCCGTAAGTTATCTCCCCAGTTTCACGATCTAGAATTCGCGTGCTTTGCCCTAGAAACACGCCCATGGATATTACCGAGCCTTCCTCAACAACAACGCCTTCAACGACCTCTGAGCGGGCTCCAATGAAGCAATTGTCCTCGATGATCGTCGGGCTGGCTTGCAACGGTTCCAACACTCCACCAATACCGGCACCTCCGGAAAGGTGGACATTCTTGCCAATCTGTGCGCACGAACCTACTGTCGCCCAAGTATCCACCATGGTTCCGCTATCAACATACGCTCCAATGTTTATAAACGAAGGCATGACAACCACATCGGAGGCGATAAAGCACCCTCGTCGCACCGCTGCCGGTGGCACGATGCGAAAGCCGCCAGAGCGAAAATCACGCTCCGTGTAACCAGCAAATTTACTCGGCACCTTGTCCCAATAACTGGTATAACCACCCGGCATCACGGCGTTATCTTCTATTCGAAAGGAGAGCAACACAGCCTTCTTGAGCCACTCGTTGACCTGCCATTCACCGTTAACCTTCTCAGCCACACGCGCTTTTCCGCTGTCCAACAGATCAAGCGCTTCAGCGACCGCTTCCTCAATCTTACGCTCTGCTGTTCCAGGCTTGATTTCCGCTCTATTCTCGAACGCCTCTTCAATAATCGCTTGCGTGTCGGCCATGTCCTTTGTTCTCCTTGATTACACTGATAACCGTTTGACAAAACCAGCCAGTCGCTGCGCCCCTTCAACACACTCATCATAAGGAGCGACGAGCGCCATGCGCAGACGTTTCAAACCAGGGTTGACACCATTTACGGTGCGTGAGATGTATGAACCAGGCAGCACGAGCAGGTTTTCATCCTCGTACAATCGCCTGGTGAAAACTGTGTCGTCGATTGGCACACTCGGCCAAAGGTAGAACCCAGCTTGCGGACGATAAATATCCATGCAAGGTTCGAGTATCTCCAAAACAGCATCGAACTTCTTTCGATAAATCTCACGGTTTTCTTTGACGTGCTTTTCATCTTGCCATGCGGCCGCGCTTGCCTTCTGAGTTGGTGGCGGCAGGGCGCAGCCGTGATAGGTTCTATAAAGCCTGAATTTGTCTAGAATGCGCGCGTCACCGGCTACGAATCCGGACCGCAAACCGGGCAGATTCGATCGTTTCGACAGACTATGAAACACCACGCAATTTTTAAAATCAGTCAAACCAAACGCCTGAGCTGCTTCTAGTAAACCTAGAGGCGGATTCCGCTCATCAAAATAAATCTCCGAATAACATTCATCAGAAGCGATGACAAAGTCGTTCTTACTTGCAATGGTCAGCAGCTCATGCCACTTCTCCATGCTCAGACAGGCCCCGGTCGGATTGGAAGGCGAGCAGACGTAAACTAATTGACAGCGCATCCAAACTTCCGGAGAAATCGATTTGAAGTCTGGCTGAAAGCCGTTCTCCGCTTCCAAATTGACGAAGTACGGATCGCAATCAGCCATGAAGGCAGCGCCTTCATAGATCTGGTAAAACGGATTCGGCATCATAACAAGTGCTTCGTCAGCGCCGTTCACTACACTTTGAGCGAACGCGAACAGCGCTTCTCGGGTTCCGGCAACCGGTAAAACATTTCTATCCGGATCAATAGAACCAGCCGGCAGACCGAACCTCGTCGTCAACCACTGGGCGATTGCTTGACGCAATTCGATCGACCCGATCGTTACGGGATACTTGCTCAAACCATCGAGGTTCTCGATCAAAACCCGCTTAACAAACTCGGGAGCCGGATGAGCAGGTTCTCCAATCGACCATTTAATTGGTCGTTTAGTTTCATCAGGTCGACTGTTGGCGAGCAGCTCAGCAAGCTTCTCGAACGGATAGGGCTGGCAGCGATCTAGATTCTTATTCATTTTACCGGTCCAATTATTGGGCGCCGAAATGGTCGACTAATCGGCGTGCCGTTTCAGTTAAAACAGCGGTGCCGACATACAAACCGGATTCGTCTATGTCGAAAAATGGACTGTGATGACTACGCCTATCACCCTCGATTTCAGCCCCGAGGAACATAAAGGCTCCTGGAATCTGGTTTGCGAAAAACGAAAAATCTTCGCTCCAGGTCTTGGGTTTGATGTCGACGACGTTTGCTTCGCCGATAAGATCAATAGCAGCTTCGCGCATGATTTCAACCACCGCGGCGTTGTTTACAGTCGCCGGGTAGCCTTGTTCGTACTTAAGCACGTAATCGCCACCGAGCACACGAGCAATGCTGCAAGCTCTCTCCAACTCATCCTTGAGCAGCTTGCGGACGTCTTCGTTGAAACTCCTGATTGTGCCTTCCATCCGAACATCTTCAGCGATCACATTGCCACGACTGCTGGAACTGCGAAATGCGCCAATGGTGATAACAGCGGGCTCCAGGGCTGAGACTCGGCGAGAGACTATTTGTTGAATCGCTTGCACCACTTGGGCACCAATGACGATGGCATCGATTGTGGTTTCCGGATAAGCACCATGACCACCCTTACCCTTTATGGTGAGAGAGAAACCATCGACAGCAGCCATGACAGCGCCGTTCAAAATCGCCACTTTTCCGGCCGGCAAACTGGCATCGATATGAAGACCAATAACCGAACTGACGCCCTCCAGAGCACCGTCTTCGATCATCCGCACAGCGCCGGATTTACCCTCTTCGTCCCCATATTCTTCAGCCGGTTGCATCAACATGCGAATAGCGCCGTTCGACATCCCACCTGACAAAATCTTGGCGGAAGCCAGAGCACAACTGACGTGAGCATCGTGACCGCAGGCATGCATGACACCCTGATTTTTCGACTTGTAGGCCACCGCATTGCCTTCGTCAATAGGCAACCCGTCCATGTCAGCCCGAATCGCCACCATCGTCCCCTTGCCGAGATCGGCGGTCACTCCGGTTTTCCCGACACCCTCTCTGACTTTGTAGCCCAGGTCTTTCAAGCGACCAGCGGCCAGTTTAGCCGTTTCGTTCTCTAAAAAACTGAGTTCCGGATGCTCATGCAGATGACGTCGCAGCTCGACTATCTCATTCTGCAACTGGCGCGCGCTATCAAGTGTTGGGACTACTGTCGACATCGGACTTATTCCTCAAAACCTCTCCAGGACCATCGGACTTTCGTGTTTGACAAACCAACGCGTCAGTCACAGATTAGCGACCTCGACCGCCACCGCCCCCCTGACTGCCTTTCCAGTTAGCAAATGCCTCTTCGATGGTTGTCGCAGTTACTCGAACCAGGATCAAAGATAACGCTTTGATCTGCTCCTCGGTAAACTCAGCCTCGCTTTCTTCCATGGCTTTTCTAATCACTCTTTCGATTTCGGATTTCAGCATGCCTCGTCCCTCATGGAAAACTAGTTGTGTTTTGTGCGCTCGAAACACAACAGCTCTGACCGCGTGTCTAAAGACGAGAAATCAAGCTGCCGCTCACACTCTCAACCGCACAGCTCAAGAGTTTATCGCAATTCGGCGGCTAATGTTGCACAAGGCTGGTATTTCGATATTGGGAAAACCGCGGGGGCGGAAAACCTAGATTGGGCGGTGGTTAGTGGTTTAGAACATTGCGCTCATCTTGAAAACAGGGCGTCTTGACTATCCCCGTTTCAAATCCACCTGTTCGATTTCGGTTGATTCTGGTCCACCACCTTGAAACACGAAAAACACAGCACCGACCAGAAGTGCACAGGCGACCAGATGGTTCCATTGCAAACGTTGCTTCAGGTACAAAAATGAAAACACACAGAAGGCAGCCAGGGTAATGACTTCCTGAATGATCTTCAACTGCATCACTGAAAACACATAGCTGCCGATGCGATTGGCAGGAACCTGAAAGCAATACTCAGCAAAAGCAATCGCCCAGCTCACCAAAATGACAGTGAACAGTGGCGCCGCTCGAAATTTCAAATGGCCATACCAGGCAAAAGTCATAAACACATTCGATAAAATCAACAGCGCTATCGAGTAGAAGCCTTGCATATTTGAAATTGCTCCATTGGCAGTTTTCAGAAAAGATACCAGATTCAATATCAATATTCCTCACTCTGCCAACCGACTGACGCATCACATATGGTGTCATTAGTGGTGATCTTACGGTCTATAGATATCGGGATATAACTGGTCATATCAACTGAAAAGCATGGCGCACAAGTCTTTCCAGATTTTCCTTTAAACCTGATGAATTCTTGTTTTAAGCAAAACGAAACACCTATGCTCAAAGCATCTATTTTCAACATAACCACTAGCACAAGGACCGCAACCGACAAAAGTATCTCTGAGTATCAACCGACAGAACTCACGCGCAGATTGCGCGGAGTCGAGCACGATACCGGAGCCTGGCGCAGAAGCGGGCTCGCAGGCATCAAAAACTGGAAGGTGCAAACAAGCATTTGCACAAAAATTTTTTTGCTTCTGAGGAGTAAGTTCATGGCAAGGCCAAAAAATGTCGTTCTGACCAGCTGCCCCAACGGCGGAAAGACGACGCTCATCCGTGCTTTTCGCAGCATGGGATTCCCGGTAATCGACGAGAAGGCCACCGAAGTGATTCGCGAAGGTCGCCTCTCTCCAATCGACAACCCAGTGGAATTCCGACGCGAAACACTCGCCCGTCAGAAAGCCGCAGAAATCGCCCTCGTCACCGAGCCGCAAACTGTCATCCAGGACCGCGGAGCGTACGATGGACGAGCTTACTGCGTGGCGACCGGATGCCCGGAGCCGACGTTCCTCAAGGAACTCGCGGATGGTCTCTATCCGCTGGCGTTCGTGCTGGAGCCGGTGCCGACCTGGGAGGACGACGGTGTCCGCTACGAGGACATCGACTTCAGCTACCGCATCAACCCCATCCTGTCCGACGTGTACCGCAAAGCCGGCGCGCGCGTGGTGTCGGTTCCGTTCATGCCCGTGGAGGACCGAGTCAGCCTGATTCTGTCCGTCCTAAACGACTACGGCAGCGATGGGCGTTAGCAAGACATAGTCGTTCAGCCTGATTCTGTCTGTGCTGAACGATTGCGGCAGCGATGTTCGTTAGCAGGACATAGTCGTTCAGGCTCGTCAGTCTGAACGATTACGACAGCAATGCGCGTCCACAAGCCGTGGTTTCTTACTTAATGCGGTGCGCAAGTGCCGCCTCACTCACCCTTTTCAGGAACTGTCTGTGAAAAACCCGCTGGTTATTTTGCTCTGCATGTTCGGCGGACCGCTGTTGGCGATCCTGCTGGTTATCGCGCTCTTCCGCGCCTCCGACCATGTCTCCTGGTACGTGTCCATCCTCGTCGTGCTCTCGCCGATCGGCTTCGCGGCCAAGGCCTGGTACGACAAAAACCGACCGCCAAAGGCGGTTAACGACGACGAAAACAACTAAGCAGCACTGCCGAGGCAGTTGCCCCACCAACGGAGCGCGCGAAAAGCGCAGCTCCGTTTGCTCTCCGACCCGAGTACATCACCAGCCTAGGAGCCACATGACTGTTCGCGTAACCACCCGAAGCGGAACCATTCTCGAAGTCAGCAAGGACATGACGCTGGCAGAGCTACAAGCGAAACTGGCTGAACGTGGCGACATCAACCCACGTGACCTGACCGTCGACTGGTCGCCGGAACCGCCCGTCGAATGGGGCGCACCATGGCCGGGAGCCGACTTCACCGGCAACGTGACGCTGTAGTCATCCACCCTCGTTCTCCACCCTCGTTCTCTCAGACCCTCTTTCAAACAGGAAACCATGAGCATTCAAACCTTCCTCGGCGTGCCGGTCACCAACGCCGACGAACTCCGCACCGTCGCGCACTACCAGTTCGCCGATGCGAGTCTGCTGATCCGCCAGCAGCTCCTCTTCCAACTGGCCGAACTGCTGGAACTCTCGAACGAGATTCGCACCCAGCGCGGGCGCCTGTTCGTTCCGCATGCGTCGACGCGCTCGCAGGAGCTGGTCAACGCCGCCGGTCAACTGGTGATCGCTCTCGAGCGCGAAATCGAGGCGATTGAGAGCTGCTTCCGCGCCGCCGAAGCCCTCTGCGCCGACCACGAAGCGAACAGCGCTCTAATCGACCCGCTGACCGCTCGAACGCAGACCAAGATGGCCGAGATCGACCAGACCGTGAAACTGCTGCAGGACCTGCTGACCGAATTCGCCGTCCGGAACATTGTCGAGTAAACCAAGGAGACCGGCGCCAGGCGCCGGTCTCGCCTCCTATTTTTTTTAACGAACAGTCTACTATTTGATATCGTTACAATTCAAGCGCGATTACGGGCATAGATAAAAACAGAGAGCCGAAACAGATATGTCAGACAACGAACAATCCAACAACAAACCGTCCGATGAACAAGTCTCAAGCGGCTCATCAAGCACGCCGCCAAAGAAGAAGAAACGAACGAGTTCAGATTCGCATTCGATTGTAGACATTCAAATTCCCCACGCCGATTTGATTTCACCATTTCAAATCACTGATGGACAGAACCTTCTCGCATCCAGTCGCAAAGTTACGAACCATCCAATTCGGCCTTCGTACATCGAAGGACTGCAAGCAATAAATTCAGAACAGCTTCCACAAGACTTGCGAGAAGGACTCCAACTGGACCATTCCCGCGAGTACATGGAGCGCAAATTTCGGGAATGGCAACAGCAACAAGCAGAAAACGCTGTCGACGCTGATACCATGAAGGCGATTTCCGAACATGGTCTAGATGATGCAGCCACCGGCTTCGCCTCAATCAGCAAAGACCAAGTAAGAAAGCCAGATCGAGAGCAGTTTCCGTTACAGGGCAAAGAATTCACTCATCTCTCCAGATGCTCACAAGCCTCATCAAAAGCGTGGAAAAACGCCTATCACGCCTATTTAAAGCTGAAAGCCAACCTAGCTTACAAAGACGCTGTGGTGCTAATGAAAGCACTCGTTCTAAACGAACTGCAGTTTTACCGCGGAAAGAACCTGAAACGCGACGAAGCCGCAGCGCGAAGACACATACCAAACAGCAGCCTGGAATGCCTAGGCTACTCACAAATGTCGCCCAAAACAGTGTTTGAACTAGAGCAAGGTCTTTCAGGCGGCAAAAAAGTTCGCCCGGAAGCAACGGCTCTCACAACGTTTCTTTCCGACAGAGGATTGACCGGCGAAGGGCACGAGGCCTCGGCCTTACTCGATCCCGATTGTGTGCCGATGTTAGTCGGAGCGAAAATTGAATCCTTAATCGACCTCTACGAACGCTCAGTCGACAAATTCTCTGCGAAACCGTTGCGAATTGACATCCGCACTCTCGCTTATGGTTATAAACCCGACGTTTTTTACAACCCTAAAGACCCGGGCAACCCGAACTTCCATCCGGTCACATCTGCAGAACAAGCGCTTAGCGAAAGACTGAAGGGATTCGAGCTACTGTTTCCGTGCAGCCAAGAAAACATACTTGTTCAGTCCAAAAATTTGAAAAACGTAGAACGTTGGCTGCTGCGACTCAATGATCCTTCCTGAATAATTTCAACCGCGGTTGAAATCCCTTTCCACAAAACCCGGTTGACCAACAACCAGGCATTAATATTCTCAACCGCTAGCGGTTGAAATCCCTTTCCACAAACCCGGTTGACCAATAACCAGGCTTTAATATTCTCAACCGCTAGCGGTTGAAATCCCTTTCCACAAAACCCGGTTGACCAACAACCAGGCTTTAATATTCCAACCGCTAGCGGTTGAAATCCAACTTGTTTAGCGCCCCCATCGCAAAGTGATGACCCCAGGAGGCATAAACATGACTCAAGTCACTTTTGATCGTTTAGCTCAAAAAGCTAAAACATTAGAACTGGCTCGGAGTGTGCATATGAATCTACGTTTTTCCAGAATCCAACGGTTTCGTAACGCAAACCACAAATTCCTGGCGCGCTTCGTTTTGGTATCAGTAGCGGTGGCAGCGGTATATGTTGCCTACTTCTGGTACAACCAACTTTTCACTTCACCAATAGAGCTTTATCACCGAGTTTGGCAGGCATGTGAGCACAACTACTATGACAAGAACGCGTTGAGCAACTGGGCAAAGCTTGAGCATTGTTATGACAACAAAATTAAAACGGAAGACGATGCCATCCTGTATGCGAACAAGATGCTATCTTCGTTAAGCGACCCCTTCACCGTTCTGCGAAGTCCTTCTGAGTTGAAACAGTTGGCTGAACTTCAGTCAGAAAAATACATCGGCATAGGCGTCTTATTGGAAACAATCACGGCTGGCTGGAACGGAACGAATTACCTTGCCGTGGTTTCCGTCATGCCCAATAGTCCCGCACTGGAAGCCGGTCTTAAGCCAGGCGATACCATTCTCAAAATTATTGACAGAGAGTCAGCTGGAATGACCGTCGCTGAATTAAAAGCAATAGTGGCTAAACGAGAAAACCAAACTACTCCTGTTATAGTGCAACGCGGGAAACGAAAGCTTCGTTTCAACGTCGTGCCAAAACCGGTTCAACTGAGCAATGTCGAATTAATCCCTTCGGAGAAAAGTTACGCTCACATTCAGGTAAAGGACTTCTTGAAGCCTAACACTGCCGATCGAGTTTTAAAAATATTGGAGAGAACTGCTCACCGACCGGCTCTCGTGCTCGACCTGCGAGACAACCCGGGCGGCAGTGTTGATGAATGTCTCAGACTGGCTAGTGCTTTCCTCAACGAAGGCAAACTGGTGACCCTGGATGTACGAAGTACGGCGGCCGGTCACCACAAAGAAACATACTGGCTGAGAGCGGACTGCATTGAAGTCGTTACCACCGACGACAACGGTAAATATCGCAAGAGTCGCAAATTGGAGAGGCTTCCAGCGATCGCAACAAATCATTCGATGGTTGTTCTCATCAATCAGGACACCGCAAGCGCCGCCGAGATGCTTGCAGCCGCGCTTCAAGATCACAAACGAGCACGTTTGATCGGAATGCGATCATACGGCAAAGGAATTGCTCAATCCGGGCTATTCATGCCGAACGGCACGCTACTCAATATCACTTGCGTACACTATTTCACCCCGTCGGGCAAATTCATCGGCTTGGGAAGAAAAGAAAAATACCACTTAGACGGCATCACGCCGGACGTCTCAGTCAACGATAAACGATTCGACAGAAAACGCGATGTCGATCTTCAATTGGCACGAGCGATTGAAATAGTTTCGCTACCACGATAGCGAGCAGAATTTCAAATTCTATGCTTAGATAGAACTCCAGCCGACAGACTGCCGGGTAGACCTGGGCATATATCTGCAGCGGAACAACCTTCCGTTGAAGATATCGGTCTTTTGTCGGAGACCAGAGAGGACAAACAGATGGCGGAATATACCGTAAACGAAGCTAAAGGCGAGAACTTCAACGTACTCAATACAAAGGGTGGCGTACCAGTCAAAATGTGGACGCGCGGCGTCGCATTGGAAGGACCAGCCGCACAACAGCTTGCCAATCTCGCCACACTGCCGTTCATCTACAAATGGATTGCGGCCATGCCGGATGTACATTGGGGTATGGGCGCCACTGTAGGTAGTGTCATAGCAACCAAGAGAGCGATTATACCTGCTGCAGTGGGAGTCGACATCGGATGCGGTATGGTAGCGGTTCGCACAAGCTTGAAAGCCGATCAGTTGCCGGACAACTTGAGCGAATTGCGTTCTAAAATCGAACGCGCCGTACCACACGGAAGAACTAACGATGGCGGTCCCGGAGACCGTGGCGCCTGGTCAAAACCACCAGGAGCTGTCGGAGAAGAATGGGTCCGTTTAAAAGCGGGTTATGACCGAATCGTCGAGCGCAATCCAAAATTAGATAGAGGGAATCACGTCAACCATCTGGCTACACTCGGCACCGGCAACCACTTTATCGAGGTCTGCCTGGATGGAGACGACAGAGTTTGGTTCATGCTGCACTCCGGTTCCAGGGGGGTCGGCAACCGCATCGGCACATACTTTATCGAGCTTGCGAAGAAAGACATGCAGCGCTGGTTTATAAATCTTCCAGACGAAGACCTCGCGTACCTACCCGAGGGTAGCGAACACTTCGACGACTATGTGCAAGCGGTGCATTGGGCCCAAGATTTTGCCATGTCGAATCGAAAACTAATGCTGGCTGCAGTTATCGAAGCCGCTCGAGAGTGTGGCCTGCCACCATTTGAAGTCGGATTGGAGATAATCAACTGTCACCACAACTACGTCGCTATCGAAAATCACTTCGGTGAGAACGTTTACGTCACTCGGAAGGGCGCAGTTAGAGCCCGTGAAGGCGATTTCGGCATCATCCCAGGGTCGATGGGAGCGCGTTCCTACATCGTTAGCGGCAAAGGTAATAACAACAGCTTCCACAGCTGTTCGCACGGCGCTGGACGAGCCATGTCGAGGGCCGAAGCGAAGCGAAAGTTCACGATCGCGGACCACGAAAAAGCTACCGAGGGCATTGAGTGTCGCAAAGACGCCGACGTAATCGATGAAACGCCACTGGCATACAAGCCCATCGACAAGGTCATGGAGGCTCAGCGCGATCTGGTCGACGTTGTACATGAGTTGCGTCAAATCGTTTGTGTAAAGGGATAGAGCATCTCAATGTGAAGAAAAAAACGGCTTATTCCTGCGGATAGCTCAGCTGTACGAGGTGGAATATTGCCGGATCGAAACCGGGTCATACAAAACTAAAGCCGGCTCGGAACGCGGGCCGGTTTTAGCTTCTCGCCGACGGGCGAGAGCGTGAACAAAACTACAAATTCAGATTACATGTACTTAGTGAGAAATTAAGCAGTAGGAATCGAGATCCTCTGTTTGTTAGCTTCTTGAGCGTTCCAACCATTCCTCCAACCTCTAACGCTGTCATACCTTTTTCACATCGACTCCCCTCTTTCTCAACAACACCATTCGCGCATTCGAGCTCGAATGGTCACTCACAGGAGAAATTCGACATGAGCAATCAACCGACCCCGACAGTCAAAGACAGTTTGGCTACGATGCTCTCTTCGGCTCTTTCCGCCGTCAAAGCCAACCGACTCGACCTGTCCACGGACTGGGCAGCTCAAGCCGTTCTGGCGACCTGCAACAGCGATGACGCCAGTGAGCGTTCGCAGGTCAATTCAACGATTTCCTTGATTCTAATGAAGGCTGCCGTCGGCATCCGCACCAAGGTTCTCCACAGCGGCAACATCTACGCGGGTCTGGACAACAACGTTCAGTTAATCGTCCGCAACGCGGACCTTCTCACCACGATGTCCGTCGGTGGCGACCGCGGTGTCGGACAAGCTCTGGCACTGGTGATTGGGGGCTACGGTAAGCAGCTCGCAGCTGCTGTCGCACCTCACAAGGGAACCACCTACCTGCACACCGATGCCACCATGCTGGCAGAATTTCTGAAGACCGTCGACGATCTGATCAAGGCGATCTCAACGTTCACAGCAGGCGTCAGGGCAGACAATCCCGAGGGCCTCGACGACGCGGAACTGCGCAAGCAAGCGGCGACCGCAGTTTCAAACGCGCGCCACCTGCTTTCTCGACTGTTCTCGAAGAAGATGTCCGACTGGGAGAAGGCTCGAGTCCTCTGCCGCCACGCACTGGCGCTGGTCGAACGCTCGCAAGCCCATCTCAAGAACAGCTTCGACGCGGCCGAACAGGCTCTCGCGGCCAACGACTACTCGACCAGCCACTCAGTGCTGCTCGCGCTCGAGAACGACCTGGCTGGCACAGCCTGACGTCATACGCCGCTATAGATACATGAATTGAGCCGAACTGGGCTTGACGGTTTCGGACCGGAGCAGCAAGGTTCGAAAAAAGAGTCGCTTCAAACAGGGAGGGTGAGATCTTCTAGATCCTCATCCTCCCTGCCTTGGAGCTAGCGGCGTAATAGAATTTTCAACCGCTAGCGGTTGAAATTATTAATCAGCCCCCACTGGCAAGGCGGTTTCTAAGCATGGAATTTCAACCGCTAGCGGTTGAAATTATTCGGGTGACGTTCTCAATCCGCCGCGTTTTTTAATCCGCCTGCTACTACTATTTCATATCATATTAAAATCTAAAAAAATCGGAGACACTAGACCGGGCTTCGTTCTTGCGAACTTGGCTCGGCCAGTGCCTCCGACGGAACTATCTCCCAACACTCTGCAGTTGGATTACACCTTACGGTGCGGATTACGTCGCCAGGCTAGGCCTGGTCGATTTCATCCTGGGTCCAGAGCGATTCGGTCAGGGGCTTTCCGGTCCGAGCGTTTCTCAACGCCAGGTGATACACCGGTCCGCTGCTCCAGGGTTCAGCCTGAACGTACTCCTCGTACACCTTCCCGTCCGGCATGGTGTACCGGTGCAGATCGGTGACATGAGGCTTCCAGACTCCCTTGAGCGTCCCATAGACCTCGACACGCGCCACGGGAACCTTCGCCCAACGAGAAAAGCGCTTCCGCCTTCCATCTTTGAACGTCATTTCTCCGGTGATGCGCACCTTTTCACGCTTGCAGATGTTCTTGCGAGCCCAATCGTTGAGCCCTCTGAGTTGGTCAAAACGCGCCATGGTGGTTTCCTTTCAGTTTGGTTTGGGTTGGACAGAGCTTCTCGAAACGGCAGCATGCCGGTCGAGAAGCAGAGAAAAGCAGCTGATTGACTGCGCGCCAAAGGCCGCAGTCGTGGTGAGTCCCAGCCGTTCCGGGAGGCGAGGGAATCGTTCAAAAATCGACAAGCCTGTTAATCACGAGGCGTTCCAAATCATGGAACGAGTCGAGATCTTCGCAAAACCTCATTGGCAGGCAAATCAAGACGAATCGGAAACCAAGGAGAGGTTCACGATAGTGACGAGATGCGCTGACGAAGGAGCGTTTATACGAAATTCTGACTTCAAACAATCATGCGGTAAGACCACATTTTGTTAGAGCAGCGCCTTGAATCGATTACATATTGCTGCGGATCGGTCTGTTCCAGCCTAATTCCATTCCAATTAGTTGCCGGTTCATGCTGCGTAAAGACAGTCCCTGTGCAAGAGTAGCCCGTGGCGATCTTGCTCCTCTCAAAGAGAGCTTTTCATATCAACGCCGGGTCGAGAGTTGGTTACCCAAAACATCGAAGACGCGGACGTGTTTACCTTCTACACTCAGTGCATTCAATCTGGTTCGGGATTGTGGTTGAGATGGTATCCGGGTATAGGTTTCTCGACGCATGCATTGAGGTAAATGGTGATTTCAGCCTAGTGATATTACTGGTTGCCAAGCAATAGTATTTGCAATAAATCTCCCAGCTGAGATTAGCGCCGCTCCGCCAGCACTCACTTAAAACAGCGACCCTACGCTGATTTCGATTCGAGCATTCGCCGTTTCACAATACGTTCAAAGTTTGGATATGCCGTCAGCGATTTGAGCGGAGAGTTCGAAATTTGTTGGCAAGACGAACTGTTCGGGGTTTGAACGTTCAGTCAAAGATAAAGAACTCGCAAGCTAAGGCTGTTTCTTTGTAAAACTGGTTTTCAACCCGGTTTTGCCGCGAGTTGCTTGTTCGGTCGCCTGGGCTGCAACAAGCCGCCACAAACCCGAAGCGGTGCCGACATTCGAGTAAATCTGCTCGGCTTCTTCGGCACGATTAGTGGCATACAGCAATCCCGAGTAGTTCTCCATCAGAAGCCCGACCTCGGCATGGTTATAACCAAGAACTTTTTGCTTGATCGAAATCGCACGTTTGTAGAACTCTTCGGCTTTCTCGTACTCTTCTTGACCGTGATAAATTAACGCAAGGAAGGTGGAAATCATCGCCAGTCCAAGATGTTCGCTACCAAAGATTTTTTCGTAAATGTCCATGATGCGCTCTGAAAGCGGTTGAGCCTCTGGAAACTTACCTAGCGAATAGTAGAGTTCAGCCAGACTGTTTAGTGAGTTGGCGACTTCAATGTGGTCTGTGCCAAGCACCTCTTCACGAATAACCACTAGCTGCTGTCTAATTGGAATCGCTTGCGCACGTTTTCCGAGCTGGCACAATGACTCTGCCAACTGATCGAGCGTCAACGCCACGCGCGGGTCACGATCTTCAACGTAGTCGAGCTGTTCGAGCGCTTGTTGCCACAGCGTCGCGGCCTTGGCAAAATTGCCCAGACTGACAGCCTGATCGGCTTCGAATTTTAGTTTTTCCCAGCTGGAATCCACGCTGGATCTCCTGAGGCAGCTTCGAGAGCTTAGTAAACATAACCCATAATTGAAAAATTCCCTTGTTTAAATCAGTTTAATCATCACCTGAAAGTATTTCATATTAAGTCTTTAGGCCGTTCACCACAGGACTGAACTAAAGGCGTAACAGTATGATCGTTCTGTCTTCTAACCGAGTCAGACAGCTAATGCTGAATTTTCACGTTGTCACCTTATTCCCCGACTTGATTTCGACCTATGTCGAAACCAGTATCATCGGCCGTGGCATCAAGGCAGAACGCCTCACCGTCCGCACATACAACCCGCGTGACTTCGCTACTGACAGCTACAGGAAAGTCGATGACACTCCCTATGGTGGCGGCGCTGGAATGGTTTTGAAACCGGAACCATTCTTCGCGGCCTTCGAGTCCATCGAACGTTCCGCCGGCTCGCCCGTGCTGCTGATGTCGCCACAGGGCGAAAGATTCGCACACAATAGCGCAGCCAGGCTAGCAGAAACAGAAGTCGACATTACCATCCTCTGCGGTCATTATGAGGGTTTTGATGAACGCATAAGAACCCTTGCAACGCATGAATACTCGATGGGCGACTATGTTCTCACTGGTGGAGAACTGGCCGCTCTCGTAGTGATCGATGCCGTTGGCCGTCTAGTTCCAGGTGTTGTCGGCAAGCACCTATCCGTGCAAACCGAATCGTTCGTGGACGGTCTACTTGAAGGTCCGCAGTACACGAAACCGGTCGAATTCCGCGGCATGATGGTACCTGAGGTGGTGCGCTCCGGCAACCACAAATTAATCGCAGCCTGGCGCAGACAGGAAGCTCTCAGGCGGACCTTTGAACGCCGCCCTGATTTACTGGAAGCAGCTGAACTTGATAAAGCCGATCGACGTTTTCTTGAATCGATAAAAGAAACTTCGAATTGAAAGGGTGAAGTAACGCGTAAGCCGGGTTCTGTATTACGACCGTCATCTCTCTGGGAGTCCGGTTTCCCGAAC
>CAZRMH010000056.1:0-26515 GCA_964600935.1 uncultured Candidatus Obscuribacterales bacterium
GGACGGCAGGGGAACCCGGCGGGCCAGAGCCAGTTCGATCGCCCCTTCGACGCCAGGTAGTGCGTTTAATATGCCGGTATAAGTTCTTTTATAACCGACAGCTTGTCCTGAATCTCATCTGGGAAGACGAGCCAGGTCGATTCGTAATTTCCTTTTACAAGAGCCTCGATTGCCGGTGCAATCTTTGAGAGTTCTGAAGTGATACCACCATCAGTTTTGACAATGATGTTGGTCTGTGGATGGGCGTCGTCGGGACGGTAGTAGTCGTAAGGACGAAATCCGGTTGATTCGATTCCCAAATAATAATCAGGGTCGAGATTCTTCTCCTGCAGCAGGCGGCGCGCCTCTTGTTCGATGTCATTTACCAAACCGGATTCTCTGGAAGGAATGCGGATGGCTTTGAATAACCGACGATGCAAGAAGCGTTTGGAAAGATCGCTGAGCACCGGATCCGGATCTTCTGCCCATCGCTTGATGTGGTAGTTGAGTTGAATATCGTCGAGTTGCAGATACTCACTGACTTTCAGTTCGTCGCCGGAAACCCACTTCATTGTCGCTTCATCAACAAAACAAACCGGTCGCGTTCGATCGTTGAGAATGTTTTTGACTCGTTTGATTAAACTAGCCAATAATGCTCGTGCAGCCAGATTTTTGCGGTGATAGTAAACTTGAGCATACATCGAGTATCGGGCAAACAAGTAATCTTCTACAGCGATCTGACCCTTCTCTCCAACCACTATGATGCGGTCGTTCTCTTGATCGATTTCCAGAGATCGCAAAATTCTGTGTAATGCGAATAAACCATATTTGGTACCAGTCATGTAGCTGTCGCGCAGCAAATAGTCAAAGCGATCGCAGTCCAGTTGGCTCGATACCATGTGCGAAACATAGTGCGGCTCGTATGTCTTCTTCAGAACTTTTACAATCGTTTCTGCCAGATTTGGTATTGGTTTGAAATTATCGAGAACACGCCTGATTTGCGTATCCCCGGCAATAATCTTGCAAGACCAATCTTCGTGATCGTAGCCCAGAATTTTTTCAGTGACGTGTGAGAACGGTCCATGTCCAACATCGTGCAGCAGCGCCGATGCCAGAATTAAAGGGCGTTTTTCTTCCATGCCGTCAGTGAGCTCAGTCAGATGATCGACCAGGCTGGACGCGACATGCATTACGCCGACGGAGTGCGTAAATCGCGATCCCTCAGCACCTTGAAAAGTAAAGTAAGATACTCCGAGTTGATGAATTCGGCGCAGTCGCTGAAATTCTTCGGTATCGATCAAATCGATTATCAATTTCTCAGCCGGATTCTTGCGGTCAAGAACAATGTCCTGGTGAATCGGATCGAGATAAGTGCGTTTGTCGGATCTGGAACTCATGGCTACCGCGAAGGAATGACGGAGTGGATGCCGCGGGCCTCAGCGAACTCGACCCCTGTCGACCTGCTTTTGTAGACCCTTCCGCTCTGACAAAAGGTATCCTATTATACTGTCCCATTCCGACTGGTGATCGTCCATTTCTCTGTTGTATCAGTTACCGCTAAAACCCTTAAGACTGGGCGATTTAGTCAGCATCGCTTTTCGCGTCTTCCGCGCTGACTGGCGGTTTCTATCAGCCAAGCTGTTCTGGCCCTCGCTCTTAGCAAGCCTCGCTACATCTGGTTTGCAGATTGTCCTTGCTAATCTGCTTCAATGTCTGAAAACTGAGCAATATAAGGCTATTTCCGTAGATTGCTTATGGCTTATCTTCATTTTAACGCTGTTAACCATTTCGCAATGGATCATTGCAATGCGCTCAACTGCCCTGTATCGCGTGATCTTCGGCATAGATAAAGATTTCCAAGTGGCGATGAAATACGCAAATAGGCGCAAATGGGCAGTTTTTTCAATCTTTACCTTTGGGTCGTTCATTCCGGTTTTTCTCGGATTTTTCATTGCCTTGATCTGCTTATTGTTACTCCTTATGAAAGCAATTGGCAGTGTCGGTCAAATCCTTTCTATTCCGATTGCGTTCTTCGGCGGGTTATTTCTTGTTCTGTCGATGGCATTCGCTATTCTGATCACCACAGTGCTATTCGCATCGATAGCCTCTGAAGATAAAAAACTAAGCTACATTTTTAAACGAACTTTCGAGCTTTCATTTCAGTATCCGTTGCGCGGCGGCTCGTATGTTTGTCTGCTTGGTGTTTCCATGTTTCTCGTTCTCGTCGCTGCCAGCAGTTTTTTGATGCCGTTTGAATTGTATGAAACCTATCTGGTGGCAAGGGATCCGAGTATCGAATGGCCGTACTATCTTCGCGTTCTGGAAACTGCATCACAAACGATCAACAACATTATCTCGATGTCGGTGGCTATTGTCGCCTCCGGTCTGTACTATCGCGATGTTCAATATCGCTATGAAGGCGCTGACCTGGTCGAGCGTTTGGAAAAACTCAACTAAAGCCTCAACTTATGTCGTTGCCACTTGGCTGCGACGTTTAGTACGCAACGATCGACTCCACCTAGTTTGAAATTGCCTGGAGTGTATTTTGCTCTTTGCGGAGGGCGATCAGTGTCGCCTTTTAAGGCGAAGGATAAATCTGTTGTTTTTGCAGTTGATGATCTCGAAGACTTCTGCAGAATCACATACGAGTGGCAATGTCAGAAAAGAGGACAGTTTTTTTTCTGACATTCTTGCTCCATCCTGGTTTGAACCATTCCTGGCTATTTCTTATTTAATACTGAAATAGCGGTTGCCAGTCATTTAAAATTGTCGTCATCGATTTTAATGAGGGCCCGCGTATGCAATTGCATTACATCAATGGCAAGTTCACCAAAGGTGGTGCCACTGAACACATTGACGTTATCAATCCGGCGACTGAAGAAGTTATTGATAGCGTGCCGCGCGGCACAGAGCAAGATGCACACGCTGCCGTTGATGCGGCCAAGGCGGCGTTTCGAGAGTGGCGTCGAGTTTCTGCTAATGCTCGTGCGGAGATGATGCACGAGGCCTCTCATAAAATGCGTGCTCACAGAGCGGAGATCGTTCGACTGCTCACGTTGGAACAGGGTAAACCAGTTCCTGAAAACGAAGAAGAGTTCGAATGGCTGATGAACACATTCGAATACTATGCGGAACTCGGTCGGCATGAGCGTGGAAGAGTTCTTCCTTCTGGTGAATACAGCCAGTTGAATTTGGTAATTAAAGAACCGTTCGGTGTGGTGGCGTGTATAGTGCCGTGGAACTATCCGTTGCTTCTGTTGGCTTGGAAGTTAGCTCCAGCTCTAGCTGCCGGCAATACGGTCATAATTAAGCCCAGTGAACTGACACCGTTGACCACGATGCTTCTTGTCGAGAAATGCCTCGACCACTTCCCTGAAGGCGTCATAAATGTCGTAAATGGTTTCGGCAAGGAAGTCGCGGAGCCGCTCGTTTATCACCGCGATGTGCCGGTGATTGCCTTCACTGGAAGCCTGGCTACAGGTCAACGCATCGCATCAATTGCGGCTCCGATGATGAAAAAGCTGCACCTCGAACTGGGCGGAAAAGATGCATTCGTAATAGCAGAAGATGCTGATCCGGAATTGGCCGCTCGCGCTCTATCGTATGCAGCACTGACAAACGCTGGGCAAGTTTGCACCTCGACTGAACGTATATATCTGCCGCGCAAGCGCTTCTCGGAGTTTACCGAAGCGATCGTCTCTTTTGTCAAAGAGTTGAAACTAGGACCAGGGATCGACCCTTCTACAGATGTGGGACCAATGATTGGATCAACTTATCGGGATAAAGTCGACGAACATATCAAAGACGCAGTCAATTGTGGCGCAAAGGTTTTGACTGGTGGAAAACGTCCTGAGAAGCTGGGTAAGGGATACTTCTTCGAGCCGACAGTGCTCACGCACATCAATCAGTCGATGAAAATTATGCGAGAGGAAACCTTTGGTCCGGCGATGCCTTTGATGGAATATGATGATTTTGAGCAAGCAATTGATTACGTCAATGACTGTGATTTCGGGCTTGGCGCCTGCCTTTTGACGCACGATCCGATGAAGGCAAAAATCTTTCTTGAGGAAGTTAAAGCCGGAACCATTTGGATAAACGATCCATTGACCGACAATTACGCCGGTCCGTTCGGCGGAATGAAGTTGAGCGGAGGCGCTCGGGAACTAGGTTCAGAGGGGTTGGAAGAATTCCGAGAAACGAAACACGTTCACTGGGAGTTTAATAGCGCACCAAAATCTTGGTGGTATCCATACGGTAAAAACGGCAAGTAGTTTTACTAACTTCCGAAAAGTCGCATGAATAAAGGATTTGCGAACATCGACCGAGTTCGGTGATAACTGAACCCGCCAGGCGACGGCGTTCGCGTGTGGTGGCATGTTGACAGAATTATTAGCATCTACTAAGCTGGTAAGTAAGCATACAAACCCAGCTCCAGGAACCGTTCCTGGCAGTTTTTGCGGGCTTGGTGTTCAGGTGATCAAACTTATGAAAAATATCGAAGCTCTGTTTATGATTCTGTTGATCGTAGGTGGTATTAACTGGGGATTAGTTGGCGCGTTTAACTATAACCTTGTTACCACGCTGCTTGGCGACGGAACAATGACAAAAGTTATTTATGGACTGGTAGGAGTGAGCGCGCTCTATCAGGTAATGCAGTATCTTAAAGCCCGCATGGCACCTAAGTCTGCATAACCGCACGAGTTAATATGAGCGCTTCAAAAGGAGTGCTTCCGAGGGGAGACTGCTGATGCGGATCGATGAAAAGTGGCACGTCCACGTGGTCTGCGGTAGATCGATCATGAGAGAAAATTTGGCATGATTGATGATGGCAATCACCAAATGCGAAGCCTTGTAGTTTGTCTGAGCTCAATATGCTGATGGCGCGCCTGCATTGGCGTAATGCGTTTTACAAGCGTGGCTTGTTTTTAGGCACCCTCTTGAACTCACATCAGATCGTTAAAGCGGCGGCAAGATCGTCCCCGGCTGGATTGTTTCGTTGAGTGCGTTTTTATCACGAAGCTGCAGCAGCGCTGCGCTGCGAGCCTGCATTGGGAAACTTTCCTCCATGTTCCAGAAAGTTTTCTTGATACTGTTAGTGGTGTCAATTACCAATTCCCAGACCAGGTCGACTTTATGTGAAGCGAATGTTTGCCAGTACTTCTCAACCTGATAGAGAGGCAACGAGAACGGCACATCTTCCCAGTATGAGTTCAGCAAATAGATCAACGTGTTCGATTGAATTTGATTACCTTCGTCATCTAGTTCGTCAACGCACTCTCCATCGAATAGAGCGCCAAAAGTGTTGCAGCCGCCAAAGTTCCAGTCAGCTTCGGTCATCTCGCTACCACTCGTGTTAATCCACATCAATGCTTTCTTTGAGGTATCGCAGGATGTCGATCTGGCAATGAATTTGCGTTTCTGTAGAATTGGATTTTGCTTTCGAATTGAAATTAGCTTTTGAGTGAACTTCAAAAACTCTTCATCTTGATCAGAAAAATCCCAGTGATTCCAGCTCAGCTCGTTATCCTGACAGTAGGCATTGTTGTTACCGTGCTGAGTGCGTCCGGACTCGTCTCCACTGCAGATCATCGGCACTCCCCACGAGAGGAGCATCGTTGAAAGCAGATTCTTTTTCTGCTTTATCCGCAGGGCGATAATATCCGGATCGTCGGTTTCGCCCTCAACGCCACAGTTCCAACTCTCGTTATTATTTTCACCGTCGTTGTTGTTGTCGCCGTTCGCTTCATTGTGTTTATCGTTGTAGCTGACCAGATCTTGCAGGGTGAAGCCGTCGTGCGCCGTCAGGAAATTTATACTGGCAGACGGACTGCGTCCGCTCCATTCGTAGAGGTCGCTGCTGCCGCCGATTCTGGTGGCCAGCTCGCCAGCTTTGCCAGGGTCGCCGCGCCAGAAGGCGCGCACGTTGTCGCGATACTTTCCGTTCCACTCAGCCCAGAGAACCGGGAAGTTGCCGACTTGATAGCCGCCCTGGCCGATGTCCCATGGCTCGGCGATCAGCTTCACTTGAGAAATAATCGGATCTTGTTGGATGACGTCGAAAAATGCAGAAAGCTTGTCGACATCGAAGAGTTCACGAGCGAGAGCGCTTGCCAAATCGAAACGGAATCCGTCCACGTGCATCTCGGTGACCCAGTAGCGCAGGCTATCCATCAGCAACTGTAAAACGCGCGGATGCACCATATTGAGTGTGTTTCCGCAGCCGGTGTAGTCCATGTAATAGCGAGCATCTTTCATCGTCGTGCGATAGTAAGCAAGGTTGTCTACGCCTTTGAAACTCAGCGTGGGACCAAGGTGATTGCCCTCGGCCGTGTGGTTATACACAACGTCCAGAATTACTTCTATGCCGGCACGGTGGAGCGCGCGCACCATAGTCTTAAATTCCTTGACTGATTCAGTGACATCTTCAGAACGTGAGTAACAGCCGTCGGGCGCGAAGTATCCCAGAGTGTTGTAACCCCAGTAGTTCTTCAGTCCACGTTCCACCAGGAAACCGTCGTTGACGTGATAGTGCACTGGTAGTAGTTCTACTGCGGTGATACCAAGTCGTTTGAAGTGTCTGATCATCGTGTCGGTGCAAAGACCGAGATAGGTACCGCGCAGCGGTTCTGGAACGTTTTGGTTTGTTGCTGTTAAACCCTTTACGTGAGCTTCATAAATTATGGTTTTATGCCAGGGTGTTTTCGGGGCTACGTCGCCGCCCCAGTTGAATTCCTCATCGATGACGGCGCAGAGTGGAGCGAAGGGGGCACTATCTCTGGTATCAAAACTGAGATCCTGTTTGGGGTCACCGATCGTGTATCCGAACAAGCTATCGTCCCAGGTCAGGTCTCTGGCGATACACTTGGCATAGGGATCGGCAAGTAGTTTATTCGGATTGAAACGCATTCCCGCCTTTGGTTCATATGGACCATGAACGCGATATCCATAGAGTTGCCCCGGTTTTAAGCCTTTGATGTAGCCATGAAAAATTTGATGTGTATACTCGGGAAGCTCTATCTTCGCCGATTCCGCTGTGGCATCGATCGAGTCAAACAAGCACAGTTCCACTTTGGTCGCGTGTTCTGAAAAGATGGCAAAGTTTACGCCCTTGCCGTCCCAAGTTGGACCAAGTGGATACGGTGTTCCGCTCAGGACCTTGTAAGTTACTTCTGGTTGTGGCGCCTCGATTTTGCTCATTGTGTTTTCCAGTGCCTGTTGATTGGGATGTCGGAGTGAGTGGTTTTCGAAAAGTGTTTTTGGTGGAGTCCTGATAGGGGATGCCTACAGTGAATCAGCTGGTGAGCAGCGCGATTGGGAAATTGTCCAGAAGTTTGGTGATCCTCGGTCTGCGTTCACCAAACTCCATGGTTTTTCCGGAAAACACATCCGTGTATTTGCGGCGCTGGAATTCCTTCGGCAAGTTTAGTTTTGTCGTTTGCCAGACCGGCGAATCGTCTGCTCCGTCATACAATGCGCGCTGATCGGGCGATATTATTCTTGTCACCAATACTGGTGCTACGACTAACAATACTTTCCCCTGGTATTCTCGAATGAACGCGATAAAGTTATCGCTGCCCTCACCGGAGATGCCTACAGGAATGTATTTCCCGAGCGTAAACAGTTTCGGATGCATTCTGCGCAAACGCAGAATGGTTGCGGTTACAAAAAGTTTTAGTCGACCATCCTTGTAGTTTCGAAGCATGTCTTTGAGAAATGTAGAAAACTCTTCTTCGGATTTTGTGCCTTTATGAGCTTCTGCAAGAACTGTCGGTTGCGGCAATTCGGAAGCCTTGTCGCAATTCTTCGCTTCGTTCTCTTCGCACTTCGGTTTTGCTAACGTTTCTATAGTTGTTACTTCAGGCTTAGGCTCTGCCGAATCAGCCGTTCCAAACGACTCTACAAACGGCAACATTGCTGTAAGAAACCGGTTTCTTTTCTCAAAATCAACAGGTCTTCGATTGTCCGGGTCGACCAGGCTGAAGTCGAAAAGCTCATTGCCCTGGTAGATATCGGGCACTCCCGGACAGGTGAGTTTGAAAACCGTTTGAGTTAATGACTTGATCAACCCCATTCGCGAAACGAATTCGTGGAATTCCAGGAAATCTATGAAGAAAGGATCATGGCCACCGCTTGCATGAGAGGGTTTCAAAAGCGCATGAATAAAGGACTTCAGTCCTTCTTCATAAGGACCATCCTGGTTGATCCAGCTGGTATGGTCCTTCGCTTCGCGAGCGGCTTTCAGCATGTACTCTTCTATTCGGCGCGCATACTCGGACATTTCTTCCGGGGTTTCAAGCGTCAACGGATAGGTGCCGACCAAGGTCTGATAGAGAAGATATTCGTCATTATTAGACGGAATGCGCTTTTCCAAATTGTAGGTCAGCCTTCCGTTGTTGTAGTCCATCCAGCGCAGAATGCGTTCTTGCCAATTATCAGGGATTTCGGAGATTACACTCAATCGTGCGCGCACATCTTCTGAACGCTTGGTGTCATGCGTGGAAGAAGCCAGCATGCTGAATGGATATGTTCTCTGACGAGCTTCGTTGTGTGCGTGAAAGTCAGCGATCGAAAGTCCGAAGTGGTTCGGTTCTCCACCGACTTCGTTGAGACCGACGAAACGATTGTATTTATAAAACAGCGTGTCCTCGAGGCTTTTCGCCATTACAGGACCGGTAAATTGTTGAAACTTCATGGCGAAGTTCAAAACATTTTTTTGGAAATCTTCTTGACCGGAATAATTTTCCATGTCATCTGCCAATCGCAGTGTTAACACGTTTTGAATGAAGTCGAAGATGCCTGGGTGAACTGTACGATTGGCGCGTTTTGCCATTCTTACAGCTCTGTTCACATAATCGCGGGCGACACTACTGACGGTACCTTCTTTTACATAGGTTCTGTAAACCGGAAAGAATGCCACTACTTCAGAAAGCGCGTGCCTCAATGAGTTTAACGTAAAGTCGCGATACATCCAGTTCGATTCGGCAATCTGGCTGAGGTGATGAGCAAGTACGTTCAGCTCTGATGCGAGCGAGGTCTGCATAATCAGATGTTTGCATCGATAAGCCAGTTCTCTGTACGAGTCGGTTTCATTGCTGACCATTGCATAAAAGTCAGAGAAAATCCGAGCATTTTTCTCGTCGATCAAAACGCCGTTGGCTGCGTTTAGGAAGTCGTAACCAGTTGTTCCATGAATTAGCCAATCCTCTTCCATGCGCTCGAAGGGAGCGAGAATTTTTTCACCAAGAAGGTAAATTGGAAATTCATCCTGTCGTTTGAACGAACGTGGACCACTGCTTTGGTGCTCGCTATCAGGGTCTAGCCGCAGCGCTGCTTCATCTTGCAGGCGTTGGAAATAACCGGCAGGATCGAAAAGACCATCCGGATGGTCGATTCTCAAGCCGGTGACGACGCCGTCTCGAACTAGTTTAAAAACGAATGCGTGCATATCGGCAAAGGCGCGCGGATCTTCGACGCGGACTCCTGCCAATTCGTTGATATCGAAGAAGCGACGGTAGTTAATTTCGTGCGCAGCTACTCGCCAGAAGGCTAGTCTGTATGCCTGTTTTTCCAGCAGCTCGTTCATTCTGCGGCAGGCGCCGTGATCGTCTTCGCTGCAGTCAAAATCAGCAAGATTCTGTTCGATAAATTCCAGAACATGAGGATTGGATTTGCATAAATCCGTTAATCGATGAGCCGAAACTTGAATCTCGCGATACCGCTTGGCGCGCTGTTCCTGAGTTAATCCCATGCCGTCCGGAATGCCGGATAAGGCGTCGACGATGCTCAAGTATCTCATCGCATCAATGTCTTTGTTGCCGAGACGTTCGTTTAAAACGTCCAGGCGGCGACCGAGAATAAGTGGATAGGAAGCTGGGTTTAGCGGAAATTCGTTTTCGTAATAATTGATTCGGAATCTTCCAGTTTTAGCATCGAAGGAAATCTTTAGCTGACCTGAAGTGAGTATTTTGCCATAAGGTTCGCCCAGTACAGGTAAGAGAACCTTGCCGTGGAGCTCATCTTTTACAGGTGTCCAGTCGATGTCGAAGTATTGACCATAATCCGATGCTGCACCATGTTCGAGCACATCCATCCACCAGTCATTGTGTTTTCCGATGCCCATATGATTCGGAACCAGATCGATTACGAGACCCATGCCGCGTTCACGCAATTCGTGACCGAGCGAATCTAGTTCGTCTTGTGTGCCTAGTTCAGGATTGAGATGACCGTGATTGATCACGTCATAACCGTGCATACTGCCAGGACGCGAATGTGCCAACGGCGATGTGTAGAAGTGGCTGATGCCGAGCTTCTCTAGATAGTCAATCAGTTTGTGAGCTTGGGCGATGGTGAAATTCTTATGGAGCTGCAAACGATAAGTGGCAGAAGGAATCATCAAGAGACTCTTGACCGATTCATCTTGAGCGGAGGAGACGTCTATCTGATCGAAGAAACAACCACATTCTGATTGCAGTTCTTCAAGAACCAGCTGGGTTGATGTCGACTCGGTCAGTTCCTCAAACGTCGGAACCATTTTGACTTTCCACTGCGGATAATCGGGCGCATCATAGACTACAAGCGGGCGGTCAGCGGTTCCCAAATCCTCGATTCGGAAAAGAGACAGTGCCGCAGAGGCTTTTGCCAGTAGCGCGATCATTGCTGCCACCATTTGCGGTGTCAGCGTAGCAATTGAGGACGGGTCTGTAGTCACCCCTTCCGGTAGCAGTCCTTTGCTGTCTAGAAATCTCAAGATCTCGACACGATGAGCAACGCGCCTGTCAATTAGTTGGTTGCGTCGTTCCTTTTCCTCCGGAGTTGTTGCTTCTGGATGTGCGCTTAAGTCCGTGCCATGCCAGAAGGCAGCTAACGGTGAAAGACTTGCCGGACCCATTTCAATCAGACGTTTGTCGGAGGTGTCAGAGACCGAACCATCCGTGTTAAAGAGCGCATCTAGTGGACCTTGATCGCTATTCAACAAGTCGTGTCTCGATAAAATGTTCCACTTCTTCAGTAAATCTTGAATCATGGAGCCGGCTGTAGTGCCTGATTCCAGTTCTAAGTAAAGGTCGGCATCCATCACTACCATTGTCGAGTTACGATGGCTCTCTAAAGCGATGATCGCCAGAATTTCATCAATTGGTTGATCGAGTTGGGCACCCGTTTCAATATTCTCGGTCTCGGCCGAGACAATTGGGGACAGCCAATGATGAGCGCCCGCGAGTTTAATCGCGCCGGTGTAACGCATGTTCACTGCTAATAACTCAGCCAGTGGTGCGTAGGCTCCTCGGCGCAGTGCGTCGATTATGAATGGTGGACTTTCTGTGATGTGACCCTGGGGAAGATACTGCCGAGGCGGCTCCACCAGGTGTAGACCATCTGCCAGGTATTTTTTATTTTGCCAAAGTTCTGCACCGTGAGGTGATACCAGGGGGGATACTTCTACCAATAGACCGATGGGCAGTCGTGAATTCATACACTGGTGGCCGATTGACTGTAGCTGAATTTCAGCCTGCCATTGCAGATATTCGAAGAATTCAATTCGTTCATTGTTCGCTGATGCAAATTCGCGAACTGATTCGGAATTTACATCCTGGTATTTCTCCGGCCAGGCTCGCCACGATTCATAATGATTACCGTCTTTGGCGAGCCGCTCTGCCAGCGCCTGATGCGTTGCGAAATTTCTAAGTGCTTTGCCGCGCGATTGTTGATACTCCCTGAATGCTTGAGCGCGGGGAGTGAGTTTATTTAAATGGTGACTGCGAAATTGTGCGTATAAGCGGTCTAAAATATGGAGCTTGGTAACAGCAACCTGTTTCCGATCCACTGTTTCAGCCTTCCTGAGGGTTTCCAGTTTTTCTTGAAACTCGGGTGAGTGAACGTGACGTCTCGTGTTCTCCGACTCCTGAAAATCGTCGGTCGCTTCCACATCAATATATAAGTAGTTGAGAAAGTTTCGATGTGATGGCAGATTGCGATTGAATAACTCGCTGCCAGTCGGATCTTGACCGTGCAAGGGACTGACGCCGACGATGGCTGCGCCCTGTGCTGCACAGAATGCAACAACAGACTTGAGATCAGTGAAATCTCCAATGCCCCAATTGCGTTTGCTGGAGAAACCGGTCAGATTGACCACTGGTCCCCAGAAGCGCGGGTTGCCGAGCATCGAAGGTGGAAGAAAACATTTGTCCGGCGCGACGATTACGGGGAAATCTGCTAGAAGCTTATGTTCACCGGGTTTTGAAGTCAGTGAAAGTCCTACTTTTAAACGGTGATAGCCATAACCTGTTTGCTCTGGTAGTTGAATTTTAAACGTGCTGTCTTGTGGTTCCGCACTGTTGGTGATACCAGAGTAAACTTCACCATGTTCGGCGAAGAGTGTCCAATAGAGCGCGACCTCTTCGTTCTTGGATTCAAAGCCGACTTCGAGTTCTAGGCGCGAAACCGCTTTTTCTTTAGAACGTTTGAGAACGACAACAGCTGGAATGAATAATGCCAGGTGATGATCTTTTGTTTCAATTCGGGTGAGACCGGCTTGTTCGCCTGAAGCTGAGTCTTCAGTCACTGCAGCGACACTCTCAGAAAGAGCTCGTGAAATTTTTGCGATTGCATTCTCCGAGGGCCGATGAATTCGCCCGTCTCGATCTTTCCAGGTCTGTTTTACACCAAATTTTTGAGCCAATTCGTTGATTGACGGCCCTGCATTAGTTTTCATTGATTCCGTCCCCGTGGTCTCCGCACGTCCTGTGGGACGCTAATTATACCCTCTTGTGTATATTGAAAATGAATAATTCTGAGTATGGCGGGGAGGTCGTATCAAACCTGGCTATCTGCTGCTGGTCAGGTTTTCCGGTCCCCTAACGCGAATATTTCCTATGATTCAGTAACTGTATCGCGGGTAAGTATTGGCAGCACCGACAAGCGTCTTGCCAGTCAGAACGGTTGTGTTTTCTAAGTTTGAAAATCGCCTGGCAGGTTTAAACGATACCCAAATTGGGTCGTCAAAGAGCGTCAGGTTTCCTCAACACCAAAATTACGCTCACGCGTTCTAGTATGCATCGTCCTGTTTGGATAGCAACCATATCACCGTCCATGGTGGCACAGTTCCTAGAGCAATGTCGGAGCTGGCGTTCTGTGGAATTTGATAGAGTACGTTCTCATCGTAGAACTCGGACGCTTTGTATACCGGGCTGGTGGCGCCTGTGTCGCTGAGGTTGGCGAGCAATTTCAGCTCATGCCCGGACTCGAGCGGCCAACGCACGTCGAGTAGACCTTCCTCTGTAATTGTCCAGGTGGTAGCTTCCACGTCGATATCTTCGATCAATGGAACGATCGACAGTTTTCTCAAAGCGATCAGACGTTTGTAAAACTCAAACCACTCTTGATGCTGCGATTCGCGCAATTCTTCCCAGTTGAGTTTGCAACTATTGAACGTTTCCACACTGCATGGATCCGGTATCAACTTTCTTCGATTTGGATCTTTGAAATCGGCAAACTTGCCAAACTCTTTGAGGCGACCTTCTCGGACGCTCTTGGCCAGGTCGTCTTTGAAGTCGGCGAACCAGACGAACGGCGTTGCCGCACCCCATTCTTCGCCCATGAATAACATCGGCGGAGATGGTGCGAGTAGCAAAATTGCCACCATCGCGCTAACCGCATCGACGTCGGCGATTGCGGTTAGACGTTCACCTAACGCGCGATTGCCAATCTGATCGTGGTTTTGTATGAATGCAATAAACGCTCCTGGCGGAGTGTCTTTGCTGTAAGTTCCTCGCACTTTGCCATCGCGGAACATTGAGGCTTCGCCTTGATACGCGAAGCCCTCGGCGAGCGTTCTTCCCAGGTGTTCTATCGCGGTCGAATGAGATACTTCATCAGAATAATCTTCGTAGTAGCCGGAGGTTTCCCCGGTAGCAAGGACGTGCATGGCGTGGTGAATGTCATCGTTCCACTGGGCATGGAATCTGTCCGGGTAGTCTCCCATGCCGGCGTCAAGTAGATCGGCTCGGTTTTCACCGTTTTCTAGAATCAGGTGAATCTCGCGTTCGCCTCTAAATCTGGTTCGCACTGTTTCGGCAATTTCATTGAGAATGTGTTTTTTCGAGTCATCAGCTATGGTATCAACTGCGTCGAAACGCAAGCCGTCGAAACGAAATTCTTCCAACCAATAGAGCACGTTGTTGATGACGAAGTCGCGAACTATCTCTGATCGTTTGCCATCATAATTGATACCATTGCCCCAGGGGGTGTGGTGTTTGGCGCTAAAGAAGGTCTTGGCGTAAACGTAGAGATAGTTGCCATCCGGACCAAAATGGTTGTAGACGACGTCCAGATAAACCATCAATCCGCGTTTGTGACATTCATTGATCAGCGCCTTTAGATCTTCTGGTCGACCGTAGATGCTGTCGGGTGCATAAGGTAAAACGCCGTCGTAGCCCCAGCCGAAGCGTCCAGGAAAATCGGACAGCGGCAGAATTTCAATCGCGGTAATGCCTAATTCGACAAGATAATCTAATTTTTGATTCAGTCCTTCATAAGTGCCATCAGGTGAAAAAGTACCTAGATGGGTTTCATAAATGATCGCTTCGTTCCAGGGCTTGCCGCGCCAATCGTCATCATCCCAGCGAAACTGAGTTGGGTCTATCAACTCACTAGGACCGTGAACGTCTTCAGGCTGAAATCGCGATGCCGGATCAGGAACGCGCATGCCACCATCGATTATGAAGTGATAGCGTTGACCGACTCGAGCCGTATCAACTGTCAGTTTGTACCAGTCGTCGCTGGATTTTTTCATCGTCGTGATCGATTCACCGTCAGGCAGATAAAGACAAAGGTCAACCGACTTTGCGCTCGGCGCGAACAAACGGAATTCGTAGCCGCCGCTCTCCAGCAAGCGCGGTCCGAAGGGCATCTCGTGCACGTGATGGGATGTAGTTACATTCGTTTCATGGTTACGCATTTCTGTCCTCAGATGTCAATCTAGGCGACGAGTTTTTTGGTTTTTGATACGACTAATTAAACAGCAGATGATTTACTGCTGATCGCTGTTGCACCAAAGACCGGCAGAACAAGCGAGATTAGAGCGAATAAGATGGTGGCGCCAAACACGCCGCGTGATACATCGTGCAATTTTTTGAACTCGGCTGCTTTCGCTTCGTCAGTTTTGATTAACGGTCGAATTTCATCCATCGGTGGAACGATGGCAAAGGCGAAGATGAAAGCCGTTACAGCGCAAATCAGGCTGGCTCCGAGTCTCGGGAATGTTGTCTTGGTTTTTTCGACCAGACCTTTCTGAATTGCGACAAAACCGAGTCCTTCTGCAATCAGCAACATCACCGCTGCACCTGCCACCACTTTTGCGAATTGGATAAATGCAGGTGCGTTGATGCCGGCGGCCTCGTGAGCTGGAACGCCCTGAGCTACTGCCGCTTTAACGAGAACAATGGCAACGAATACAACTGCCGCAGATCCTCCGAACAGTATTGACAGTGATATCAGTCGAAGAATTTCGCTTGTTTTTTGCATGATGTTTCCCGTGGTTCTTGAATCGGATGTCCGAATTTCGAAATTGTTTTTGTAAAGGTTCGCTAAGAGGATTAAGTTGAGCGGAGTTCGTTTCACACTCAGCTTTCCGTTCCAGCAACCTGTCAATAGCTCGAAGCTTGTATCAGGCGCCGGTTTTATCGGGGAGTGTGGTCGATTGCGACCGTTTACGAGGTCCATTTTATCTTCTTGACATTGATGCATCTGCCCGCCTGTGACGCCAGTCTTGAAGGTTTCATTTCGTGGGTATATCAAATTGATAGGTACGTTAGTGCAGGTTTCTTTTTTTCGGAATGACGATAGTGAAAAACAAAAACGTTTTTTTCATGGCACTTGCCACTGTAATTTTGTGCGCTGCTCCGGCATTCGCCGCGGATGCAGCAGCGTCTATGGAAGGCGCCCCGGGTATGGTGAAGGTGTTGTTATACAGTTATGCTCCGTGGATTGCCGGGTTTATTCTGGACATTGCCATCGCGAAAATGTCTGTCAAGCTCCTGAAGTGTGCGATGACCGCGACACTATCCATGGTGCTCGGTTATCCGAGCGTACTCTTCTCGTTCTCCTCATTCGTCGCACCCGGAGGACCAGATTCCGCGGCTGCCTGGGCAATGGCTTCTGCGTTTTTGACCTTCGGTCTTTTCTTCGTCAAGATTGTCAGCTACTGGGTTGTAAACGAATCATTCCCATCAAAAAAGGCAGCGGCTCTTTTTCTTGTGGATTCGATGGTAATGGTTGGCGTCTCATTCGCGATGTTGAAGTTTGCACAAAAGTAGTATGAAACCGCAGATGCTGCCGGTGCCTCGAGTAACCACGATCGGGGAAGTGGCTGCTCGTGCTGCTTTCTGTTTAAACCTGTTCGGTGCAAAACTTGGTCGGTACTCCAGATCGTTAGCAAGCTTAAAAACCGCGGCTCAAGTGCGGCTTGCACCACAAGCGTCTGTCGGCCAGTTCAAAGATGATGGCGTTCTCCTGTGGCTTACGTTCGAAATGAGCGAGTGCGCGAAATGAAGACTTTGTGCCGGGCGCGTTATGTTCGGCGAATAGTTCTTTGGTGTCGCCGACAATTACCTTGAAGATTTTGGTTTCGTAAGTATGGCTTAAACGATTGTCGTTTTTGAGCACTATATAAGGTTGGTCCAATTCCCCGGACGAAACTAAATCCAGATCGCATTCAAGTGATTGTCCCGATGTGAACACCCACGAAGCGTAGCGATACCAGGCTTTCTGCTCAGAGCGGAAGATTATCCAGCCGACTGCCAGTCCGAAACCGATGATTCCTGCCAGTGGAAATGGAAAGCCGAAGATAGTAGTTATACCGAATCCGACGATGGCTACTGGTCCGAACATTGCAAAAGTAACCAGGTTCGAGCGTGAGTTGATTTTTCGGAAGTCCGAATGCAATTCTGTTTTCTTCCATTCGTTGGCAGTTTGCTTCGGGGCTGGTGTTGCGTCCGTTCGATTGGGCGTTGTCCGCGCAACCCTGGCTTGTGAAGTTACTTCTTCGGAGCGCGGTTTCTTTTCATCCGAATGACTACTGGTTTTCTGCCCTGCCGCAAGCCTGCTTACAACTTCATCAGGCGGCACAGCGAGCCGTTCTACGGAGACGTTTTTCTCTTTGATGCAATCTGCGCAAATAAAATTATCCACCACAGGTTTGAGGCAGTATGCACAGTTGTTCGATTGTTGAGTAGAATTGTCCGCCATGGCCATTCAATATGTTTCTAATTAGTATTTGACCCCCTGTCATGAAATCGAAACATTTGAAGTTTGAAACGCAAAGCACTGGCGCTGGCGGTCATGAGCAGCAAGCCGTGTCCCCTGGCAGATTGGAGGTTGGAAACGATGCGCGCATCACTGAAGTCGAGCGTGGTTGCAGGTGTAATCGGTGGCGCGGTTTTCGTGTCTGTCATTCATGAAAGCGACACATCCGCTGCGCTAGCGCAGGGGGTGCGATTGAAGACGCCGCTGAACGCACAAAGACTAATCGCGGCCAAGCCGACGGCAAGAGGTGCTGGTGGGACGATAATCTCCAACCAAGCTTTGGTTAATTCAGCCAATACTTTTGTTGACTTGTTATCGAAGAACAAATTTGCTCAATCGACTACGCTTCTGGCGCCTAAAGTCAAAAGCGTACTTCCCGCGCCGAAACTGCAATTGGCATGGCAGGCGTTGACCATGCAGTATGGCCCCTTTAAACAGAAGAAGACGCCGTATGTGGAAACCGCGGGCGGTATCACATCCGTTTTTGTACCGGCAGTGTTTGGCAATGAAACGGTCGACTTCAGGGTTGTCTTCATAAATTCCAACAAAGTGAACGGCTTCTTTGTTGAACCGCACAAAGGTGATTTTAAAGAAGCTTTGTACGTAGATCCAAAAAGTTTCACGGAGCAGAACGTCAAGGTCGGCAGTGGGAAGTGGCAGTTGGACGGCGTCCTGGCGATCCCGAATGGTGATGGTCCGTTTCCGGCAGTGGTACTTGTACACGGTTCCGGACCCCATGATCGAGATGAAACTATTGGACCGAATAAACCTTTTCGCGACCTGGCTCGCGGTCTTGCTTCCAAAGGGATCGCTGTAATTCGATATGATAAGCGCACGAAGCAGCACGCAAAGTTGTTGACTGGACCAGACCTCAAGAATATGACCATAAAAGAGGAAACGGTTGACGACGCGGTCGCAGCGGTAAAAGCTTTGCGAGCGAATGCGAAAATCGATCAATCGAAAATAGTCGTTCTCGGACATAGCTTGGGTGGAACCGCGCTTCCGCGAATTGCTAAAGCCGACTCCGGCATCAATGGGTTCATCATGCTTGCCGGTGCGAACGAGGCAATTGATTCCTCAATCGTTAGACAATCCGAGTATATCGCCAGCTTGAGTCCAGCTACGGAAGCTGGGAAAAAGCAGTTGGCAATGTTGAAGTCGACTGCGGCTAAAGTGGCTACCTTGAAACCGGCTGATGCCAACAATAACGTCTTGATCCTGGGTGCCGCGCCGCAGTATTGGCTTGACTTGAAGAAGCATGATCCGATCGAGGAAATTAAAGAAATCGATAAACCGATCTTGTTTTTGCAAGGTGAACGTGATTATCAAGTCACCGCCGCTGGTGACTTTGAGCGCTGGAAAAACGCAGTGAAGAGCGCTAATCATGAGAGCAAGTGCGAGTTTAAACTCTACCCGCAACTCAATCACCTGTTCTCTTCTGGAACAGGCAAGTGTGGCCCCAATGAATATATGAAGCGCGCCGCCAACGTTGACGAGGCTGTTGTAAACGACATAGCTGCTTGGCTTAAGGGTCTTAGCTAGTTTGTGATTGGGTCGAGGCTTAAACTAATCGGGGTTCGCTGCCAAATCGCAATACTCGAGCTCGAACCAGTATCGCTCAGTGTGAATCAAGAAAAACGGACCGGCTATCAGTTGAGCCGGTCCGTCTACTGGTCTGGTTTTCGAGAAACTAGTTCGTGACTTGAATGCTGCCCACAGGAGCCTCGAAGAACGCTTCGGGAGCACCATTGCCGGTGGCATGCAAGAACTGCAGTTTCCTATGAGTATCTGTGTCGACTAGCGACAGGAATACATCGTATTTGCCAGGAGTCAGTTGCGGCGGTGTTTTCAGTTCCTCCGCCCAGGCGATTGGTTTTCCGGAGCCCCACTGATTTGTAGGAATTTCTGGTGTATGTAGGAGTCTGGCGATTGGTTTGCCGCTCTCGTTACGAAGTTCGAGTTGAACTTTATAGCTTCCGGCGACATCTTTATCCAGCTGTCTCGAGGGCTTCAACGCTGATGCTGCACCGAGGTTGAAGAAAGTGAACGAAGCTTTGAGCGGCGTTCCTACTTTCAAATCCTTCGGAATCGAAACTTCTTTCGACACCAACTGATAGCCCATGGTTTGATGCAACGACACCAGTGCGGCCTTTACGGCTTCGTCGTTTGAGTTTATAACTTCGATCGGCAATTCACAGAAGCTGATGCCGTCTTCGCCAACGTTTTTGGCGAGCTTGACCAGTTCTTTCGGATCGAAATTCTGGCGCAATCTGTATCCCGTCAAAGTGTCTGGATGGAATTTCAAGAGAACTCGGTAGTCGTCGAAACCGTGCTTGCCGTCAGCAACGTTTTGTCTGGTTAGATAAATTCGTTGCCCATAGCGATATACGAGATAATCCGAGATTTCATCGAGACTATCTTGTCCTTTTCGATTCGGCGTCGGAGGGCTGATATCGAAGTTCAAACGCGTCGTCGAAAACGCTTTTGGGAACAGGTCGGCAACATACTTCCAGTGCTCAATCAATTGGCGTTGCGTCATTCCGAATTGTTTTTCGAGAATTCGTTGTACTTCTTTCTTCGCTTCTCTGCCAGCAGCCGGCGTTTTGTCATCATCGTCGGCGGCGTTGTCGTTTGCACCAGCTGCTGTCGTTTTTTTGGCGTCAGCGTTGTTAGCTGTTTTTGCTGCATCTGCTGTTTTGTCATCACCGCTATCTGTTTTTACGGTATCGGCGGTTTTGACAGTGCTGTCGTCAGTCTTGTTTGCGTCTGCCACTTTGTCTGTGGAATCTGCTGCTTTGTCGGCATCGGTCGCCGGTCCATCCGTTTTTGTCTTGTCACTATCGGCGCTACCAGCGGCTTTCTCTTTTTCCGGCTTGGCTTTTATCTCTGCGCCAATCGTTTGTTTTACTGAAGCGACGAAATCTGGTAGTACATTAGTGCCGGCAAGCACGCCACCACCAGTGATGCCGATGCTGTGCAGTGATGGATTTTTATCGTATTGTTCACCAAGTTCGTTGACCAGATTGGACCATTTTGCCAGGTAGTTTGGATCCCAGAAAATTGGCATCTGGTGCTCATTGCCATCGATCCCTGTGTAAACAATCGATCGCGATGTCGGATCTTGAAACACCCAATCCGGTGTGTCGGATCTGACGCTGTTGTCCACACCGCAGGTGGACACTCTCAAAATCATTGTCTTATTTTGCTCTTTGCAAAGAGCGAGCAAATCGTCAATCGGTTTGAAGTTCGTCTCGCCTTCGACAGGCTCTAAGAGCCGCCATGGCACGACGACCGAGATGCCGCTGACGGTGGGATTCTTCAATAGACCGACAATCGTGTCTTTGTCCTGAATTTTTTCAAGAGGCACGATTGCAAAGTATCCAAGTTCTTTATTCTCAACAGGCTTGGCGCCCTCTAAGGCGATTGTCTTGAAGCCTTTTTTCTTAATAACTCGATCCTGCGACTTATTCAAATAAGCGTTTTTGTCGGGAACCGGGTTTAAATACTTCATCAGCTCGACAGCTTTGTTCTTCGCATCTGCAGGAGCCGTGAGTCCAATCGAGGATGCCAGGCAAACCACCAGTGCAACTGGTACCACTTTCCAACCATTAATCATCATTCGTTCCGCTCTTCCTCGCGTGCGTCATCCGCTTGACGCTTAGCAACTGAATTTAGAACCTATGATTTTACTAGTAAAGGAAATTTACTTGTCTAAAAATGTTAGGATTTTCCATCCTGTACTAGCCAGTTCTAACGTTTCGAAGCATTTACAGTGAGTCGGAGTCATCGCTTTTGACGCTCACTTTTTTAGGCCACAGCGCCATTCACTTCAATGTGTCTAATGTCGACATTTATGTCGACCCTTATCTTTGCGAGCCTGTTGACTTGAACAAGCTCCCTAAGGCTCACGTGGTTTTGTTTAGTCACGGTCACTTTGATTCGGGAATCTTGCTGGCGCCTAAGCTTTATGAACGTTGGCAGTGTCAGTTTGTCGGACCGAAGAAGCTGATTACCTGGATGCGTCGGAAATTCAAAAAACAAATTCGAGCCGAAGATATGATTGCCCTTGACCACGGTCAATCGCTCTATTTTGGTGATGTGAAGGTCACCGCTGTAGCTGCGCATCATCCGCTCAACCGCCTCGGTAAGACAATCATGGCGCTGTTCGCGAGAAGTCGTGCGCCTGCCAAACCTGTGAACGGATACCATTTTGCCGGGTACTATCATTCCGGTGCGACGATATATTCTTCGGCTATACCTGAGGCTGTGAAGAGTCTCGACATTCACACCGCTTGCGTGCCGATTGGTGGCAAGTACGCTACCGCCTCACCGGAAGAGGCGTTGAAGCTGGCTGAGGAAATCGGTGCCCCGCGGCTCGTTCCGATGCATTGGCAACCGTTGCTCGACCAGGTGTTTTTTCGCTATCAGCCCTCTGACCTGCTCAGGCTGGCCAAGACCGAGGGTAGTAAAGTGTCGATTCATGCGCTGGCGATCGGCGAAACGCTCAACCAGCCTTAGTTTTAGCGAGCGGCTCGGCACTGTTTCGGTATCAATCCAATAATCGGTGTTTGCAAAACTGTCAGAAAAATCGACAGTTTTTCTGACACTTTTCTCTGTGCCGATCCGAATCTGAGCGCTTGACTCTGCTCCGTCCCGGTCGGCTGAATATGGAACCGCGCGGCAATCGCAGCCGGAGGTAGACTGATTTTTTTCTGGGTAAAAGAAGGTTATGGCGAAGGATTCGGCACGCTGTCGAGTGTTTTGGTGGGTTTTGCAGAGGCGCGTAAGCGCCAGTTGCCGCAGGAAGTTTGAAAAACCAGGGTCAAGACGAAATAAGAGTGCAATCTTTGCCGAAGCAAGCGGCACCCCCTTCGATTGAGCAAATCAAAAAGCTGCAGGCTGAAGCTGCGAACAGAGGTTTCGTTCTCCACTTGCCTTTTGGCGAGCCGCCTGATGATTACCTTTTCAAGGTCTTGCACGACAAAAAGGTCAATGGTTTTAAATATCGGTTGGAGCGTCTTTCAACCTTTTCGGTCGAGTGGGAAGATGCCGACCGTGATGCCCAAGATATTTACGCGATTATCGTGCGACGTGCCTTGATGCAGGCGCAGGGCGCTTCGGAGCAGTTAAAGACGCTCAAGACCAAACACCATAAACCTACTCTGGCAGGCGATCTCTTAGACATGAACTTGCCGACCCTCGTTCAGTCTATACAAATGAATAAGGGAACCGGTCGACTTGAGATCGAGACGCCAAGTGGAAATTCCTTTTTGTTTTTCGTTGAAGGTCAGCCTGTGCACTGCGTCTTCAATGACAGCGACGGTGATAATGCCTTTCTTGAGTTGGTTAATGTAACCACGGGCAGTTTCAAATTTTTCAAAGAACCAAAAACTTCTGAGAAAACCATATTGAAAGGTCTGCCGATTCTTTTGATGGAAGGAGCAGCTCTTTGCGATCAAGAATCGTTTTTGAAAAACCTTGGAATCGGGCTTGAAACCTACCTGATTCGCAATCACGCGATGATGTCGGAAACTCTTTTCGAGCAGATGGTTTCCAGCGGGTGCGGCACTCCGATGGAAATACAAAAACGCTTCTATCAAGAAGTTGACAACCAGAGCACCGTTCTAGAAATTTTGCGACGCATTCCTCTTTCGAAACCGCAATGGATACCGATTGTTTTCAATCTAGTCAGTTGTGGTTTGTGTTCATATCGAGATAAGGTGCCCGATTTAGCTGCCGTTTCTCGCGACGCGACCATTGATTGGAGTCAGGTCAAGCGTGTTGAAACCGTTCTGCGCAGACCCGATACGGGGATTTATACTTATCCGGCATTTTTATTGTTTCTCGAGAAAGAGTTTTTTCGCTACGAAAGATTTAAACGCGAATTCGCCGTGGTCACGCTGGATATAAAGGTCAGAAGAAAGGACAAAATCGAACCTCTTCCAGTGCAAGCGTTGCAAGAAGTGGTCACGCGCGTCAATCGGCTGATTCGCCGAACCGATACCCTGTTTCATTACGAGACACTCGGCTTTGCAATTTTGATGCCCGAAACGGGATTGGAGTCTGCCAAGACCTTCGCTTTACGACTGGCGGAGATTTTGATGTCGAAACATTTAGCCGCTGAGAAGGATAGTTTTCCAATCGTCGCTTCCGTTGGATTCGCATCCATCCCTGATAGCTGTGAATCGCTGGGCGCGCTAATGGCGCTAGCTCGCGCGCCTTCGCGCTAGTTGTCTTGCGGCGGTGGGCGCCAGTAACTTGTCAGAATTTCTGGCAGTTTTTCTGACATTCGAACGGGCGAAAAAAAATTCGGAGGCGCTGATATTTTTCTGGAAAACTCATCATCACTAGCAAAGGGGCGAATAATGTTTTAGATCTTTGAGAAAAAGTTTGTTTAACGCGGTGCTTTTCTGCAAACTGGGCACAATATGATCGCTTTTAAAAACTGAATATGAAACTTTTAATACCATTAGTACTACAATTAAACGCAATTCGAACCGTCGCGCAGCACAAGCTGCCTGCGTAACGGTAATCTGGGATGCCATCACCCGTGGCATTCGTCACACAGTATAATTTCAGGGTCTCCACCTTATCAAAGGAGCAGAGGGAGTTTCAAAGATATGGGTAAATCAGTAGGCATTGACTTGGGAACCACAAACTCCGTTGTCGCGGTTATGGAAGGCGGTATACCGACCGTGGTTTCCAATGCCGAAGGTGGCAGAACGACCCCCTCGGTGGTGGCATTCACCAAATCGGGAGAGCGTCTTGTCGGGCAGCTGGCGCGACGCCAGGCTGTTTTAAATCCTGAGAACACGGTGTATTCCATCAAGCGTTTCATGGGTCGTCGCTTCAACGAAGTCGACTCTGAAAAGAAGCTGGTGTCGTACAAAGTGAAAGAAGGCGCCGACGGCGGATGTAAAGTCGCTATTCAAGGTAAGGACTATTCGCCTGAAGAAATTTCGGCGATGATTCTGCGCAAGCTTAAAGAAGATGCCGAGAAATATCTCGGTGAAAAAGTGACTAGCGCAGTCATCACAGTTCCAGCTTATTTCAACGATTCACAAAGACAGTCGACTAAGAACGCCGGCACAATCGCCGGTCTCGAAGTTCTCAGAATCATCAACGAGCCTACAGCGGCTGCGTTGGCATATGGTCTCGACAAGAAAGAAAACGAAGTCATTCTCGTATTCGACCTTGGCGGCGGCACGTTCGACGTGTCGATCCTCGAAGTGGGTGAAGGTGTATTCGAAGTTAAATCAACTTCCGGCGACACACACCTTGGCGGAGATGACTTCGACGCTTGCGTAGTTGGGTGGGTAGCCGATGAGTTCATGAACCTCGAAGGCATCGACCTCAGAAAAGATAGACAAGCATTGCAGCGGCTTACAGAAGCCTCTGAAAAAGCGAAGATCGAACTTTCGGCAGTTACCGAAACGAACATCTCTCTGCCGTTCATCACAGCAGATGCTTCCGGACCAAAACACCTAGAGATGAAACTGACGAGAGCTCGGTTCAACGAGTTGACCCGTCATTTGGTAGAACGTTGCCGTCATCCGATGGAACAGGCATTGAAAGATGCCAAGCTCAGTTTCGAAGGACTCGACGAGGTTGTACTCGTCGGTGGTTCCACTCGTATTCCAGCTGTCCAAGAGCTTGTCGCCAGTTTGACCGGCGGCAAAGAACCCAACCAAACCGTCAACCCTGACGAAGTAGTTGCGGTCGGCGCTGCTATCCAAGCCGGCGTTCTCGGTGGTGAAGTTAAAGGTGTCGTACTTCTCGACGTCACACCGCTATCCCTCGGCATTGAAACCATGGGCGGCGTTATGACCAAGCTCGTAGAGCGCAACACGACGATTCCAACCAGAAAGACAGAAGTTTTCTCGACTGCCGAAGATAACCAGACGGCAGTAGATATTTACGTCTTCCAGGGTGAGCGTCCGATGGCTCGTGACAACAAGCTACTCGGAAACTTCCGCCTCGACGGAATCGCAGCCGCTCCTAGAGGGCAACCAAAGATCGAAGTGACCTTCGACATCGATGCCAACGGTATCTTGAACGTCACGGCTCGTGACCAAGCGACCGGCAAAGAGCAGAAGATCACGATTACTGCTTCGACCAACATGAGCAAGGACGACATCGAGCGCGCCATCCGCGAAGCAGAAGCTCATGCAGCGGACGACAGAGGCCGCAAGGAATCTGCCGATGTACGGAACGAAGGCGACAGCATCTGCTACGCAGTCGAACGTCAAATCCGCGATCTCGGCGACAGCGTCAGCCCTGGTGAAAAATCCAGAGCCGAAATGCTGGTCGACGACCTCAGGCAGAAGCTCAAAGACGATGCAGACCTCGACACGCTGAAGTCGATCATGAACGAACTCAGAGGTGCGTTGGTACTCTTGCAACAAGCAGCCCGTGCGAAAGGACTTCAAACGGAAGCTGATACAGTCAACCAATCCTGGGCCGAAGGTCAGGACGGTGGCAACTATGATGAGAGCGGATATGATTACGGCGGCGGCGAAGATGGCGGTGGATACACTGCCTCTGAGCAAGATGTCGTAGACGCGGAATTCCGCGAAGAGTAATCGCTCTAAAAAGTAAGAAATGGAACGGGCTCGTCGGAACACGACGGGCCCGTTTTCGTCTCAGGCATATACCGCCCGAAAAACTTTGTCTGGATTGGAATCCTTCCACCAGAGCTTTGAGGGTTTAACAACTCGGGTTTACCCGATGTTGCTTGGAAAAAGTGATGATATCCTGGAATTAGAGTTATAAATAAAGTAGGCAACACGCGAAGATTCAATTGTGGAGACGATTGGTGAGTATGCGAAAGAACCTCAACCTGACCGATTTCGTTTTTTCTCGAAAATTTTCTCGAAAATATAAACCGGTAATGGCGACAATGGCTGCGCTCGGATTGTTTTGCGCCGCGCCGGCGTTGGCAGCGAATCCTTCCGCTCCTTCTCCTTCGCCCGGTGCGTCTTCTACCGACCCGTTCAAAGATTTGAAGAGCATGGAGCGACGTTTTTTCTTCCATGAGTACGACCACGATCCTCTGGAAAAACGTTTGGAGCGAATCGAGTTGCTCGTCTTTGGCTCTGCGCAGGATGGAAAAAATACCGATCGTCTCGGACGAATCCGAAGTGCAGTTGTTGCTCGCGATAAAGAAGCTGCGCAACATCTGGCTGAAAAGAATCGTGCAATAAAGTCTCAACCTGCAGCCCCTGCAGCCCCTAAGGCC
>CAZRMH010000057.1:0-26506 GCA_964600935.1 uncultured Candidatus Obscuribacterales bacterium
AGTGTAGACGACCGGTCTAATATGTACCCATACGCGGTCAATTTACCGAAGTTGGTTGGAGATTTCCAGGAATTTCCTCTGCATCATGTAATTTCTCTGCGCACATATTAGAATTTGCTGACGTTCGAAGCGTCGCACGACGGCTGGAGAGATGCACTTTCTGGTTGTGTTCGATTTGCAAAATTTATCCGATCAATTGAGTTTTCCCTGTGAATTCTCGATCGGTCGCTCAGAACTTAGTTCTCAAGGTTGTACAAATTCGTTCAAAACGGTGGAAGAGTCTTATGGAATACAGACAGCTCGGTGGATCTGGTTTAAAGGTACCGGTACTCAGTTATGGGGCTGCCACCTTCGGTGGTGGCGGAGAAATGTTCAAAGCTTGGGGCGATACTGATGTAAAAGAAGCGAGCCGACTGATAGACGTTTGTCTCGATGCTGGCGTAAATTTCTTCGACACCGCAGACATTTACTCAAGAGGAATGTCGGAAGAAATTCTTGGAAAAGCCATTGGAAAAAAGCGTAATGACGTTTTGATATCCACAAAAGCAACGTTCAAAATGAACGATGGACCAAACGATCTAGGTTCATCGCGCCATCACTTGATCAAGGCTTGTGATGACAGTCTTCGCAGATTGGGTACTGATTACATAGATGTATATTTCATGCACGGTTTCGATGCAATCACGCCAGTCGATGAAGTATTGAACACTCTGGAAAACCTGGTTCAGAGCGGAAAGGTACGCTACATCGGATGCTCGAATTTCTCAGGATGGCATTTGATGAAGTCGCTGTCTACATCCGAAAGATATGGCTGGGCAAAATATATCTCACATCAAGCGTACTACTCGCTAATCGGTCGCGAGTTCGAATGGGAACTTATGCCGCTTGCTATCGATCAGAAAGTCGGAACGATGGTGTGGAGTCCGCTTGGATGGGGACGTTTAACAGGAAAGATTCGTCGCAATGAGCCACTACCGGAAGTGAGCAGGCTGCACAAAACCGCGGACTTCGGACCACCGGTCAACAATGAATACCTCTATGATGTCGTCGATGCGCTCGATGAAGTGGCTGAAGAAGTCGGAAAAACCGTTCCGCAAGTCGCGCTCAATTGGCTGCTCCAGCGTCCGACTGTTGCAAACATTGTTATTGGTGCACGTAACGAAGAACAACTCAAGCAAAATCTTGGTGCCGTGGGGTGGAACTTGACCGCTGAGCAAGTCGCAAAACTCGATGCCGCCAGTGACCAGACACCAATCTATCCTTACTGGCATCAGCGTCAGTTTGTGGAACGCAATCCTCTACCTGTGCCAGCACTTGTGTAAAGGACTGTAGCCACCAGGCAAATGACCACGCCCTACATCATATTGCCAACAGTTAGAACGAGAGAGAGAAAAAACTGGCGACACCATAAGCGGTGCCGCCAGTTCTATTTACTACTCTCATCGAAAAGAATTTTTTCTATAGCGATTTCAACCAATCTCTAAGCAGTGGTTTCAACTAGAGAAGTTTTTGAATATCCGCTTCAATTTCTTCAGGTTTGACCTTGGATTCGTAGCGATGAACAATTTCGCCATCCTTGTTAATCAAGAACTTGGTGAAATTCCATTTGATATCATCGCCGTTTGTCAAATACTTAAAAATAGGATGTTGATGAGGACCATTCACATCGACTTTATCGAAGATTTGAAAATCGACACCATAGTTTTTCTGGCAGAATGAGCCGATTTCCTCGTTGCTACCTGGCTCTTGCGCACCAAATTGATTACATGGAAATCCGAGAACTTCCAGACCCTTGGGAGAAAACTTTTTATAGAGTTCTTCAAGTCCAGCATATTGCGGCGTGTATCCACACTTGCTGGCGGTATTCACGATCAAAATCACATGCCCTTTGTACTTTGAAAAATCGATTTCTTTGCCATCAAGCGCCTTCGCTTTGAACTCGTAAATCTTAGCCATCTTTCGTTTCTGCGTCTCCTTCTCTGGTGGTATAGCGGTCTTCGCAAAACCAGGTTGATTATGGTTCACTCCAACTCCCAGTACGGTCGCTACGACGACAGCGAGTGCTGGAGCCGAATATTTTTTCGACATGGTTATCCCCGATTGATTCTCAGTTATTCCTGAAGTTTCGTCTTCGCTTGATTGGCGAGGTATTCCTTCATCAATTCCTCGCGCTTCTTCATATCCAACGCGTCCATCATGATATCGTTCTTCCTCGAAATCTCGAGTTCTTCAGCTTTCTTAGCAGCTTGCTGCTTATCGACAGCCATCTGCTGCATACGGAAGCGTTCGTGGTCCTCCGCTCTGCGGCGCCGTTCGATTTCTTCGCGCTTGCGCCGCTCCTCTCGTTCCCTATCGATTCTGGCAAGTGCGGCTTGCTCGTTCTGTCTTCGCGTTTTTTCGTCCATAACTGCGGCTCCTATAATCGTCAGACCGACGAATATCGACAAACCTGCTTTGGATTGCCGAACAGGGTGGGGCTCGGAAGCAACATCAATATCGCCTCGAAGGTTGTTATACCCGGCGAACGCTCCTCTTAGATAATGCCCCAACGGCGCGCCCAGTCACATCCGCTCTGCCGAATGTTTTGAAAGCGCTCCCCTGTTTGAGCCCCGAGAATCTAAGTGGTTTTGTAGTCAAAAGATAAATTCTCACGGTAACCCTCACTCCCGCCCCTATCGGCCGCGGTTCGAATCTCCGTGGAAATCGTTCCTTATATAGTCGAATTTCCAAACCAGAAACTGTCCAATTGTCCCAAACGCTGCCCTGCGCCTCTTCACGCAGCTTTAACTAAAGACTTCCAAATTTTGATGTTTCCTTTACGCCTCCCCATACGAAGATGAATACATCGAGGGCGAACGAGACCCGAGAAACGAGAGTGAGGAGGACAAAACAGATAACGTCGGTAACGCGGACAAGGATCGTCATTCCGAGCCCAATGATGAGAGGTCAACACCCAGCATTATGGCTGGACAACGGAAGCAACGACCCCCGCAGAGCAATGACCGAATACACCGAGCCCAATGAGGAGCTGACACCGAATTGATGGCTGGACGACGGTAGTAAGAGGTTCGCTCTAAAACTAGATCACGATGGCTGCGTATCGCCGAGCACGATGAGGAGCTGACACCACATCTGATGGCTGGACGACGGAGATACGAAGCACCGCTGCACAATCGATTAATTACAGGAGGGCGAAACCGAACAGTTATCTGAAATCTATAAGCATTGGACACTGGCGCTGGTCGCATCGCAGGGTCATGAGGAAAGAATGATTGAGAGCATTCGTTTCTCGTGAGATGCCCAGAGAGTCTGTCCAAAGGTTAGAACCGTCCGGGAACCAGGAGCCCGGGCGGTTCTATTTTGGAGGGAATTTCTTGTACCGAATTGGAGACACCAGCTTTTTTCAAACCGTCATCGTTTGATCACAACCGCGCTAATTTAATCTCAACCACCCAAACTGGATTGCATTCGCCTTAGTCGGTTGGTTGTGCCGCAGCATTGCCACAATGACCGACGACGATGGCAGCTTAGAAACGCAAAAGGAACGGAGACATGACAACAGTTGTTTTCTGCAACGAGAAAGCCGGAACCTTCGAATCATGCAACGAGCAAATGGGCTCGATATCGGAACGATTCGAAGAAATTACCGGCGACCCGACCAAAATCGTCAGCGCTCAAGACTTCCATGAATCAGATCTGGTTGGTGTCAACAGAGCGATCGTGATGGGCGGAGATGGAACTGTTGGTAGGCTTCTTGGCAAACTGGCAAATCACACGCCACGAATTCCAGTTGGAATTATTCCAGCTGGAACTGGAAACCTGCTCGCCGGAATGCTGGGATTAAAGACAGAAAAACCTGAAGACAGAATTCCATTCGCGTTGGAAACGATTCGCAAGGGGCGAGTGGTATCAATCGATCTCGGCATTGCTAACGGCACGCCTTTCGCATTGGACGTCGGTATCGGACCGATCGCGATGGCAGTTACCACGCCTGGAAAATCCGAGAAAAACATGCACGGACTTCTGAGTTATGTGCGACCGCTAATCAAATCGATGTTCGAGCATCCATATAAGTTTGAACTAAAGACGGGTGGCCACAGATTTGAATGCATCGCATCAGCAATTTTTATCACCAATCCTCAAGAATTAGGAATCGGTCAGAAGTCTGATGCCACCACTTTGCGCAACGGCAAACTAAACTTGATTGTTCTCAATCCGCAGAACTTAGATGATTACGCTGGAATTGCGATGCGTTTTGGCTCGTGGTTTTTGGGAAATGCAGAAACAGACAAAATGCCCTACAAATTATTCGAAGTCGACGAAGTTGAAATTACCGCACTCGAGGAGATACAGGCGGTGCCTGTTCTCGCTGGCACGCTGACGGACATTTTGACACAAAATAAAGAAGTCGAAAGCGTTCCGCTGAGCCTGAGCAAACGTGAACAACCAGCGACGATGCTAGACGGTGATGTTTTCGGACATACACCAGTGGTGGTGGCATCACTGCCAGCGGCGGTGGACGTTTTTGTTCCGGAGCACACTGCAGTCTGAGTCTATGTTTAAAACTGTTGCAACTCGGAATTTAGCGCGCGGCGACTTCAAGCCCGGCGCCGCAACATAATGTTTTGGTGAATGGACCTCTGAAATATCGCACGCTTCGAAACCTGACGGGCTCGAACGTGGCGTGCTTGGCCACGGCTCGAAAACATTGCCCCTCAAATCTAGCCGGTATTTTCCACCCGAGAACTCGTCAAGCTCTCATCGGACACTTGCTGCATCTGCGCGGCGAGCTCTTCTTTCTTACGCTCGGACATATAGGAGTTGTAGTACTGCGAGAGACACCACTTGAACGGCCGGATCCGAAAACGATGAAATCCACAGGCCTTCATTTCAATATATGCGTCTTTGAAAGTCCAGCCGTCGCGGGCGATTCGAAAAATTCCAAGCATAAGTCCGGTTCGATCTGAGCCGTGGTAGCAATGCACGTAAACAGGCTGATTGGTCGCCTCATCCACCATGTCGAAGAAGCGTTCGATTTGCGGAGAGCGAGGTGTAGTGGTGTAATTCAGCGGAATGGAAAGGAACTGAAGACCAAGCTTTTCGCACACGCCGCGTTCCCAATCGATAAGCGAGGTTCTGAACCTCAAACAGATGACTGTTTTGATGCCCATCTTCTGGAGCTCGCGAAACCCCTCCTCATCAGGCTGTCCGCCACGCCAGAGCCCGTCGTTTACCTTCCAGAGGTTGCGCACATGAGAATTTTGAATCCGTTCCATATAACTGTTATAGCGCGTTATGCCGCTATCACGGCAATCGCGAAGGCGGTTTTAAATTAGTGCGCTTCGGCGATTGTGTGATTCGGCAAAATCGCGCAAACGCTGCACCTACAGGTATTTGCGGCTCTCATTCCGACTCTTTCGCTTTATCATTTTTGTTGTAACAAGACAGGCGGGGGTGAACTGAACGAGCCAGAGTGGCGAAGAACCTTAACTTTGCTCAAGCCAATGGTCAGATCTGGATTAAGCGGTTTATAATATTAGTTGACCGGTCGGTTGGTTAATTAATCAATAACCGCGCGGAACGACCAAAACCCCAATCCAGTGAGCGTATCAAAGATGGCAGATATGGATAAAAAATCCGGAAACGCAGCCGTGACCAGCAGACACATGGTTCCTCCTCCCGACAAGCACACAAAAATGCCGAATCCCGAGGAGTTGCTGTTAAACGTGGAATCAGCGCCTCCGATTATGGAAAAGCTCTCCCTCTTTCCGTTCGATTGGCGTGTAGAGACTCCGCGACTGATGGAGATCTATCATGAATCGCGCGATCCGGGTTGGTCCCCCGGCAGTCTGGACTGGGATTCACTCGATGTCGAGGGAATGACACTGGACCAGCGTTATGCAATTAGTTATTGGTTTGCGCTCCTGTCGGTCTTCGATGCATCAGGACCGGCAGTGTTCGCCAGAGCAATGATTCACGCTTATGAAACCCACGAAGAAGATGCGATTCGCAAATGCTTTTTCTCCGTCACCCGTGATGAGATGAATCATGAAGAGGTTTGTGGAAAGGCGATTACACTGCTTACGCCAAACGGACCACTGGGACACGATCCACAAACACCGCTCGGCAAGCTCGCTAAGAATAATATTGAATGGCTCTATTTGAACGGCGCGCGTTATTGGAAAGGATATAAATCTGCTGTAGAGCATTATCCTATGCCGATCTTGTTCAGCTCTTTTCTGTTTGGTGAAGTGGCATCTTCTACACTTTTCCACAGCATGTATCAAAACACGACCATTCCAGTTTTTAAAGAAGCATTTAAAAACATCGGTCGCGATGAAGGTCGCCACTTGAGCTTCTGTCTCGCCCTTCTCAAAGAAGTCCTTCCGAAATTGAACGAAGAAGAGAAGATGACGATCACTAAGCAGTTCCGCGCAGGATTCATCTTCCTTTCCGGAATTCTCTTCGAACCACCGGGTGAGTTCTGGAATCTGCCTGCCACCTTCCTTCCAGCGCAACGCATGTTGGAAGATGTGGCACGCACAGCCGGCTTCGGCATCCTCGATCTCGAAGAACGCAAAGCCAATTGGCGCACCGCTGTCGTTCGTCTGAAAACCATCGTTGAGCCGCACGGCATCAAGTTCCCAGCATTGCCGGAAATCGATGTCGACGGCGAAGATGTTGCTTTTGATGCCGACAAAATCGTTCCAATTTTTTAGATTGAGCGCGTAAACCATGGCTAGACCACGGGCAGACAACTACGATCAGAGGCGGCAGGAGATCCTTGACACTGCCGCCACTATGTTTGCCGAGCGTGGCTACGACGGCACCTCAATCGCTGACATCGCCCAACGGTGCGGCGTTTCGAAAGCCTTGCTCTATCACTACCATACGTCGAAAGACAAACTGCTTTACGATATGCTGCGGTCGCATTGCCAATTATTGGTCAACACCGCCACCGCAGCGATACAAAATACAGATCCGGCGGAGCGTCAACTTCAGCAGTTAGTGCGGGCTTTGATGAAACTCTATATGAGTTCGCGCGACCAGCATATCGTTTTGTTGAACAACCTACACTGTTTATCCGAAACAGAGCAAGCCGAAATCAAAGGTTTGGAAAAACAGGTTTTGCATTTGATCAAAGAGATTGTGTCACAGTTACGACCAGATTTGGCAGACCCCATGCGGACTTCCCTGGCAATGTATTTGATGGGTGCAATTAATTGGACTTACACTTGGTTCAAAACATCAGGTCCATTGAATCCAAGCCAATTCGCCGATGTCGCCACTGGGATGTTTTTAAACGGGATTCGAAACGAGATGTCACTGGCGATGCAAGTGAGTTAGAAAATGACAGGAAAGCCAGTTCAGAGCCGCCGCTGAAGCTGCGTTAGTAGGTGGTAATTGTTCGTTCCGATCGCATTTATGCTCGATCAGTCGGTGGCAGGTTAAAAGCTTGATCCTGGTGCCGGCGCAGGGAACAAACAGATCCTGACGATGGTCAAGAGGTTTGTTATGAACTGAGCCAGCGGCTCAGACAGGGGTCCTTCCACATCGGCGATGTGGTGCGAAGCTTTCGGTGAAACCTATGATTTCGAAGTCACTGTGGTCAGTGGCACTCTTTGTGCCATTTTTAATTGTTGCTGTGGTTTGGAGCGTCGCTTCTGTCTATCTGTTTCAAACACCGCCTGAGCAAAATTTTCTCACACATGTGCATCACCAGGACTCGAACATAACAATCTCGAAAAACGAGATTTCATGCGCGAATTGCCAGTCAGCAGAAAACCCGAATTGGGGACAACAATTCAAAACGCTTGGACAACAGTTCATTCCAATGGGTTACCAGCGCAATATGGGCTCGTTAATGCCACCATATGCACCACCGTTCAGGTCGAACCAGAACGCGTTCTTATCAACAGCCGGTTCAGACAATTACCTTTCTACAGTGACTCAGGAAGGAAGTTTCCACTGGTCGCCTGAAAGGATGCCTCTGAAAGTTTATGTTTCAGATGGTAGAAATGTGCCGGGATATCGTCCAGAATTTCGCAAAATGATCACCGATGCATTCAGTGAGTGGTGCAATACGTCTAATGGCGTTCTTTCATGGAAGCAGGTGAACAGCGCAAAAGGCGCAGACATCGTTTGCTCCTGGACCGATACACCGACGATTAGACCGGGAAGCGTGGAGGCTGGACAAACGCGCACCTTAGTTCAAACAAACAGAGACACAGGCGAAGGTAGAATTGTCTCTGCACAAATAAGCATTCTTACTGCACTGATGGGCAAGAATTTTTCCAATGAGAATATGTACAAAACCAGTTTGCATGAAGTAGGACACGCACTCGGATTACAGGGACACTCCGACGTCGCGAGCGACATCATGTATCCAACGGTCAACGAGAATCAAGTAGGCAGGTTGAAGCCGCGCGATGTCAACACGATGAGTCAACTGTACTCTGACAATGGCTTCACAGCATCGAATTCGTTTGACACTTCAAACGAGTTCGGCGATTCAAGCGCGAGCAATCCAGACGCCAGCGGTCGTTCAGAGACCGTAGGACCTTACGGCGTACCGAGCGCACCACGGTTCGCCTCGCCTGATGGAATACAACCATTCACCAATAGCGGTGCCCACGAAATTTTAGACGCTCAGGACAATACCCGAATGGGACAATCAAGTGTTCGGAGCTATCGCGCTTATCCAGACCGTCGCCGGCACTATCACCACAGAGATTATGCTGGAAACCGGATGCAAAATTTCAACTGCGGCTCCGCATGGAAGTTCCGTCAATCGGGCGTGCAGAATCAGCGTTTTTATTCTCCGGAAGCGTCGATGAACGGTCAGTGGTTTTGACATAGTCTGGCAGTTAAGTGTTCACGCCCATGTTGTGAGAATCATAATTCGGCACCACTAGCACAACCGGTAAAAACCGTTGTCGAGTAGCGAACGCAGAATTAGCGGGATCCCACTAGCAGGCTAGTTTTCGCATCTTAAAAAGTTTTCACCGGCACGCCGAGAAAAATATTTGGAACAAGTGAGCTTCGCTCCCGTCATTTTATCGCAGCTAGGATGGCAAAACGGTTAAAGTCCGAGCGAAAACACTCAATTCTGTGACCTGCGGAGGGGCACCATGAAATTAGCATTGTCAATAAAACTGTTGACCACACTAGCGGTATTAACCACGGTGTCATCGCAGGCGTTCGCTGCCGATGGTGACAACAGAGACCGGAAACAAGCGAAAAGAGCTGAGGCTCAGATGCAACGCGCACAACAGCAGGGTTTCAATGATGCATCACGCGATCAGAGGCAAGCGCAGCGCGCTCAACAAATGATGGTGGAACAGAATCGGCAGAAGGCTAATGAGCTGGCAAGACAGCAGGAGCGCGCTCGCGAACAAGCCCATCGCGATCAAGCGAATCAAATGACACGACAACAAGATCGCGCTCGCGAACGAGCAGAACGCGATCAAGAGAGGGCGCAAAGAGATCGCGAACGAGCTTTGCAAAATGCACAGAAAGATGCGCGCAGAGAAGCAAAAATCGACAACCGCATGCCAAATGTAACCCAAGTTCCACCACGCTGGAACGAGGACCGCGATCGCGACGATCGTCGTTGGGATAGCAAGAACCGTCGCGATAACGAAAATCGCTGGGACAAAAATCACAGATGGTACACCGATCGAAAAATTGTTTCGTACAACAAAGCGTTCCGAAACTGGGACGCAGAACGTAACTACTTGAAAGCGAACATTCGCAGACTAAACCAGGCGAACAAATTGTCGCAACTCCAACAACAACAATTGAACGCGCAAATGCAAGCGGCTTATCTCGCTTATCACAACAATCAATATAATGGTGCCTACAACTGGGACTACTATTCGGAACCACAATTCCTTGACTATCTGCAGTTGAATCAACCTTCACTGCTCGACAGAATCCTTGGATATCTGGGCATCGGCAATGGTGGATATGGTTATGCAAACAACTATCTCTACTCCAACAATTGGAATAGCGAGCGCGATCAGTTAGCGCGCAATATGTCTCAAATTCACCAATTGGCGCTGCAAGGTCGCATCACTCCATATCAAGAGCAACAGTTGCTCGCTCAAATGAGAACCGAATATCTCAGTTATAGAAACAACAACTATAACGGCGGATATGGTTGGAACCAATATTCGGATCCAGGCTTTGTAGACTATTTGAACAACTCAAGACCATCGATTCTGACTACAATCCGCAATTATCTCGGAATGTAGTGACCCGAGTCTTATCCATCGTAATCTAGACAATTCGAACCCGGAGTAGCTGTAACGCCGCTCCGGGTTCGTTTTCGGGGAGGACCGAAACAAAAGTAGTTTATTCTTTTTCGATAAAACCAAGTTTGAATTTGACTACCGATATGGGAGAGCAGAATCTAAACAGCAGAGCGAAACGTCTTACTCGGGAATTTCAAACCCAACCGGAAGCGCACCATCTGTAGTGACGATCTTGTGTTTGTCAAAGTAACTGCTGACAGATCGATATGCCAGGTCACCAGATAGACTCCAAGATCGCCAGTCGGCTTTCCATGCGCCTCTTTTACTTGCACGCATGCCTTGGATCACTTCCATTCGTTGAACTGAGTCTAATCGATCGAGATTGGCAATCAGTGATGGCACGGCATCGCTACTGAGCTTGAGCGCGTATGGGACGTCGAAAGCTGTTCCGTCTTTAGCATGAGCGATGTTGGTCGTGACAATCAGCGCGTCCGGATTGATGACGTGCAGACCGGCGACGACAGCGAGTCCGGACATCACAGAAGCGAATGCAAACGTTTTACGTTTACCTCTCAAAACTGTAACCATGAAAACCACACAGACAACAGCCAACCAGGCCATGAATGCAGTTGTGTACAAACGCAATTCAGTAAGCCCATATTCACTCTGATACAGGCGCATTCGTTGAACAGCAGAGATCATGATGACGGAGAGCAGCGAAATTTGTATACCGGTAAGTGAGCGAATGAGCAATGTCCCGACGGCAGAAGTTTTTTCAACCAACCAATCCAGGGTCAAAAGTATTGGCAGAACTAGCGACGCGACGGTAACGAGCTCGAAAAACCCACGGCGAGCATACTCCGCATAAGTCATTCCGCTGGTCAACTCAACGAGATTGGCACCACCGAAAAAATATTTCGCTTGAACGACTACGAAAGAGAGAAACAACAAGTCGATCAATCCGAGCACAACGCCAACTTCTACAACGCCAAGTTTCGGTTTCATATCCTCAAAAGGAGCGGTGTCAGTCGGCATCTTCAGCGGTCCGTTGATCATGTCGAATAAGTATCCGCCCGCCCACCAGAATGCTCCAAAGCCAAGCAGCAAGTGTTGAAAACTTTGTCCAGCATCAAAATTCAATGTGTTTTTCACTACCCCAGCAAAAGCCGCATCAGCAGTGACAAGTAGAACTCCGAATACCGCCACGATCGGAGTGGCAATTGCCAGTCCCCGAAAAACTGCATTCGCCTGAGAACGCACACGGTCATCGATCATCGTGCTCCAGCCCACTTCTTTTAGCAAAAGTAAAATCGGAGACGTCACCAAACTATCAAAGACATTGCAGACGGTGAGCAGATATTGAGAGATTCCTGCGGTCACCATTCTGGTTCCCATCATTGATAATGACGCGGCGGACAAAAAGAATACGATGCCAACCACATCCAAACATCGCAAAACGACGGACTCTCGCCAAACGCAACCAGCAGCCAGGAAAAGTGATGGCACAAGGAACCACGCACTCTTCCATTGGCTGGTCGGCTTTGTGCGGCATGTGAGGATCAACGATGCAACTGTGACAGTCAAAAGCCACACAAAGAGATTTAGTCCCCAGGGGACAAGCTTGAATACTGAATCATGAAATAGATAGTCGCCTAACAAACCGAGCACTGACGCTGCGACCAAAACTGTTCTTGCCTTTTTCATTTAACCAAAACTCCACGCGAAAGCCGAAACCAGTTGGCTTCGAACTTTCGAAGAACTTCAATACTTACGTTTTTACGGCGATACAACGCGCATTGTCCGCTGGACCTAACCAGAAGTGCGTCAATGCGATTTGTGTTGTCTGTTCAATCAGCATACATCAAAACAAAATGGTGGCAATCGCCCAGGATGCCCTGATCATGTCGATCACTGAACCCAAAGCTGCAACAGTTCTGGTTTTCCAGCTCACTGTAAACCTTAAGTTAAGACCCTATCCATGCGTTTTACGGAGTAAAGGTTTTTCTCTAACATTCGGCGAGATGCACCAATAGCGGCGCTTCGCGGAGACGAACACCACCGTCTTAGACAAGGCAACCGAACTCAATTCAACCAATACCGGCCAGTTTCAACTCAGCAATTGAGGCAAACTCAGTTCATCAATTCCAAGGTATAGCCAAAACCTTTTCTCGTCGAAATTTGAATGGTTGCCCTGCCATCCTCGAGTTTCTTTCTGATTTTAGTAATATACGCGCGAATGCTGTCGGGGGTTACTTCCGATTCAGTCGACCAGACGCGCTCCAGCAGGATGTCTGCAGGAAAGGCGTGATTGGGATTCTTAATCAGGAACTCCAGTAATGCAAACTCTTTCGGAAACAATGCGCACTTCTTATTATCGATTAGCATGACACCATTAATGGAATCGAGCTGAACATTACCCATCGAAAGAATTGTCGGCTTCACCACCGGTTGCCTACGCAAAAGAGCTCGAATGCGTGCGGTTAGTTCAACGTTCTCGAATGGTTTAGTAAGATAATCATCGGCTCCGGAATCCAAACCTCTCGCTTTGTCCGTCGCCTGATTCTTTCCAGTGAGCATCAGAATTGGTGTCATTCCATTTTGTTTTCGATACTGCTCGCAAATATCGAGTCCGGTCATGTCTGGCAAACCCCAATCAAGAATGATGACGTCATAGTGCTCCGTCCTCAGCCGGAAGAGCGCTTCTTCACCGGTTTCTATCGCCTCGACGGTAAAATTTTGTCTCTCCAAAAAAACTTTAAGAGTTTTTTTGAGAGCTAAATCGTCTTCAACTAAAAGAATCTTTGACATTGGCGTTTACTAACTTATTGAAACTGCTTACGAGATTTGTTCTTTTCCGCATCCGTATAGCTTGATGACTTTACACACTACTTTGATGATACAGTCCTATCTACTAAAAGTTGTTCACACATCATCTTCATCTGTTGTACCAACCGAGATAGGCAGTCTAAACCAGAACGCGCTTCCACCGCTCGAACTTTCCCTGACACCGATTGTTCCGCCGTGCGCAACGACGATTGATTTGCAAATTGCTAAACCCAGTCCCATACCATGTTGCTCGCCTTCATCGTCACCAGTTAGACGTTCGTGAGCCTCGAAAACCAGATCGCGTTGCGCTGTAGGAATACCAGCGCCATTATCCGAAATAACGATTTCGATAAAGTCGTCTAACTTCTCAGTCGAAATTTCGATTTCCGAATTCTTCGGTGAATATTTGACTGCATTCGACAAAAGATTGATTAGAACTTGAAGAAGCCGCTCATAATCTGCGTTCACTCGATAGTCATCTGCTTCGTTTTTCACAGATATTTTTTTGCTCTGCGCGTACAACGTTAAACTGCGAACAGCTTGATCGATCGCATGGGCGACCTGCATCGGTCGCGCATCAACCTGGAATCGCCCGAGTTCAATCTGAGTTAAATCAAGAAGGTTATTAGTCAACGTCATTAATCGACGCGACTCGCCGGCGGCGTCGGAGACAAGCTCTCTTAATCCGCTATCCAGTTGTGCGGAATCTTCATCCAAAGTATCGAGAGTAAGTTTAATTGTGGTGGCAGGAGTGCGAATGTCATGACCGATCATTGCGACGAAGTCTTGCTTGATGCGCTCCGCTCGGCGCAAATTTCCTGCCATCTCATGAAACGCATTATCAACCACACCAATTTCGTCAGTCACCACCATTGGTGGCATAAGTTTTTCTCTCTTAGAGAACAAGTCCAGATTCTTAAGAACCCGCCGCAAGCGATTCTCGATACTTCGCCCAAAGAAGCTGGCGATACCAAACGCGACAGCGACACTACCCAACAAACCAAGAAACATCAATCGCTTAATTGAATCAGTTCGCTCTGCAAAACTACGTTCCGGTTTTGAATACGCGGCCAACTCCACACCAGCAAGTTGCCTGGCATGATGAACCATTTTTCGCACGCGCTGATAGCCCTGCAATCGCACCATATTGTCACCAGGGTGTCGATCATCTTTGAGCAACTGCATCTGCTCTCGCAATTGTTGGATGGAAATCTCCATCTCTTTCGAGAGATACGCAAACAGTTTTTTATCGTGTTTGGAATTCTCTTTCAAAAATCGTAAATCGTTTCTGATCTCGGTTATGCCTTGTTCAAAGTTTTCTTCAGTCAACTGACTCTGGGTGTAGGCATACATATAAAGAGCAGACGAGGCTTCGTACGAGTGCACGAACAGACGATCAACAGCGGAGATCACTGACCGGGCATGAACCTCTTCAAGCGTTTCTGCCCACGATCGTTCAAGTTCTTTGTACAGGATAAAAACAAAAAACATTTGAAACAACAGTGGCACCGCTACAATCAGCAGTCCCTTTTTTCTGATGCTCAATCGAATTGCCAAGGCAGTTATTTCATCGGTGTGGAAACGACTAACTAAATGTACATCCTAACCACCGAATAGTCGATATTTCGCCTGGTTGTCAACCGACCACTGTCATTTTTTCAAAAACGCTCTGATGCTTTCAGCAGGTCGGCCGAGAACGGCTTTGGAACCGCGCTCGATGATTGGGCGTTGCATCAGTTCCGGATGTTTCACCATCAGTTTGATGATTTCATCGTCACTCAATTCTTTTTTGGAAAGTTCGAGATCTTTGTACGTCGCTTCTTTCGTGCGCAGCAATTCACGCGCAGGAATGCCGAGCTTCTTAAGCAATTCCTGAATTTTCGAAACTGTCATCGGCTCGATGTAATAATTGACCTTATCGAAGTCGATCCCTGATTCCGTCAGAATCTTGTTGACCTGACGACAGGTAGTACAGGTCGGTTTTTCGTAGATGGTAATCTTGTCTTTCATGAGCTCTCCCTACTTTGCAACAAAGATAGATCGTGCATGGTAGCACAGCCTGTGAGATAATTCTGACCAAGAATGAATGCACAGCTTCAAAATCCACGGAAAATTATTCACGTCGATATGGATGCATTTTTTGCATCCGTGGAACAACGCGACAATCCAGAGTACCGCGGACAGCCAGTTGCCGTCGGAGGTTCGCCGGAGCATCGTGGCGTTGTGGCAGCAGCAAGTTACGAAGCTCGAAAGTTTGGCATCTTTTCCGCTATGCCCTCGCGTACTGCGGTTCAAAAGTGTCCGCACTTAATCTTTGTTCGTCCGCGTTTCGAGGTGTATCGCGAAATTTCTGAGCAAATCAGAGCGATATTCCATGAATATACAGATTTGGTCGAGCCGCTCTCGCTTGATGAAGCATATCTCGACGTTACTGAAAACAAGAAAGGTTTACCCTCAGCAACATTGATTGCCAAAGAAATCAAAGAACGAATTTTAGAGGAAACGAGACTGACTGCATCTGCAGGAATTTCAATAAACAAGTTTCTTGCTAAAACCGCATCTGGTATCAAAAAACCAAACGGTATGTATCTGATACCACCCGATAAGGCCGAGTCGTTTATGGAAACTTTACCGATAGAAGACTTTTATGGTGTCGGTGAAGTTACAGCTAAGAAGATGTATTCACTCGGAATTCGAAATGGAGCGGATCTCAAAAGCTGGACGGAACGCGCACTCCAAGAGAAGTTTGGAAAAGCAGGAAGCTGGTACTTCGCAATAGCCCGAGCACAAGATGATCGACAGGTTTGTCCGAATCGCGTCCGCAAATCAGTAGGCGCAGAAGAAAGTTTTGCCGACGACCTCAAAGACCGTGGCGAAATGATGAATCAACTGGGTGAAATTGCTAAGACTCTTGTGCGCCGCATTGGAAATCACGGCGGCGGGCGGACAATGACATTGAAGGTCAAGTATGCAAATTATCAACAAGTGACACGCAGTCGCACCACACTTGATACCATTGCCGATTTCGATACAATAATGGCAATCGCAAATGAGTTGCTAGATATGACAGAAGCGGAGGAACGCAATGTTCGACTGCTGGGATTGGCGCTGTCTAACTTAGACAGCGAACGAGAGAACGATGAGTACGTTCAGCTGACACTGCAATTCTCTTAGGTTCCTAGGTCAGACCATATTCCCTGTCAAAGAAGCCTGCGGACTCGTCGCCTGCTGTGCAAATCCACCTAGGGTTTTTATGGTGTTCATTTTATCGTTCACGAATCACAATAGTTAATCCAGCGACCCGATCTCTTACTAATCAGCACGACGAGTTGAAATGAAAAAGAAAAAATTCCTTGTTGCGACTGCAATCGCAATTCTCGGCTGTCAGCTAACAGGCTTGACCAGCGCCTTTTGCCAAGAAATTCCCACGTCGCCCACATCACCTGAGCAGACAGCGGTAGGAAAACAATCCAGCGTAGAAGTCGAAACTCCAGCAGCTGAAGAACCCCCCCAACAAATGGGGGAGCCTGGAGCTAAGCAAATTGAAGGCCCTCAACGCGTCTCCAAGTCGGACCAACTGAGCGGCGCAATACATGCCGGTGCGATTGCTCTCTTAGAACAGGCGAAAAAACTATCTGAAGCGGGGAACCTCGAGCAGGCAAATTCAAGCCTCAAAGACGCACTAACCATATTAGATAACGCAAAACACAGCACCAAATTTTGTTGGGGCAAGACTCAAGTGCGCTCGCTTTACTTGAAAAACCTTTTACGCTTGAATCAGTTCGAAGATGCCGCACCAGTTTTAGAGAAGCTTATTGCACAACTAGAGTTCGGCTCTAAAAACCGCGACGCTCTGTCAATAAAAAATGAACGAAATTTCTATGCGGACTGTTTATTCGACCTGGGCGAAGCCGCACTAATTGCTGGGAATACAGATCTTGCCGTCAAACATTTCAAAGAATCGCTCAAGCATCGCAGAATGATGGCCAGCGAGTGGGGCGCCCGCCGCTATCCTGAACTAGACATCTTCATGTCGCTTTGCGCATTGGGGCGGGCACAACAGAAAGCTGGCAACATGGGTGAGGCAAGCGACGCATTCGTCGAGAGTCATGGTCTGCTCAAAAAACTCCGCCTGAAAAATGACACCTACTGGTATGCCGAGCTTGCTGATGCAATCGATCAATTTGAGAAGGTGAGTAGTACGAAGCTTGGCGTCAAACCTGAACTTAAAACGCCTTACAAATTTGAACCAGGAAGTTTTCAGTTCTCGGCATGGGAAATCAGTCTCAGGAGGGCTGATCGCGCAGAACGCGACAGGGGTTTCCAGACTACGCAAGAGCTTGATCGAACCCACGATTTACTCGAAGCGGAGGCTCGTACGCTTCCTGAGTCTGATCCAAGGCGAATTCTTAGCGATATACAGATGGCAAAATACAACCGATATATTCGCTCCAATCAGCAAGCTGTAGATTTGCATCTCAAGAAAGCGTTAGAAAGCCTGGGTGAATACGCGCCAGATGCGATTAACGCCTTAATTTCCGATTGGGAAGTAAATTTGCCTCCGAAAGCAAAGGCGCAGCTGACGAAACTACAGATATCTGTTTTCGAAAAGCAGCCAAAACAACACCAGCGTTTAAAACCGCTCTATATAAGTCTCTTGAAATACATGACCGAAACAAATGACTATGACTTTGCCGAATACTACAATCAAATCGCAGCCGCGGTGGAACCAGATAATTCGGAATTTTTCGCGATTCTACCGCTACTTGCAGAGCGATTGGAGAGCGAGGGCAAAACTCAAGACGCAAAGGCGATCTACGCAAAGATCGTCGCTCACGACCGCAAGAGACATGGGGCAAACTCGATGCGCCTGAAGAAATCTCTTGAAGAATATGCGCGACTGCTAGAACGAACAAACGACAGCGCCAGCGCCAAGCAGGTTATATCAGAAGCAGCTGCTATTCAGTGAAACCCAAGGGACCGACATCGGCCCAGATTGAGTCAGAAAGTGAATCGATACGATTTGCTCAACTTTATGTCGAATAAAACTGTTTCACGAGATTGAGTGTTCGCCGATTTAAACTTTACCGCTCGAAAAATCTTGCATAGCCTGTCGAATTTCCTCGGAACTATTCATGACGAACGGACCGTAGCCGACAACCGGCTCATCAATGGGTTCTCCATTGAGAATAAGAAAACGAGCCGGACCAGTTACACATAGATCGATCTTAGAACCGTTTCGTTCCAAAATCATAATCGAGATACCGTCTGTAGTATCAGTACCGTTGACGGTGACAGCGCCTTCCATAATGAACAATGCGGTCGTGTATCCCTCTGGAACTTTCAGAGATAGCGTCCCCTTGCCAGTGAACTCGATATCATACAAATTAATCGGAGTAAACGTCTCCGCTGGTCCCGTTACATCACCAAGCTTGCCTGCAATAACGCGCGTCTTCGAAGCGCCGTCAGCGCCCTCTACTATCGGAATTTCAGAGGACAACAAAGTTTGATACTTCGGCGCGGTCATCTTCTTTTCGGCAGGAAGATTCACCCAGAGCTGGATCATCTGCAATGTGCCACCAGTCTCCCGGAACGAGTTGGAATGGAGTTCTTCGTGGAGAACGCCTTTGCCTGCGGTCATCCATTGAACATCGCCCGGTCCAATCTCGCCGAAATTACCAGCAGTATCCTTATGCTGCAAGCCACCCTGCAAGACCAATGTAACGGTTTCAAAACCGCGATGTGGGTGCATACCAACACCGAGTTTTTTATGAGTGGGAGGAAACTGAGATGGACTGCCGTAATCCAGCATTAGAAACGGACTAAGCTGCGATTTGCCGAGATCGTTATACGAGAACAAATTGCGCACAGGCAGACCGTCGCCCACCATGTGAGGTGGCCGAGGTTGATGACTACTCACAACTTTCTTAGACATGCTGATTCCTCCGGGCTTCCATATTTGATTATGCCGCTTTTTAGGGGAATCGGCCGAGCCATAGGTATTCGTTTAGGATACGGCAGCTACTGGTTTACAACAATTTCTAAAGCTCGAGTCGTCTACTGTGCCGGCTTGTTTTTTGCCAAAATTCATAGATTTGTTGTAATGCGTAGCCCAGGTTAGCGCGCTTAAACGGAAGCTCTTGATATTTGATCTATAATGCTCCGCGTCGGACTGGGGAACAAAAATATGAAATGGACTTCACTTCTGTTGTTGTCCGCCGTGGCCGTTGTCGTGCCTGGCGATGCATGGGCGATTAAGCCCACCGGAGACTCAATTCCAAGCACACTATCATTGAAGCCGAACAACAATTTATTGGCGTCGGCAGCCGCTTCGCCGTCAAGCAAAACTGACAGCAAAGCAAGCGCTGAACTTCAAATTCTGGAGAAGCGCTTCTTCAGGCACGATTTCACTAGTGAGCCAATCAGTGAACGCCTTACGAGAATGGAAAAGTTCACGTTTGGAGAAGTTAGCAAAGGGACGGATCAGCAGCGCTTGGCGAAGCTCACCGCTGTTCTGGAGACGCATGACGCTGACACTCCGCTGAGCAGCATCGATACGAAACCACGCAAAGTCGCCGCCGCAACTCCACCGCAATCTGCCGCACAACCAGACAGTAACTCCGATTCGTCTGATGCAAGCGACAATTCGGATGGCTCGGATTATCCTCACATCACGTATCTTGAAGACGAAATTCTCGGTCAACATTATGGTGGTTCACTTGAATCACGCTTATCCAGACTAGAAACTAAGGCATTCGGCAGCGCTTCTAAAAATCCGGACATGAGCTCCCGAACCGATACACTGGAACGTTACGCCGAAGTCAAACTTCACAAGAAAGCGTTCGATCAGCATCCAGCCGATGACGCGGTCCCTGGGCCACAGCGCTTTCCGGGCTTAGGTGGCTTCCGTATGGGCATGGGTGGAATGCCGATGAACGCCATGGGAATGAACCCAATGGGCGCTGGTGGAATGTTCCCTGATGACGATCGCCCTTCAGCTCCTCCGCCTCCCAAAGTTGTGGATCCAGCAGCTTTCCTGCCGACTCCTCCACCTGAGGGTGCCCGCCTGCTATCGCGTGTGGCATGGTGCGAACAGCATATTTTCAACAAAACATATCCTGAGTTGCACTTGCTCGAACGCTTGCATCAACTGAACGCAAACCTGAATCCATCGGACAAAGAGAAGGATATTCAGCTAATGGATCATGTTGACACGATCGTAAAAGAAGTCGTGATGCGCCAACATCCACCGAACGCGAATCAATCGATATAGATCGCCGGTTTCGGCTCAAACTCACGAAGTGGAGATGCTGATTTTTAGCGGCAATTCGAAGCCAGCAGGATGCTGGCGCTCCCAGGTTCCGAAGATGCTGGCGCTCCCAGGCAAAACGTGTTCCAAGGTACTGGCGCCCCTGGGCATGACGAGTTCCGAAGATACTGGCGCTCCCCAGGTTCCGAAGATGCTGGCGCTCCCAGGCAAAACGTGTTCCAAGGTACTGGCGCCCCTGGGCATGACGAGTTCCGAAAATACTGGCGCTCCCAGGTTCCGAAGGTACTGGCGCCCCTGGGCCTGACGAGTTCCGAAGATGTGGCGCTCCCAGGCTAAACGAGTTCAGAGCTTGCCGGAGATTCTAGGTTACAAAACTACCGGGCTGCAGAGTTTCCGGCGACGTGACAGCGAAACTAGTATCCGTGCTTCTTCAGCCAGGCTCGATCGGCTTTTGCGTTTTTAGAATTCGGGCCTTCGAGTTTCTCGTAAACTTTGGCGCGGTATGTGTATCCGCCTGCGTAGTCAGGACTCAGTTTAATCACCTGTGAGAAATCATCGCGCGCTTTGTCATACTTACCTGCCGCGTCATAAGCGCGTCCGCGAAGTTCATAGCTATCGAAATTTTTCGGATCGAGTGCAACAACTTGGTCGAAGTCGGAAACAGCTTTATCGAATTGTTTCATATCGATGTAAACCAATCCGCGCTGAACAAGCGGCCATCGCAACGTTTTATCGAGTTCTATCGCTTTGGAAAAATCTGCCACAGCGCCAGCCTTGTCGCCGCGCTCTTTGAGCAGCATGCCACGATCGCCGTATGCGTTGATCATTTTTGGATCTTGCTCAACAGCCAAGGTGTAGTCGGCGATGGCACCTTTGTAGTCTTTCATTCCAGATTTTAAGTGACCGCGATCGTAATAAGCTTCAGCGTTTTTCTTATCTAAACTGATTGATGTGTTGTAATCTTTGAGCGCGAGCTTATCGTTGTTCATGAAGGCATAAGCCTCTCCGCGTTTACAGAACGCCATCGAGTTCTTCGGATCAGCTTTAATCACTTTGTTAAATTGCGCAATGGCTCCGCGAGAATCACAAGCGACTAAAAGTTTCAAACCCTTGGAGTAAGCGTCGTCTTTGCCAGACGCCGTTTTAGCATCGTCTTTTCCAGACGCCGTTTTAGCACCGTCTTTTCCAGACGCAGCTTTAACGTCGTCTTTGCCAGACGCCGTTTTAGTGTCGACCTTCGCAGATGGTGGTTTGATATTCGCTGCGCTTGGTGACGTTTTACTTGAAGCAGAATTTTTGGTTTGAACCTTGGCGCCGTCCTCTGCGCTTGCAGATTGACCAGTGAAACAACTCACTACGCTGATTGAAGCGGCGAGAACAATAATTCGTTTATTCAATTTCATTGATACCAATTTTGAGTTCACAGTTTAGTTACTTTCGACCAAAACATTTTACGAGGTCGATTTGTTGCGCGTCCAGCCAAGCTACGTTTTAATGCAAAGCGTTTTCAGGTACGATGAGTCGATGTCCAAAAGTCCCATCTTTTATCTTCTATACACCGGCTGGCGATACGCCGGGAAGCACAAACCGCTTTTCGTTGCGTATTTGATCATGTTCGCAATCGCGCAGGCGATGACGCTCGCGGAACCTTTTATCATCGGACAGGTAATTAACTGCGTTCAAGAGAGCGCTACAAAAGGTTTTTCAAACCCCGCGAAATTAGAGCAAAACGTTCTGATGTACCTCGGATGGTACTTCGCAACACAGGTTGGGTTCTGGGTGTTTCACGGACCGGCGAGACTGGTCGAGCGCTTCGTCGCGTTTCACATCAAGGTCAACTATAAAAGCGAAATGTTTCGCAAGTTGACAGAGCTTCCGATGCAATGGCATCGTGAGCACCACTCCGGCGAAAGTATCGACAAAATCAATCGCGCCACCGTTGGACTGACTGAGTTCTTCGACAACACATTCGAAGTTGCTTACATGCTTTTTCGTCTAATCGGCGCACAGGTTATCTTGATCTGGTTTATGCCAATGGCAGGTCTGGTGTCATTCTCGATAGCCGCAGCATCGGTTGGAATTATTTTTTGGTTCGATCGAATCTTGTACAACAACTATCAAACACTAAACAAATTTGATAACACGACAGCAGCTGCGGTTCACGATTACATTACAAACATCGTGACGGTAATCACATTGCGATTGGAAAAACGCGTGTTGTCGGAGGTTCTCAAACGACTGCAAGCGCCTCTAAATCTCTTCAAACACAACAACAATTTAGTTGAAATAAAATGGTGCCTGACGACGATCATGATCGGTGTGATGGTGGTGGCAGTCCTCGCCTGGTACACGCATGAAACGCTCGCCGCGGGCAAGGTTTTAATGGCAGGAACGTTCTTCACACTGTTCGAATATCTCAGACGAATCGGCGATTCGTTCTACAACTTTGCCTGGCTCTATGGCTCAGTTACGCGTCAAGCTGCAGACGTTCAAAGTGCTGAAACACTTGATGTAGCCTACGAAGCTAGAGGAGGTTTAGGTGAACAGGTCAGCGTTCCCAAAAACTGGAAAACTGTCGAAGTTTGCGACTTGGATTTTCTTTACGAGGATGAAAAACATCGTTCACATCACCTAACCGAGATTGATGTGATTCTCGAAAAAGGAAAAGCAATCGCATTCGTCGGCGAGAGTGGTAGCGGCAAAAGCACCTTGCTAAGCCTGATTCGAGGTGTTCAAACCACCAACAAGTCAACACTGAAATGCGATGGTGTAGAAATTCAAGGTGGACTGAGAGCGTTAAATGGTTGCACAACTCTAATGCCTCAAGACCCGGAAATTTTTGCTGACACAATTAAGTTCAACATCACATTCGGGATTGATGCGAATGAAAACGACGTGCAGGAGGCCATTCGCTTAGCGCGTTTAGAGAGTGTGCTTGCACGATTGCCGTCCGGCTTAGACACGAACATTGCAGAAAAAGGTGTGAACCTAAGTGGTGGAGAAAAACAAAGATTAGCTCTTGCACGGGGAATTTTCTTCGCCCAAGAAAGCGACATTGTTCTTCTCGATGAACCGACAAGCAGTGTTGATGCGCAGAATGAGCATATCATTTACGAAAACATTCACAATAAGTTTCAAGACAAATGCATTGTTTCCGCCGTGCACAAATTGCACTTGCTCGACATGTTCGACTACATCTATGTGTTCGACGACGGTCGCATCGTTGAAGAAGGCGACTTAAAAACTTTACTGAGTCAAAACGGCCGACTCGCTGAACTCTGGGCAAGCATTGAAACGGACTCTAGCAGCACAGCGGCGACGGCTTCAACCAATGATGCCATTATCGAAATTGTTGCGTCAGCGGATGCTATTCCGGCCGACAAATAGTAATTAACTCGGAACCCTCTTGAACTTGAAAGAGTAGGGCGCTGTCCGTTTTTTTGTCGACTCGAAATCGCACAAGCATTGCGCGCGAGTGCGTGCTCGTCGATTCGAAATCACAAAAACATCGCTCGCCTCACTGAAAGGGTCGGCGCCCTACGGTTTGACTCCGCCAGTCAGCGGCAGAGTCATCATCTCAACGTTCAACGTCGGATTTCCGTGCGTCAGAACTTCATCAAGCGTCGGCAATTTTTGCAGTATAACACCACGTTTCTCTACGACCATCCAGTCACCGCTTTGTGCAAGAGTTCTCGTGGATAGTCCGCGTTTCGCAAGAAGTGGAAGATTTGCAGACTTAATAACAATGTATAGTTTCGATCTTGAATCAGCTGGGAGCAGCTCATATGGCTGAAAAAATGTGTGGACCGGACGCTGCAAATAGAAACAAAGTGATGGTTTAAACTCCTGAAAGACCGCAACCTCAGCGTCACGCAGCGGTTTCAAAATGACCGTGGAGCGGTGCAAATCGCCACTACTAAATTCGTACGCAGCCCAAAAACCAGCATGTGAAGCAACCAAAGCCACCAATGAAACAGAGGCAAACCACATATTGACCACAAACGACAAGTCATTCTGGAACATCCGCCGGCATTGCCAGATCAGTCCGATACCGCAAAAAATCGCCCCGACCGCAATAAAGACCATCATGCCAATTTCAGACGTTGACGTGATTCTAAGAATCTTATTGCCGATCACCGCAGGTAGTATCGCTGTGGTTTCGGGCTGACCAAACATAATCGTCAAACCACAACCAATCACTAGTGACAAGACACCAAAAATTCCGAAGAGCACACTTGCACACTTAATATACTTCGGAATTATGCGAGTTTCATTCCACTGTCGAAGACATTCACTCAAAGCGACCGAAACTAGCAAGGACAGCGGAGGGAGCATTGGTAGGATGTAAGTTTGCAACTTCGCTTTTGGCACACTTATTACAGCGAGCATTCCGAGAAACCAACACCATAGAAAAATCTGAACAGCTCTCTCCGGTATCGTAGGCAGTTGCACTTTCCAATTCTTACGAACAAGTGTAATCGATCGATAAATCGATTCAGGTAACAAAAGAATCCAGGGGAAAAATCCATATGCAAGAACTGGCAAGTAGAACCAGAGCTGAGGATGCGAATGCCCGACGCTGCCGTTTACACGCGATAAATTCCCCTTGATGAAAAATATATCGGTCCAAAAGCCGTTTGTTTCAAATGCCGCGACGACATACCAGGGCACCGCCACCACCAGCAGTATTAAAATACCGACAAATGGATCTAGCTTTCGAAGGTATTCAAAGAAACCGGCACGATTTTTGCACGTAGCGAGAACGTAGGACCCGACGGCAGCGCCGCTGAGCACAATGGCTAGAGGTCCTTTCGCCAGTACCGCCAGGGCAAGGCAAAAATATCCAGCAGCGCCAATCCAACGACTCGCACCAGAAAGTTTGTCCATGATTAGATACAAAGACAGTACGAGAAAGGCGCTGAATGTCATATCGACGAGTGATTGTTTCGCCAGAGCGATAAACATAGGACTCGTGCCCAAGATAAGAGCAGCTCGCAGACCTGTGACCTCAGTGGAGACTTTCTTTCCCCACAGGTAAGTAGCGAACACCAAAACTGAAGCAAAGAACGCTGTCGAAAATCGAGCTGCGAATTCGTTTACTCCTAAAAGGCTGTACGACAAAATCTCGAACCAGTACATAAGAATTGGTTTGTCGTAGAACGTAAGATAATTTAATTTCGGAATTAGGTACTTGCCGGATTCCAGCATCTCGCGCGCGCCTTCGCTGTAGTAAGCGTCGCTTCGATCGATCAGTCCATAGCTCCCCAGTCCAATAAAATAAATGACAATGCAATAGACAGCCAATAACGAGAGGTGGCGCCAATTCAGCGTCTTCAAAGGTGCAGTTGGGGCTTTTAATCCGCTATTTGGGGTGACTGTCATCGAATTATTTTAGTTCGTCTGAAGGTGTGTGTTTGTCGAGCGACTCCTCATCATTCACATTCCGTTGTTCACAAAAACTGTCCTCATCTAGTCCGTGCTTTTCAGCATGATTGTGTTCTTCAGCAAGCGCTTGTTCAGCCGCTCGACGATACCATTCAGCAGCCAAGTAATCGTCGACATCCACGCCCCGACCATCTTGAAACATCTTTGCCACTTTCATTTGGGCCTCCACCACGCCCTGCTCCGCAGCAGCTAGATACCACTGGTGAGACTTACCGTCGTCAACGTCCGTTCCTCGTCCGACTGAATACATCTCACCCACATAAAATTGCGCCAACGGATGACCTTGCTCAGCCGCTCGGTGATACCACTCGAAAGCCTCGTCAACATCAAGATGCACGCCTTTTCCCAGCAAATACATTTTCGCAAGCGCGAACTGCGCATCGCGATTGCCCGCTTCCGCGGCTTTGCGATAGGTTGAGCAAGCAAGTCTTACATTCTGCGCAACGCCAGCTCCGTATTCATACTTCGAAGCCAATAAAATTAAAGCAGGCGCATAACCGGACGCACACGCAGCTTTCAACCATTCCAGAGAGGCTTTCTCGTCTTTGTTGCAACCGTCACCGACCTCGTAGCAGTGCGCCAGTTCAAACTGAGCAACCGAATTTCCCGCTTGAGCGGCGGCGATCAATTTGTCCAACGATTTTTCCACATCTTCAACCATGCGGATTACTATACCAGCCGTAGGTGTAGAATCAAACGCCGTCGGGCG
>CAZRMH010000058.1:0-26399 GCA_964600935.1 uncultured Candidatus Obscuribacterales bacterium
GGGGGTGGTGGCGGTGGTGGTGGCGGCGGGGGTGGCGGCGGCGGAGGTGGGGGTGGCGGCGGAGGTGGCGGCGGAGGTGGAGGCACTACGACCGGTGCGGGCGCTGGTGCCAGATTATTTTGCGGTTCGAATGGAACGCCAAGAATCGGATAGGTATAGGTGCGCCCAAAATTGTAGAGACCATCTTGAAACTGAGCACCAAAGAAATTGAGTGGAATCGGCATCCGAATTTTATTTCGGGCAGTTACCACCACATACGGTGAGCCGCTCGGCGGTGTCGTGCCGTTTGGATTGGTGACGAATTGGAAATCCGAATTGGCAACGACGGGCTGAGAAACAAAATATCCATCAGTTTGATAAGCCAGCGTGGTCTGTTGCGCAGCCTTGAGACCGTCGGCATAAGAGCTCGTTGCGGCGGCTGCGCGTGCAGAGTTGCGTGCGACTTGATCGAGAATCGTGAATCCCCAGAGTACGATCACAAGATTGAAGATCATGACACTGAATATAACGAGTAAAACGGCTACAGTAGCCAGTTCTAGTGTTATAGTCCCTTTCGGGTTTCGGTTTCTAGCTAATCTCAGATTCAATTTCTTTTCCTGCTTTGTCTAGAGATTTCGTGCTTTATTGGAGAACGACTAGGCTGCGCGCGATTGTTTGGAATGCCTGGCGAAGTTGAGTGGACGAAGTGACTGAAATGTAGATGGCGTTGTTGCCGGAAAGATACGCTATGCCCTTGCCCGAGCCGTTTTTAAAATCACCGAGCAAGGCATCCTCAGCCGGCTTGATCGCCGGGTTTTGCGACAATCCAATTGTATAAATCGGAATCCCCTCAGCTTTTGCCGCGCTGGCTTGAGCTTTCGCGGCAATCGCAGCTGTGGTTGTATCAGTTGGGAGGTTCGGAACTCCGTCCGTGAATAGGACGATTGCTCTTTTGGCTCCAGGTCGAAATTTTGCCGTATTTTTGAGCTCGTTGAGAGCGCGTTGCAAGGAATCGGCGATGTTGGTTTTCCCGGTCGGACCAAGTGGCAAAGTTGTCGCCGTACCGTTGATAGCATCAACTACGGCATCGTAGTTGGAGGCTGTTTTGCCGAGTTCGATCAGCGGAACCGGAAATGCTCCTGTGCCTCCACCAGTGTAGGCAGAGTCGATACTGAGATTGGTGCCGGACCAGTTGCTACCAGCACCAGTTCCAGCAGCATCTGCGAATGTTGATAACGCGAAGTGACCGTTACTGGAGACGTTCATGATATAGAAGAAATCACTGGCCGCCTGACGGCTGGCGGCGATTGGATCAGCCATCTCCTGGACTGCTTTCCAGTAGGCGTTGTAATAGCCCGCTTGTGGTGTCGGCAATGTCGGATTGATAGTTCCACCACCCTGGCTCTGTTTTAGAACCGATGCGTTCTCAAGGTTGCCACGACTGGCTTCCACACAGGTTGCATAATTCGGGAAATTGAATCCGCCGGAACTCGGAACTTGAACGATCATGTCCGTGAATCCGTTTGGATAATAATTAGGATTAACGCCATTCCCATTCAGGCTTGATGGATTTGTTGGATCGAAGTTTCCTGGTGGCCAGCCTTGTTCCGGCACTATCGCTCCAGCCGGATACTTTGTGGCTGCTGAAAGTGGTGCCGGGAGGCTGCCGACAGGGTAGGTGAATTGGTTGCCCCTCAAACCGTTTAGAGGATTGGGTGATGGGAACGCGCCTTCAGAGAAAATCTTTGGATTTCCGTTTGAAGGTGATGGATAGGATGCGTAGGCGAGATTCTGTGGTCTCAGGCAGTTTAAGCCTGTCCCCGTATTTGGTGGCGCGCAGACGTCGTAGATTTTGCCGGCGCCAACCGAGGAATAGTTGACGTAGTTAGCGGCAGGATCCCAATAGCGTTTGACAAAATTGACTGGTGTTTGATCGTCCATGGATCCTGAAAGGTCGTAACACAGAATGATATCGAGCTTCGGAAGACCGCCGTCGGAGAAGGCGCTTACGACTGCCGCAGGCATGATGGGCAGAATCTGTGATGCAAAGCAAGTGTTGACGCTGTAATAGGAATTGACGCGAATCGTCGTAGCAGTTTTAGAACCAGTTGGCTGAGGATTGCCATTTTGATCCAGTAACGTGATGTTGAGAATCGCTGTTCCAACAGTCGGATTAGTGCCGATCGTGCCATTGTTTGTATTGCAAGTGGTATTAGCAGTGGTGAACTTATTATCGAGAATGCTGTTTTGCTGAAAAGTTTGGCCAGCGACATCCATGGCCAATTGTTGCACTTGTGTGTAGGTCATCCCCTCGGGAGAACTGGCTAGAGCTGCCGTGCCCGCGAGAGCTGCAGCATCAGTGACGTTTTGCAGCTCCGACCTGACTAAGTTAACTCTTCCAATTTCGAAACCCAGTAATGACAATGGCAGAATGATGAAAAAGGCGACGAATAACACGAGTACTATTGTGCTAGCGCCTCGGGAAGAGCGCCTTCGACGATTGGAATAATCTTCTTTCGAACCGCTCCGAAAGTCGTTGAACTCGCCAAAATTATTTCGACTCATGTTAACTTGCTCCAGGCTATGAAGTGGCTCAATGGTAGCACCATCTTTAGTTGCGTATTGGATTCCATTAAACTTTTCTGTATCACTGGAGACTCTCTCCAGTAGCCAGTTCTAGTTTGTCAAACCGCTTGGATTCTCAAAGTAGGATACATAGTTTAGTTGCAGTGGATATGCTTGCGTCAGTCCAGGGATGTGCATTCCCTGCCAGTCGTTGCCAATTGGAAAAAGCGGATCGATCTGACCCTGCACCACGACGCGCGCCAGATAGACGTTCTCGCTTATCTTGATCGAGTTTGCCGGCAGCGGTGCCGTGAATGTCTGTGTGGCCGATCCGTTGACTGGTTTGACCAGGATGCTGAACGATGGTGTCCCGGACACTCCCGACCATGCTGCGGCATTGTCCGTAAACACTTTCTGAGATTTGATTTTCGCTTCAGTGAATGATGCGGAACGCGCCGACCTCTTACAAGAGTCAATCGTGGCTTGATAGAGCAGGAATGTTCGTGTAAACATCGATGCTAACACCAAGCACGGTAGCGCGATTCCGATGAACAGTAGATATAGCCCGGCGGGCATTTCAGCAAGGAGACTGCCATTCGTCGATCGTCTGGATTGCGATCTTCTATGATTAGTCATTAAACTCACCCCTGGTAAATGGAAGTCACCACTCATTCCGTTTATTCCCTCCAAAGCGATTTGCGCCAACATTCGGGTTTCCGGGTTGTAGTGACCATCGCATTCATTGTCAATCCGGATACGTGAAGCGACGGTGAACTGAACGTGAAATCAGCGTGAAGTCTAAACACTTCACGTTCACTTCACGCTCAGTTCACACTAATTTCATTTCAGCTTCATGGCGATTTCACGTTCGCTTCACCAACACTTCACGCTCAGCGTTGAATACTACTGTTATGCACTCGGCGCAGGAAACCCGTTTACTAACCCGTCCAGGTGATTAGATGAATACGCGAGATGACAGAGTCGAAGCGAACAATGAAGAGGAAGTAACTCCTGAACAGTTGATCGCACTTCTTGAGAAGCGCACCATGACGTTCGGTCGCACTGCTGGTGAAGGGACACTGACCAGGCTCTGTGCCGCTGCCGAAGAAGGTTCACGAAGTAATGCCAGAATCAGTTCGCAAAAGCTCAAAGCTCTAAAAGATGAGCAGCGTTTGGAAAAAGTATTCAATAAAGAAGTCGTCAGAAGAGAAACAAAATTTGAGTCCTTTAAGACCGGTTTGCATGCTGCTCGCAAAACGAAGAAATCAGATCTGATTATCAAACGCGCCAAGCGGATTGTCGGGATATATTCGGTACCTGGATTATTTGCGATGGCAACCGTGACGATGGTTTTCGGATTCATGAGTCAAGTTGAATCGCAGTTTTGTACAAAGAGAGCGATCCAATTGATCGCGAAGGGTGAAACGAAGCAAGCTTATGGTTTACTTCAGAAATCATTGATCTGGAATCCATACAATGCCAAAGCAAGCTATGAAGCTGGACGCATAGATGAGAAACAAAAAAATCGTGACGAAGCATTTTCACATTTTTCCAGAGCCCTGAAAGCCAACCCGGATGATGTTGATGTTCTGGACCACAAGGGCGCTTTGGCGATTAAGCTGAAACAGTTTGATGTAGCTGCAGAAACATACACTCATTTGCTGAGGGTTTCCAAAAATGCCAGAAAGCAACTGCACCATTATGGCAATCGCGCCGTCGCCTACTCACAGCTTGGACAGTACGACAAAGCGATTGATGATTACACAGAAGTTTTGAAGATGAAACGCAAAGACCAAGATTCGCTTCTCGGACGCGCCTTTTGTCACAGCGCGTTGAAGGAATATAGCGCATCAATTTCTGATCTCGATCGTTTGTTGGCAATCAATCCTTCTCATTATGAAGCACTGATTTTAAAGGGTTGGGCCCATCAATGTTTGACATTGAACAACCAGGCTCAGGCTGATTATGAAGCGGCAATCGCGCTCCAACCTAAAAACGAAAAAGCTTATATGTACTTGGCGAACGTATTGAGAGCCAACAACAACGTGCCTCAGGCGATCGTTCAACTCGATAAAGTTTTGCAGCTCAGTCCGAAGTCGAGCGAAGCTCATGCGCTCAAAGGTCAAATGTTGTTAGCAATTGGACAACACAAAGAGGCGCTCCAGCAGTTTAAAACCGTCGACAGAGTGAAGGTCGAGGAGAATTACTTCTCTCTTGTCGATCGTGCGAAGGCATCGCTCGGAGCAGGTGAAAACCAGGAAGCGATCAAATTACTGTCCAAAGCGATTGCCCTGAAACCAGAAATGTTCGAATTGTATTTTGACCGCGCTCAAGCGATGTCCTCGGTTGGTGAGTACAAAAAAGCGATCAAAGATCTCGATGTCGCGATTAAGCTCTATCCTGCCTATACGCAAGCATTGTTGAACAGAGCAAGCTACAACATCAAGCTCGGTAACGAAGTTTCTGCTATCACCGATTTCCACAATGCCATCGCTTCGGCTCCGTGGACTGCAAAACCGTATGTTGAATTCGGAAAGTTCAATCTTTCGAAAAAGCAGTTCGTCACTGCCAAAGAGTGTTTCGATAATGCCGTGAAGTATGACGCGAAAGACAGAACCGCAAGAGAGTTGAGTCTCGTTGCAAATCAATCTTTGAAAAAACTGGTAGGCAATCAACCAATCAATCAAGATGTCAACGCACTTGCGAAGAACGAACTTGCTGAAATTGGTTCGGCTGACTTCAAAACGTTGCTCGATAAAGGTTATGCGGCGTTTAAAGCAGGTCGTTTGAACTATGCCGAGGCCGCTCTTGAACGTGCCGTTCGCATCGATCCAAATTCAACGGCTGCAAGACGATATCTCGCCACCACTCTGGTCGCTGAAGGAAAAGCCAGTCAAGCGGAAAGTCAAGTCGGCATTCTTCAACAAATGGGAGCTGGGCAAGACTCTGATAACTTCAGACTAGCTACTGCCAACAGAAAAGCCGGCAACTGTAAACGCGCTGTTGAGTTCCTCGAGCGTCATTTGACTACGCATCCAACTGATGTTAATGCGTTGATCGATCTCTCCGAGAACTATGCTGCAATCGGAGATATCCAAAAGGCTACCGACGTATGTTTCACTGCGATGAACAAAGCGGGCATCGGTCCCAATTATGCTAGGCTTAAGGAGCGTTATCTCTCGCTGAAGCAATCGCAAACTCGCGCAGTCGATCAAAAGCAAGGAAACGTAGTTGGCCCTACACCGGTTGATACTCAGAGATAAGTAAATGCTTCGTAAGCCTCTGTTGAAGGAAGCTTTTCTCTCAATCGTATCTATCAGTTTCCTTTTCATCACTGCATTCTGGCTAGCTCCCGATAAAGAACCTTTTGGTACTCTTAAGAAACGAGTCACAGATCCAATTAGACCATTCTGGTTGTTTTGGGGATTAGAACAAAACTGGGCGCTTTTTTCTCCAGTCATTCGCGAGATCAACTATCACACGATTGGCGTTGTCACTCTAAAGGACGGCTCGAAGCTCATCTGGGAGCCGCCCCGCATGGACAAACTCGACCTCTTGCAGCGTTTTCGCCAGGAGAAGTTTCGCAAGTGGGGCGTCGATAGTTTGCCATGGAAGCCGCACAAAGAATTTTGGCCGTATATCGCGCGGTATGTTGGGCGCCAGGTTTACAACAAACAAAATCCGCCCACGCAATTCACACTGCTTTTATATTGGACAAAAATTCCACCTCCGACAGATACCGAGTTCGTTTCGAAGTCTAAGCTCCCCGAGCATACCGTCTGTAATCACGTCTTCACGTATGTCTATAACGATGAGGATCTCCGATGACACTGAAGACGCTGTGGCAGGCGTGGAGAAAATTTTGGTTTGAACCGCAGTCGATCACGCCGCTGGCGCTCTATCGAATCCTGCTAAACATGTTGATTTTGCAGTCGTTACTGGTTCACATCGGTACAGACTTTTTGACGTGGTATGGTCCGCGAGCAATCAGTCCGCTTGAAGCGATCCAGCAGTATTTCTGGGTCGGCGAGCCGCGTTTTGACGTCATGCTGAGCCTGCCGCAGGAGGATGGTTGGTATGTCGGGTATTACATCTCCCTTGTGATAGCCACCATCTGCGGTGTCCTGGGATTGTTTACGCGATACAGCACTTTGTATGTTTGTCTCGGACTAATCAGTTTTCATCATCACATGCCGTTTAACATCAATGGTGGTGACACATTCTTGCGATTGACCAGCATTTTTCTTGCCGCGTCTCCCTGCGGTGAAGCATGGTCGCTCGACAATGTTATTAAACGCCGCCGTGGTATCCCAATCACCAAGCTGCATAATCCCTGGGCTCTGCGCATGATTCAATTGCAGTTGGCGATCGCGTACTGCGATACATTCTGGTGCAAGATTATAGGCGTACAATGGCTTGATGGAACGGCAGTTTACTTTGCCACCAGGCTTGATGACCTTTTGAAAGTGGATATACCGTTTCTTTTCGACAATTTGTTCTACTGTAAGTTGCTGTCGTGGGGAACGCTGATTATCGAGTTCGCTATGTGGACATTTGTCTGGTTCAAGGACCTCCGCTATTACGTGCTGTTGAGCGCATTGTGCCTGCATCTTGGTATTGATTTGACGATCAATTTGCCGGTATTCGAATGGGCGTTTATCTTCTGCCTCGTCACATTTATCGAACCGCAAGATCTCGAGTGGTTTGCGGATCTCGTGAAATCTGAGGTGATTCGCCTCTTGTCGAGATTTAAAACCGCTCCGAAAACTTTGAGCTGAACTCTGTTCTGGAACTCTGGGCTCAAACCTGTGCCGAACTCTGGGCTGAAATATGGACCGAAAACCCTGGGCCGGAATCTGTGCCGAAATCTCCGTGCCGAAAACACTGTGCTGAAATCTGGACCGAAAATTTTGGTCTGAAATCCGACAAATACTCTCTGTAGTTCTAGCGCCGAGATTCTCCATATGGCGACTCCGCCGCAAAAGTCGAAAAGTCTGAAGAATAATGCTGAGTAAGTGACGAGAGACATTTCTGGAAAATTTGCTTATATCCGATCTCTCAAATCATGATTTTCGAAAATTCGCGAGAAGCCCCGTTTGGATTGAGTTTGAGCGAATTCCGAAAATCTCCAAATCAGGATCTGATATAAGGGGCGATTCTGATTTATATGATTTGAGTCTCAAAACGTTTGGGATCTACAGCAAAAGTATCGGCGCGGCTGCGAAAAACACACCCTCCGAAAGGTTCAAATCGAAAAGGCTCCCTGCCAACATCCAAAACACCGGCTGCCAGTCTCGGAAGCACAACCGGCCAGGATCGCAAATGTCCCCTCTAAGATCGAAAACGCTCCCGGCATAAAAGTGCGAGGAGCGTTGACAGATTTTGCAAGTTTATTTATGCGATTAGCCGCAGTAACTGACCGCTTGGAACGGAGCCGTGATAGCCATTTGGGCGCGTGTTAATGGAGGCGCTTCGGCTTGAGCTGGTGTTTGTACTTGGAATTGTGTTGCCACCGCCGGTGGTTCGAAATTCAAGTTGTTGCGAGGCTCGAAGTGGTATGGATCGAGATGTTCTTTCAATTCGAGCGCAGTTACTACGTCTTGCAGTGTGGGACCGATATGAGCGTAGACTGGGGAGTGCGAATGGGTGTGGGATTGGGCATTGGCATGGGAGTGGGCATTGGAATGGTCATGACTGTGGTCGTGGCCGCAACTGCCACCGTGTTCGTGGTGGTGGTGCGCGTGTGCGTGAGAATGCGCATTTGCGGTTTCGTCGTTCACGAACAAAACTTGTTGGAAACCATGCGCATGAGCTGGTTGCGCTATCGTTTGCTCATGATCCGCTCCGGTATGGAAGGAACATGCGCAGGACAATAGTTTTTTGTTCTCGCGATTGGCCTTGATCAATAAGAATGCGGTACAGATGGAAATCGCACCATGAGCAACTTCGCCAAGTTCGATGCCTGAGAAGGTCATGAACATCATGATCGAAATCGCGGCGACGAACATTCCGAGAACGCGATTGCTACGATGTTTCAGATAGCCAGGAACGATGATCGGCAAACAAATCGCCAGCACCATACAAACGATAGCCTGGTCGTTGATACCATGGACGATATCAGCATGTCCGATGAATGGCAGCAACGCACTTGCTACAGGCAAGACGACGCAATCAATAAGACAAATAATTGGTCCTGCTACAGCAAGAAAATCTAGTACACTTTTCCAACGCAAGTTTTTGCGCGCGCCAATGCTTGTAGCCATTAGAGCCGACCACCGTGTTTGTCTATAAATATTGCCAAGAAACTAAGAATATCATTAACGTAGCCTCATGGCCAATCGCTGAATCTAGTCTAAACGACTTTATGACAACCTTCAAAGTAAATCTCCGTTAATCAATACCTGTCCAGCATTAGACCGATGTCATATAGCCCGAAGATCAGACCTTATATGAGACAGAAATCATGAATTCAAGCCCAGAATGGACAGAAAAAACATTGAGGGTTTTTCTTGAAAACCAATCCAGTTCCGGAGAATCAAGTGCGACATCAGTTTTGGAGTGCTTGAGTACTATCGAAAATTCGATTTCCAAGTCGATCGAATATTTGGCTTCGGATGACGCAGCCGAAAGTATGAAAATCGATCCGTACTGGCCGAAATGGAATAGTCCGTGGTGGCATATGACGCTGCTTTATGAATTGGGGCTGGCAAAACGTATTCCTTATAGGGGATTGCAGTTGTTAGAGAATGGTCTCGACGGCTATCTGCATTTCTTTCCTGCAACTGAAGCAGAAGTTCCGGAAGGGCGCGATCCGATTGCAGATATTGTTTGCCAATGCGCGCTTGGAACGGCGCATCGCATCTTGCTCGCGGCTGGCGTTGAGATAGACAAGAAGCAGCCCTGGATCAGGGAGTGGTTCCTTAAATACCAGCTCCCGGATGGCGGCTATAACTGTGATGAATCTGCGTACGCAAAGCCAAACGGCAAATCATCGATGATTTCAACAATTCATATAATGGAGTCCTATTTGGCAATAAACGATCGTTCCGATGAAGAAAACGATTGTTTGGATCGCAGCGCTCAATATGTTCTGAAGCGAAATTTGTTTCGGTCGTTAAGCAAATCGAATCAGATTATGGATCCGGCTTGGACACAGCTGGCGTTTCCCCGTTTTTACGAGATTGACATTCTGCGGACGTTTCGATGCATTCTTGAATGGGCAATTGTTCGCGAGAAGGCTTTGAAATTTTCTACGATCGAAGAGGTTTTTACCATCCTGAAATCGAAATCGAATCAAGTTCCGGATGGACAGCTAACAGTTGAGCGAGAGTTCTTTGCGAGTGAAAAAACTAGAGTTCGAAACGCAGATGGTTCCTGGCAGAGCAAACAACCATCTTCGACGTTTCCGCTACTGCTTGCGGTTGGGACTGCGAATCGAAAGTCTCCGTTTCTTACTCTGTCATGGAATCAATCATGCCAGGCGTTGCATAAACTCCAGTCTCGTGGACTTTTAATTTAAATGAACTGCATTCGTCGATCGAGTCTTATTGGACCTTCCGGTTAGGATCATATAGGTGAACTTCGGCAGAGCTATTTGTCTCAGTTCGTGCAATAACGCTATTGATGGACACGATAGTCTAACGAGCGAAACTTTCAGGGGTGCGCTGTTGTCGCACACTGGCGGTCGCCTTGTCTGTTGAAGTTTACCGGAACTGCCTAGATGAGCCCTCTTAGTGGTCTTCTGTAGTCGTCACCGGCTGCGGTGGCGCCTGCTTCTCTTTGAGTTGTTCCGGTGTGTCTTTGAACCAATTTGGCGTGAACGCGAAACCGAATCCGGACGCTTTTGTGCCGAGTTCAGGTCTGTATGGGTCCTGGCAAATGTAGATCAGGTAGACATTTAGTGAAATGAATATTGCGACAAAGGCAGTCATGATGCACTGAGCTACAAGGTTTTCAACGAAAAAGAAATAAGTGAATAGAATAATCATCGTTCCGCCGACAATCAAAATTGACCAGAGTACTGATGACAGCTGGTTTCGCGCAGAAACCATTCGGTACTTTCGAGCGGCTGAAAGTTCTTGCATGTCACTGATGACTGCCTCATAGCACTGCGTTTCGTGCGCTTCGGATGGAATATAACCGGTCACTTCCTTCCATAGACCCTGATACGGTGGGATCGTAGCTTCTTGCTCCGCACCGAGTTCAACCTTCGTCCAATCTTGATCTATCGCTGCTGTCGCGTAATCGAATAGGTGTTTGTGTATGTTCTTGCGAGTCGGTTGTTTGAAAGTCGAGGACAGATGATAAATGTTGGTCAGCATGTTCGCTTCGGTAACGGCCATTGCGCTTGCTTGATCAACCTTGCCTTGTGAGTTAACCACAATCAGTCCGACAAGGATAGCGTATAGCGTTCCGACCACCGACAGCATCACGCCACCAACCTCGTGGCAGGCGACAAGCGTATCTTTCGAGATCGATTTGCGAACTATGAGGAGTCCGCCGATAGACAGGAGAGTACTAACTAGCGTGATGATTATGCAGTCTGTTACTGAATTCATTGATTTTCCAATCTGGCGCGTTTTGTTGTCCTGGTCAGCTTACATTGATGAAGCTGACTGAGTTTTTCATCGTGCTTGTGCAGAGAGGTGTTTCAATAAAGACCTCTCGGAAGCTGTCGTGAAAGTTTTCTCGAATCAGTGTGAGGGATCTCATTAGAATTAGAGTGAAAGATTTCGAGTGTCAGTGTGAACGTTCATGTTTCCAGCAAACTATGCGTGCACTAATTCTTCTTGCAGTGACTCCAGCGTTTTGCCTTTCGTTTCAGGCATCATTTTCCAGACGAAAAGGAACTGGCCGATCATGAATGCGGCGAATATGGCAAAGACCGAGGTGCCGCCAAGTTGGCCTATTAGCACTGGGAATGTCAGCGCGATCACGAAGTTCCAGAACCAATGCGTGAATGCACCGATCGATTGACCGTGGTTTCTCAATTGGTTTGGGAAGATCTCGGAAAGAAATACCCACATGACGGCACCCTGTGACATGGCAAATGAGCCGATGAAACAGACCAAGCAGAACAGCACGAGGTTTTTATCAAATGTTGCTTGTGAGAAGCCGAATGACATCACTGCCAGTGACAAGAACAACCCAACCGAACCGATATACATCAAAGTTTTTCTGCCGAATTTATCGATTGCCAGCATCGCCCCGATTGTCGCAATCAGGTTAGTCACGCCGATGGCGAGGAATGTTTGCCATAACGCATCCTGGTTGCTCATGCCGGTTTTCATCAGAATCCGAGGCGCGTAGTAGATGAAAACGTTGATGCCTGTGAACTGGTTAAACGTACCAAACAAAAAGGCGAGTAAGGTCAGCGAGCGATATTTTGGATCGAACAGTTTCATGAACGACTCGTCTTTTGCCACCAGGTGACTTTTGATGTCACCAATTACGGTGGCAGCTTCGTTAGGGTCAGAGTGGATGCTGTTGAGCGTCTCGAGCGCCTCTGCGTCTTTACCTTTGGCGACTAACCATCGCGGACTTTCGGGGACGAAGAAAAGCAAAATGACGAACAGCAATGATGGAATCATCATGACACCGAACATATAGCGCCAGTTGTCGGCTAAACTGACAAGCGCGCCGTTGGAAAAATAAGCCACCAGAATTCCGATTACGATGTTGAGCTGCGAGACTCCGACGAGGCGGCCGCGAATGTTGGCTGGTGACATCTCAGCGATAAACATCGGCGATAACACGGACGCCAGTCCGACGCCGATGCCTCCGACGAATCGCGAGATTACGAGCGTCGCCCAGGTTGGCGCCAAGGCGCATCCTAAGGAGCAGATGAAGTACAGAACCCCGGTAATGAACAGAGATTTTTTTCGTCCGAGAATATTAGCTGGATAACCCGCGATGAACGCGCCGATGATTGTTCCCAGAAGGGCACTGCTGACGGTCCAACCCCATTTTTGATCGTCCAGATGGAAGTAGGGCACAACGTAGGCGTCGGTTCCGGAAATTACTGCGGTGTCGAATCCGAAGAGAAAACCACCGAGAGCCGCTACAAAAGTGATGAAGTAAAGTTTCGGTTTCATCGATTGATCCAGAAAGGGAGACGAAGACTCCGGCGCAACCTTGTCAGGAATTGTTCGGCATTCTGCCTGACGATACAAACGACAAATTCGATGAGTCATGCAGTTGCAGACTTTAGCATGTTTTTGCAAGTGGCGGTGGCTTTCGCGCGGTCGCCTGGAGTGCGCCGCTGTATAATGAGTGGTCATGGAGTTACACATCACATTCGGGTGGCACCTCGACGGTCCATCGTATCCCGAATCAACCGCAGTCGGTGAGCTGGCTGTTGGTCCGATTGGCATGTTGAGCCAGTTGTGCTTGCGCCTGGGTTTAACGGCGCGCTTCCCGGCACAGTCTGTGCGGATCGCCGAATTTATGTCGCGTTTGCGCGCGCACGATGATGGGGCGCAGTTCTACTCCCCTTCGTTTAAAACGGATTCCTGGGGCACGGCGAAGGCGTTATTGTTTTTACGTGATTCGCTGATTAGCAGCGGTTGGAATCCAGATGATTCGAGCGTTCAATATTCGACTGCACCGGAGCGGTTGAAGAGTTTAGCGGCGCTGTCCAGGGTCGGGGCTTCGCTGCCAGGCTCTTCGAATTCCCGCGCCACGGATATAGTAATGGCGAATGAGAATGCCTTGAGCCGAGATACTGCCAAATCCAATCTGCTCTGTTTGAGCGACATGATTAATCCGATTTTTGAACGGCTCGATCAAGTCGATCGGATTGCTATAGATAGGATTACGCTGATTGACGAGGAAGCGCTTTTGCCTCCGGTCTGGCAACGCCTGTTAACTAAACTTCGAAGCAAGAACGTTTTAGTCCAACCCTGGGGCGGCAAAGTAAAAAGTAGAGGCGGCGAGCCTTTTAAGGGTGATCGCAACGACCAGTCGAGAAAGGATAGAAATAGCGACAGCAAGATTTTGAGTGACAGCGACGTAGCTGAAGTCGCGCGCATGTTTCGAGGTCAAACTCTTGCGAACTACGACGGTATCGACAGTGAAAAAAAGGTCGAGCGAGAGACCGATATCGACAGGCTGCGCTCGTTTCTTCAGACGAACAAGCCAGCGAAATTTACTGGCGATGGAACGATTGTAATTCTTGAATCAGATGACGAAGTTCAAGCCGCTGATTATCTCTCCAGCTTACTTGCCACTATGACCGGTGGCGCCGAAGACACGGTACTTATACGTGGAAGTTCGACATCTTTCCTCGATCAACTTTTAACTCGGTTGAATCTTCCGGCATTGGGAGGTGCCGATAAATCGCCTCATCGTGGTTATATGCAGACACTGCCGCTTGCATTCGAGATTTTATGGAAACCATTCGATCCTCAGAAAATGATCGAGTTTCTTATGCTTCCCAAAGGACCTGTGGGAAGAAAGATTGCTAGTTTCTTCATAAGAGCATTGCAGGCGCAGCCCGGTATCGGTAGTGGTGCGTGGGAGCGAGCATGGCTTGAGAGTGAAGCTCAGTTCGAAAAGTGGGCGAAGAGAGATTTAGAGCGAGCTCGTATTCAAGAGACTGCGGTCAGTGATGATTTCATCGCGGCAGATCAAGCTGCTGTCAAAACGCGCGTTATGGAACAATTAGCGACGCTGCGAGGTTGGCTCGAACCAGTGCAACTGTTCGAAGCTCATGAGGGAATTCCGGTAAGCGTTGTTCTTGATGTTTGTGAACGGATAAGACGACATGCGAATATCCGTGCCAACACTTTAGTGGATTCGATGACGGACATTCAACTGCAAGTATTTTTGATCACGGCTATGTATGCCGAGACACTTGCTGCGACCGTGACGGCCAGTCAATCTGAGACGATAACTCGTTCCCAGTTGCTGAGGATGATTGAGTCTTCGATGGGCGATGGCTATGCGCCTGATTCTCCACACGCTTCAGTATGGACTCCTGTTGATCATCCTGGACAAATTATAGATTCGGCCGACACCGTTATCTGGTGGGGATTCGTCAATTTCGAAAATCATGGTTTTTCTAATCCCTGGTCGAATGAAGAAATTGAGTTTCTCGCAAGTCATGGTGTTTTGCTCGACAGTCCCCAATCTTCGGTTCTGCGTGAGGCTAGCAGTTGGTCGCGCCCTCTGGATGCTTCAGCGAAACGGTTAATGCTGGTGAAACCACGCACGGTGGCAGGGCGAACAGCCGCTGCGCATCCGTTTTTTCACGAAATCGCCGCTGCTATCGAGGCTACACCCCATAGTATACGTGCCAAGTTTATCAAGCAGGCACACCAGGTCTACTCACAAATAGAGAATGAAGTGCTAGGCAAATTAATTGTCAGCCAGGCGGTTGAACTGAAAGTCCCTCCCAATCCTCGCCATATCTGGAGGATTAAACCGCGCAAGTTGATTGCTCGAACGGAGTCGGCAACTAGCCTTGAACGACTTCTCGGTTGCCCTATGAGTTGGATGTTCAAGTATCAGGCCAATTTGAAATTTGGTAGCCTTCTTTCGATTACGGGTGGCGAACAGCTTTCCGGAATTTTGGCGCACGCTGTTTTAGGCGGGATATTTTCAGATCAGAACTGGCCGACACTGGAACATGTCGAGCAACGTTCGTATCAATTATTTGATGAACTGTGTCCAAAGATTGCCGCGCCTCTATTACTTCCTGGCAGCAGTCTGGATCGCCAGCGGTTGAAAAAGGCGATTGGTGAGGCTGCTGTTAGCTTACTGGCACTGATAAGACAGGCTGGCTTCTCTTCGGTGGTATCAGAGTCAGCTAAAGATGCCACCATTGATGATCTGCCATTGACCGGGCGGATCGACCTGGTGTTAAAACATCCGGACAATCACGATTACGTCATCGATTTAAAATGGACCAGACGTTCTTCATATCGACGTCGTGAACTGAGCGAAGGTCGCGCTATTCAACTGGCGCTTTACACCAGCATGTTGAAGCGCGAAACCGGCATTCGGACTAGCGGCGGTTATTATATGATTTCACAACGGCAACTATTTTCGACCTCGAGCGAGCCGTTCCCATTGCACACTTTTGTAGATGGTCCAAAGCTCGAACATACCTTTGCCAGTTTATTGACTAATACGAAACAGCATTTGGAACATTTGCAATCTGGCACCGTATACGCCACTGGGCTGACATCGAATAACGAACCCGTTGAGATCGTCATTGATGAAAGCGGAGTCGACATTATCATTGACGATGACCCGGAAGAACGACCATCGAGAGTTCCGAACATAACGCTTGCGCTTGAACCTCCCTGCAAAGTTTGTGACTTTGGACGGCTTTGCGGAAAGAAGGGTTTCGACCGATGACGAATGAAACTGTTCCACTGAATCAATCCGAAGAAGTCTCGATCAAGCCAATCACGGTGATCGCTGCAAGTGCAGGTACCGGGAAAACCTATCGGTTGTCGCGAGAATATTTGACCGGGCTCGGCGCGTTTCCTGATAAAAGTGAATCAAGTATTATCGCGACGACATTTACAAACAAGGCTGCTGATGAGCTTCTCGAGCGAATTCGGAGAGTGCTCTTGGATCAGGGGGAGTGGTTGGCCGCTCAGAATGTTCTTAGTGGATACCTCGGAACAGTTAATGCTCTGTGCGGAAGATTTCTCTCTGAATACGCCATCGAAGCGGGTTTGTCGCCAGACCTGACGGTGATTGGTGAAGAGCGCCTGCCGTCGGTTTTTGCGATTGCTGTAGATTCTGTTATCCATAGATTCGCGGACGAAATGCATGGACCCGCGATGCGATTGCAACTGGACAACTGGCGTCAACACGTTCAATTGGTTATCGACAGCGCTCGATACAATAATCTTGATGCCGACGAGCTGGAAGCTCTGGCGGAGGAGTCCTGGACCAGCTTAGAGAAGCTGTTGCCACCATGCGTCGGAGAAAACCCGGACCTGTATGATCAGAGTTTGGCAGACGCCATTGAAGCAGTTTTGCAAGTGCTTCCCGGACCTGATGACTTTACTCAAGGAACGAGAAGCGTTATTGAGAAGCTTAAGGATGTGAACCTCAGAGTTAAATCTGGTGCCCATATTGTGTGGCAATCTTGGGCGGACATGTCCAAGCTCAACGTTGGCAAAAATAGTCGCGAATTGGTCAAACCATTACTCGAGGCCGCCCAACTATTCACTAAGCATCCACGTCTTCACAGCGATATAAAAACCGTGATCTTCGGCGTCTTCCGCTGTGCCGCAGCGGCCATGCAAACTTATGCCGATTATAAACGAGAGCATGGGTTGATCGATTTTGTCGACCAGGAATTGTTGACGTTGAACCTTTTGAAGAAACCGTCTGTTCAAGAATCTCTGCGCGAAAAGGCACACCTGCTTTTAGTGGACGAGTTTCAAGATACCAGTCCTATTCAACTTGCTATATTTTTGGAACTTGCCAAACTTGTCGAATACTCAGTCTGGGTCGGTGACGAGAAACAGTCGATTTTCGGCTTTCGCGGTTCTGACCCGGAATTGATGCGCCAGGCGGTTGAATTTCTTGTCACCAAAACCGGTGGCAAGCGTGATGTGCTTGCCACCTCCTATCGTTCGCGGCCGAAATTGGTTTCGTTCACAAATGAACTGTTTTCAAAATGTGCGCAGTTGAAACACATAACCTCGAGCAGCTCAGTAATCGAAGCTGTCGCTCGGGGTGAGGTCGAAGGACAGAATGATCCGCTCCACGTTTGGTGGCTTAGAGGGAAGAAGCAAGAACAAGGTCTCGCCGGTTTGGCAGCCGGCATAGCAGACGTTTTGAGAAATCCGGAAAAGTGGCCGGTCCTGGATCGAAATAGCAAAGAGCTGCGTCCAATTACAGGATCTGACATTGCGATTTTGTGTAAGACAAACGAGCATCGCTTTCAGGCTGGAAGGGCGCTCGTCGCTCAGGGGCTTACGGTCGCGACCGAGCGGGACTCTTTATTGGACACCGCGGAGTGCGTGCTCGCGTGCGCCTCCCTGCGAGCGATCGTCGATGACACCGATACGCTTGCTGTTGCTGAAATTGTCAATTTACTCTCGCCGGAATCCGGCGATTGGTTGAATCATTTATTGGCGCTCGAAGGCAGACCATGGATCAGTTCGTGGTTAGAAGAGATGGAGCCGATCGCCGGCGAGAAGCCCGAACTTACTTATGTTCTTCGATGTTTGAAACACCTGAGGCTGATTCGTGAAACCTGTATCGACCGGACGCCTTCTGAGGTTCTCGAAGAGGCGATAAACAGCGATGGGGTGATGGAAACAATTATTTCGTGGGGGAATGTCAGGCAGCGTCTAGCTAATCTCGATGCTCTGCGCGGAATTGCCAGGTCCTACGAAGATCTGTGTAGGTCTGCTCGAGTGCCTGCCACCGCTGCAGGTTTAATCGTCCACATTCACAAGTTTGTTCGCAACGGTGGCAATCAACCCGCCAATCCGGACGAGAATGGCATTCACATTCTCACCTATCATAAGTCAAAAGGGCTGGAGTGGCCGATGGTGGTCCTTTACGATCTCGATCAGATGAGAGTCGGAAGCCCGTTTGGTGTGAAGGTTGAAACCACCGGTGGTGCTGTCGATCCGCTCAACCCGCTTGCCGGACGAACGATCCGATATTGGCCGTGGCCGTTTGGAAAGCAAAAGGCGAAAATCGCATTAAATGACGTTGCCAGTCGAACTACTCAAGGACGCCTTGCGGCGAGGCGCGCGATCGCCGAGAGTGTACGATTGTTATATGTTGGTATTACTCGGGCTCGCGATTATTTGATCTTTGCTTGCCGAAGCACCGGCTATGGCCCGCGTTGGTTGCAGTGTCTTACGGATGAAGAGTTCGACATGTCTATTCTCACGCTCTCCGATCAGAGCGACGAATACAAAGCTGAACTCATAGATGGATGCCCGGATTCCATTGCCCAGTTTAAAAGAATGGAGGAATCGCCGATTGCAGATACGGTCAGGTTAGAGCAGAAACTATGTGCACCGCTGGTGGTATCTAAAGAGAAGCATATTGTTCATGCTCCTTACTTTCTTAATCCTAGTAACGCGAGCGAACTAGATTTCACAGTCGAGATGAACACCCCCCCGGAGACAGTCGTAATCGGACAGCGTATTCCACTGTTCGGCATTCCTGAGATGCGGACTGTAGGAGACTGTGTACATGCTTTTCTCACGGTCGATAATCCGGCAATTGAACTTGATGTGCGCCTAGACTTAGCATCGAAAGTGTTGGCCGGCTTCAATCTAGATAGCCTCTCGAATGAGGCACTGCCCGTTATGACAGATCGGTTGCTCAAGTTCATATCAGCCAATCATCCGGATGCAGAAATTCGGTCAGAGATGCCGATCGCTGGTCGGCTGTTCGCGCGTCGAGTAAAGGGCACTATAGATATGCTGCTTGAAACTGAAGCTGGTTTCGTCATCATTGACCATAAGACTTTCCCCGGAAAATTCGAAGAGTGGGAAGCTCGCGCAATTACTTACGCGCCTCAGCTTGCCCTGTATCGATACATCGTTGAAACAGCTACCAATAAGCCTGTGATTGCTCAATACATTCACATGCCGGTTGTCGGAGCGATGATAAAACTGGACTGTTTTCTTATCCCACGGAAGGCGGATTCACATCAATGATGCCCTTAAGTCGCTAACAGCATTGCCAATCTTGACATTCAAAGTTGCCGTATTTGCTCGAACAGAGCGGTTGAAGTATTGACCCGTATGGGCGACGCTGGTTGTCGGCAGTACCCACGTCGAAAGACAGATGATCAATTGTTGATTCTTTACCAGCGGTGATAAGCCGGATGACCTTCTTTAACTGCGACAAATATCGATTTGCTTGTTGCACAGACTTTACCACCTGCAATTAATTCACCAGTAATGGTGGCACGATCTTCTTTGGATTCGAGCACACGTCCGACAACCTTAACGATATTGTCAGTTGGTGTTGGTCTGAGAAACTTGACGGAATGTTCTGCTGTAACTGTGCAGGGCGGGCTTTCAAGACCATTTTGTTGCATCAGATGATAAGAAGCAACCCAGTTGCAATGACAATCGAGCAGGCAGCAAACCAGACCGCCGTAAAGTACGCCGGGAAAGGCCTCGTATTTTAAGTCAGGCGTCCATTCGGCTATCAACGAGCCGTCCGCTTGAGGAAAACTGCTAATGTGCAGCCCCTCTGTGTTAGCCGGTCCGCATCCGTAACAGATACTGTTGGGGGCGTATTTCATTTGCAGGCACAGTTCGGCTGACATATCTAAGGTTCCTTATTCGAGGGGAAGGACAGCTTAAAGACTATCACTGTGACAAAAAGAATTGGCAATGATGTCAGTTTCATGAAACTGGGTGCTTAAAATTGGCAGTAGCGCAACACCGTTCGTGCTTTGAGCTAAAAGGTTATTGGTAGTTTTGACAGAAGTGAGGAAGTTATGGCGGCACGAGCGCTTTGGAAGGGGATTATCACCTTCGGAATGGTAAGTATGCCGGTGAGACTGTACACGGCAACTACGAGCAAAAATATATCTTTGCACCTCGTCCATAAAGAATGCGATACGCGAATTCGAGAGCAGCGATTCTGCCCCAGTTGTGAAAAGGTTGTTGACTACGAAGACCTGGTGCGCGGTTACGAATACTCTAAAGGGGAGTTTGTCGAAGTTACCGATAAAGACTTCGATGAGTTGCCTCTTCCGACAAAACACACTGTCGAGATTTCAGACTTTGTGAAACTAGAAGAAATCGATCCAATCTATTTTGATAAGGCATATCAGGTCGAACCTGACCCTGCCGCGAAGAAACCGTTCGCTCTATTTATGAAAGCGGTTGCTGATAAAGACGTGTTGGCGATCGGGAAAGTCGCTTTGCGTTCAAAAGAACGTTTGTGTTGCCTGCGACCAGTCGGAGGTATGCTGCTTCTCAACACCCTTTTGTATCCTGACGAAATCACTGTCGACATGGAAAAACCAGTTTCTAAAGTTTCCATTTCGGATAAGGAACTTGATATGGCAGAGAAGCTAATCGACATGATGACAGGGAAGTTTGAACCCGAGAAGTATCACGATCAATATCGCACGGCCCTAATGAAGTTAATCGAAGCAAAAGTCGAAGGTAAGCAGCTTAAGCCGGTTTCCGATAAGTCAGCCGGCAAGGGGGACGTCGTCGATCTTTTCGATGCCCTCAAGGCAAGTATGGAAAAATACTCTGGTGGCAAAACCAAGTCAAAAACTGTTGCCGCTTCGAAGACTTCCGATGATGAAGAAGCGGAGCCAAAATCAAGAGCGGCGACAAAGCGAAAAACATCAACTGGAAAGAAAAACACGGCAGCCAAGAGTGGCTCTACGGCTAAGATAGGAACAGCGAAGAAGAAGCGTGCGACTGCGGAGGACAGCAAGAAACGCAAGGCTAGTTAGCTGATTTCGGTGCATGGTTTGTTCGGCTGACGTCGGCAATGAGCACTGCGAATGGTGGCAAGGTAAAACTGTTGGTTGATATGGTATCAGGCGCGCTGTATGACGCGAGCAGCACTTTGCCTTCCAGGTTTGTTATCCCGTTAGGCTGTAAATTGAGGATCACTTTGCGTGGCTCTGGTGACATGTTGCAAGCCACTAAAGTCGCTGAGCCGCCCTTCTTACGTAGATAGGTAACGACGTGTTCGTCCTTCTCGTTGAGAGCGACGTATCGCCCGTATTTGATTGCGACATTTTTCCTGCGAAGTGAGATTAACTGTTTGTAGAAATTTAAAATTGAATCCGGATCCCTATTCTCAACTTCGACGTTGTGGGTTTTAAAACTACTGGTGACTGGCAGCCATGGTTTTGCAGTTGAGAAACCGGCATTTTTGCTGGCATTCCATTGCATCGGTGTGCGCTCACCATCGCGACCTTTTTGTTTTGGCCATCCGATGATACCGATCGGATCTTGAACTTCTTCTTTGCTTTCCGGATCGCGATTTTCCATTCCCAGTTCTTCACCGTAATACATCACGGGAGTACCACGGGTGGTGAGCAGCAATGTCGCTGTCAACTTTGCTATCTGATCGTTGTTTTTGCCATCGCCGTAGCGAACATAGTGCCGGACAATGTCGTGATTGCTAAAAACGTATGTGGGTTGACCGCCGACTTCATTGTTGTCGATCTCGGCAATTTTGCTTCTGAATTCGGGCGCCGAAAGTTTGTTTATATAGGCGAATCTGAAATCCATCGGTAGTTGGATCTCGTCATTGTTTTTACCGTAAGCTGCGACTAATTGATCGATTTTTTCAGCAGTTGTTTCGCCAAGCAATACCGGATTGTCGGGATAACTATCCAATACTTTCCTCAAGTCACGCATGGTGTCTTTGATTTCAGGGAGCAGCAAATAGTTGAATTTATCGTCCATGTTGGGATCGCCGTAAGCATTTTCCCCTGGCTTGACTGGATTGTCGCGAAGTCCGGCATCTTCGTAAAGCGTATTGATCGCATCCAGTCTAAATCCAGCGACGCCGCGGTTAAGCCAAAATCGCGCTACATCATTCATTGCTCTCTTTACCTGACCGTTGCGCCAGTTCAAATCGGGCTGTTCAGGATAGAAGAAATGGTAATAGTATTGATTGGTTTTCGGATCCCATTGCCAGGCTGAGTGTCCGAACAATGCCAACCAATTATTCGGTGGTGACTTTGGATCCGGTGCTCCGCTGCTGTTCTTCGGTAATGGCCCGGACTTCGGATCGCGCCAGATAAACCAATTTCGTTTTGGATTTGTGCGCGATGATCTAGACTCTTCAAACCATTTGTGTTTATCCGAACAATGGTTCATCACTAGATCCATGACGATGCGAATGTTCCTTTTCTTCGCTTCTTTAACCAGCTCGTCGAAATCGGCTAGGGTTCCGTATTCTGGTGCGATGTCGCAGTAGTCCGATATGTCGTAACCGAAATCTACTTGTGGCGAGGGATAGCAGGGAGTTAGCCAGAGAGCATCGACGCCGAGGTCGTGCAAGTAGTCCAACTTTTGCGTAATTCCCTTGATGTCGCCCATGCCATTGTTGTCAGAGTCGGCAAAACTGCGCGGGTAGATCTCGTAGAACACGGCATGTTTCCACCACGGTTCCGAAACTTTCCTGGCGGCAGGTTTCTGAACATCTTTCGCTTGCGCAGCTCCAGCGGTGCTGCATACAAAGACGGCCAAGAGCGATAACAACCCGGCTTTGACGTTCAGATTCATACTTCCTCCGTTCAATCGATTGATACGAAAAACATTCTGCGCAAGCGGCCCTTCCCGAGCACTCGAGCGATATCTCTGATACAGAAAAAGACCAGGAAAGTGACGAAGAACGCTAATTGATGTGCGAAAAAGCAAAGTGCAAGGGTCGTCGGATCGCTTGGTGACGCTGCTGCTGCCGCCTGAGACGATGCATCTTTGTGGAGAAAACGCTCTTCGAAGTGCAGTAAGAAATTGACTAGTACGGTAAACAATACTGTCTTATACAAGACTGCCCAGATCAAAGGACGATGCTCAAAGTGTTTGGCGATGCGCATCTTTTCAATTACGAAAACAAATTTGCCGAGTACGACTGCTCCGACACAAGCGGTCCCGTAGCTCGTCAGGAAGTCATTCTCCGAGCACTTTTGAAGAATGGTGGCACATCGAAAAGTTTGAATAATGCAAAATGAGGTCGCCAGATAGCCCATGACCAGCCCGACCTCCTTGATTTCGTGAATTATGCGATCTTTCCAGGAAGGTTTAGCTGCAGGGGTCGTTTCCGAAGGGGCGCTGGAGTTAATGGCAACACCTGTTTCTGCGACTCCAAACTCGCTGATTTTTCCATCTATGTCTACAACCGTCCCCAGATTGGGCGACGGAGAATGATTAGCTGGTGCCGAAGAGGCACCATCGGTAGGTGCGTTCGGGTTTTGATTTTGAAACGATGGGTCCATAAAATCAAGTTTCGGCGTGGTTTGCAGATAATGATAGCGCAAGACAGACTTATATAAAGATTGAAACATGCAATTTCGGCGACCGCGCTCTCGTCTGTCTTGCGGGGTTTGACCTTAGCCCCGAGCGGTATGGAACGATACGAGAGATAAGCCAGCGCTTTACGTTTCGTTTCGAATGCTTGATAACCCGGTCCGGCGATGTTACTGTGCACTAACTAACCAGGGATTTCCTGACTATGTACGTAGGGCGCTCACAGAATCTGACTACTAATGCTGGTGTCACCGGACACCATCATCACCATCATCATTTTCTTGTTGGAGCAGCCTGAACGGATAGACTCAGCCTTGTGCTAGAAATTCTTCAAGAGCCTGCTCCATAAGCGGGCTCTTTTTGTATTCGGAAAAATCGCAAAGGAAATACTTATGACAAGCAGCGGCATAGCCAGTAAAGAACAGCCTACCGAGCGTATTGACGCATCGAAGAATGGAAGCAGTTCTGTTCAAAACGATATTCTTTCCATGATTCTTCCGACAGGCAGAATACAGGATAAAGTGATTGACTTGCTTAATCAGATCGGTGTGGATGTCGCCAAGAATGGTCGTTCTTACAGACCTTCGGTGACTACCGATGGGCTTCAAGTGAAGATGCTGAAAGGTCAAAATATTCCTGAGCTGGTCGCTTTGGGTCGACACGATTGCGGTTTCTCTGGTTATGACTGGATCGTTGAGCGTGATGCCGATGTTGTCCAACTCCTCGATCTGGGATTTGACCCGGTCAAGATTATCGCCGCAGTCCCGGATGATATCGCTGCAGACAAAGTAAATCGTTTTTCCAATCTGGGCAGAAAAATTGTTGTTGCTTCCGAGTATCGCAATCTGACTGCGAAGTATGTCAAAGACCAGGGCTTCGAGACTGTCTTTCTTCAAACGTTCGGCGCTACCGAAGCGTTACCGCCGGAAGATGCGGATATGATTGTCGACAACACCGCAACTGGTACCACGTTAAAACAGAACCGTTTGACCATTGTCGATGAGCTTTTGCGCTCCACTACTCGTTTCATCTGCAATAAAAAGGCACTCGAGAATCCCGCCAAGCGCAGAATGCTCGAAGAGATGGTAATGCTCATGGAGAGCTGCTTGAGAGCTAGAGATAAGGTTCTATTGGAAATGCACTTTGGTTGCGAAGACTTCGAGAAGGTCATTAAAGAGTTGCCATGTATGAAAGCACCAACCGTCGCGAAACTCTACGGTGATCAGGGCTATGCAGTCAAAATTGCGGTAACCAATAAAGAGGTCCCTTCTCTGATTCCAAAACTAGTCGCGATGGGCGCGCGCGATATTCTCGAATTTCGTCTGGAGAAAATTGTTGTATGAACTCCACAGTAAAAACTAAAATCGATACGGCGATTCTTCCAAAGGCGTCCGTGCTCGCGAGTCAGCTTTACGATGCGCCTTCAGAAGGACGAGCGGACTTCATTAGACTCGATTTCAACGAGAGTACTTCTCCTCTGGCGGAATCCTACCCTGAAGGCATGCCACCGAGTTTGGTGAGCACTTATCCGGAATACGGCATCCTGATTGAGCAGCTCGCCAAATACTTCGATGTTTCTCAAGATAGCCTGATTCTCACAAATGGCAGTGACGAAGCGATATCTTTGATATCCAATACATTTATCGAACCGGGACAAGACAGTGCTGTGATCTCAAACCCGTGCTTCGTGATGATTCGCAACTGCTTGAAGATTGCGGGCGCGAATTTAACAGAAGTAGCGGTCCTCCCGAATCTGGAATTTGATGTAGAGCGGATTGAAAATAGTCTCAAAAACAATCCAAAGATAGCTATGTTCGCATCACCAGACAATCCGACTGGTAGTGTCCTCAAATCCGAGATAATCGAACAATGGTGTAGTCAGTTTCCTCAAACGTTATTTGTGATCGACGAAGCTTACGGTGAATATGCCGGCACCACGGTGATACCACTACTAAAGAAATTTAAAAACCTGCTTGTACTCAAGACCTTTTCAAAGGCATGGGGAATGGCAGGTTTTCGATTAGGGATGATTATTGGAAATCCCGAGTTAAACCAATACATTAATCGAGTGAAGTTGCCTTACAGTGTCAATTCCGCCGCCGTGTTTTCCGCTCTACGGTTGTTAGAGCGCGAGGACCAGGTTACATTACGTGCAAAAAAGGCGATCGAACAGCGTGGACGTCTTGCCGAAACATTGACGGCACGCGGGTATAAAGTTAGAGAAACCAGCGCGAACTGGTGCCTTGTCGGTGCTGGAATGCAAGCGGCGGATTTGACAGTTTATTCTAAATCGAAAAATGTTTTGATTCGTAACCGCAGCACGTCTGTTTTCTCTCGTTTCGGGACAACGGGCAAAAGCAATACCTTTGAACCGATGTGGGGCTGGGTCAGAGTTTCTGTCGGCCACGAAGAAGAGATGAAGGCTTTCGATGATGTCGTTGATTCGTATGGTCGCAGTTTCGGACTTATTTTTGACTTGGATGGAACGTTAGTCGACACCTCTAAAAGCTTTGACGAGACCGTGAAATTTATCGTTGAAAAGTTTAGTGACGCACCGTTTGACCTGCAAGACCTCTACTCACTCCGCCTGGAAGGAGGTTACAACGATGACTGGATTGCTTCCAGAGAATTGTTGAGACGCCGGGGTCTGAATATAGCCCCAGATGAAGTGGTGCGTACCGGCGAGGAGTTTTACTTCTCGATTGCAGCCGAGCGCGAGGAATTGCTAATTCCTGTCGAAGTTTTGAAAAAGCTTCGTAAGCGTTGTCCGCTTATGATCGTTACTGGTCGTAAGCGGCACGAATATGCGAAGGTCTGGGCTGAAAGGCTGGATCCATTGTTTGACAAAGTTTATTGCGTAAATGATGTCCCCGGTCTTGAAGCTAAGCCTTC
>CAZRMH010000059.1:0-26395 GCA_964600935.1 uncultured Candidatus Obscuribacterales bacterium
GCAAGAGCAGCAGAGAAGCCTATCGTAGAAGACGGTCAAATCAAAATCGCCACGATTCTGCCACTGGCACTCTCCTTCGACCATAGATTGGCTGACGGTGCCGAAGCCGCTTACTTCGTGCGCCACATCATCAGTCTTCTGCAAGAGCCGTTTAGCTTGCTCATTGACTAACTGACTTGACTGGGGCGCGATTGGCGCAACAGAAGGTTTAATTACAGAGTCCGGTCGAATAAAATGTGACCTTCGAACGGACTTCTTTCCTGGAGGGCTTCAAATGGTCGTTGGCGAAATGGTTGAACAGGTCGACCTGGCTGTCGTAGGCGGTGGACCTGGAGGCTACACAGCAGCTCTGCGAGCCGCTGAACTGGGCATCAAGACAATCTTGATCGACGCTCAGCCCAAGCCAGGCGGCGTTTGCCTCCACAAGGGCTGCATCCCATCCAAAGCCTTGCTCCACGCCGCCGAAGTGATCAACGTGTCGCGCCGCGCCAAAGAGATCGGGCTGAACTTCGCCAAACCTGAAATCAACGTTGACGAGCTGCGCGCCTGGAAAGAAGGCGTGATCGACAAATTGGCATCCGGCATTGTCGGTATGCTGAAAAGTGCGAAGGTAGACCGACTTGTCGGCAACGCCAGCTTCCAGGATTCCAAAAGCGTAAGAGTCGACAGACAGGGTGAAAGCGCTGTCCGCGTCAAATTCAAACATGCAATTCTGGCTACCGGCTCGCGCCCAACTAAGCTGCCCAAGTTGTTTAAAAACGCAGCCGATGTCGACAGTCCATTGATTCTCGACTCGACCAGCGCCCTCGCGCTGGCTGACGTTCCCAAACGACTGCTGGTCGTCGGCGGCGGCTACATCGGGCTGGAGATGGGCACATTCTATGCCGCTCTCGGAAGCGAAGTCACCGTCGTTGAAATGCTCGATGGGCTCCTCCCTGGTGCCGATCGCGATCTCGTCAGACCGCTCGCCACACGCCTTCAGGAAGAATTCAAAAACATCTTTTTGAACACCGGCGTGCAGGGTCTCGAAGTGAAGGGCAATCATGTCATCGCTTCGTTGAAAGGCGCTGATGTACCGGAGACCATGGAGTTCGACCGCGCGCTGATCGCCGTTGGCAGACGCCCGAACACTGACGATCTCGGATTGGAAAACACTGATATCGAACTCGATCAGCACGGTTTCGTCAAAGTCGACGACCAGTTGAGAAGCACTGATAAACGCATTTTTGCAATCGGTGACATCTCCGGACAACCGATGCTCGCTCACCGCGCCATTCGTCAGGGTTACGTGGCAGCCGAAGTAATCGCTGGAAAACCCTCATCTTATGACAATCGCGCCGTTCCAGCCGTGGTTTTCACCGAACCGGAAATCGCGTGGTGCGGGCTGACGGACACCGAAGCCAAAGAGCAAGGCCGAAAAGTCGGTTCTGCGAAATTCCCATGGTCAGCTTCCGGACGGGCATTGACTATCAACGAACCGGTCGGACAAACCAAAATTATCTACGATCCCGAGACCACACAGGTCCTGGGCGTCGGCATCGTCGGGTCTCGTGCTGGCGATCTGATCGCAGAAGCTGTCGTTGCCATCGAGATGGGCGCGACTCTTGAAGACCTGGCTGTTTCGATCCACGCTCACCCGACTCTTTCCGAGACCATCAACGAAGCCGCATTGTCGGGAGTCAGTCGTCTGGAACGCAAAGCCAAAGAAGCGACCAGCGCAGTATAGCCCCGGGCAGGCGACTCAACCTCAAAGCCGGTGCTTGACTGCGATTCGGCCGTCAAACCCGGCAGCGCCGGCTTCGATGCTGCGATCAGGCGGATGACAGCCGCCCTGCCAACCTCGGACAAGATTGGCCATCAAAACAAAGTGGCTGAAAGCCGCGTTTTGACTAGTTTCTTCACACTAAAACGAGACGGCGATATATAGCGTGGAAAATCGCTCTTGGCTGGGCATTGTGTATAAAGGCCGCTTCTGAGGAGCTGTAAAGATGCGCTGCCAGCGGCGCGCGCATAACCAATGAGAATGACTACTAGAATTAAACTGATTATCAGTCGTCCCATGCGTCAGATACGCGCACGGGTAAGTTACAAGGTAGGAAAATAGACCTACGGGTTCAGGTGTTGGGCGGAGTAACGGGGATTAGACATGCCGGAAGAAGATAGAGACCAGAATTTGAACTCGGCTTTGAACTTATGGCAAGAAGGTGTCGAAAAGGCTGGTGCCGACTTGCAAAAAATCGTCAGTAATTCAATCGACCAGCTCACCCGATACAGCGAAGAGCTCGAAAAATCGCTGGAGTCGCAGCTCAAGAAAATCGCCGGTCAAACCGCCACAATGGTCGAAAACAACGTGGAGACCCTGGGCGCGAAACGCGACGACTTGACTGAACGTCTGGCAGAATTCGAAAGAACCGAAGCGGACGAGATGTTGAAAACCGCTCAGGAATCGAGAGAACGCATTTACACCCTGGTCGAAAAAACCAAGCAAGAAATGATGGGCAAGCTCGCCGAATCGCTGAAGAAGCTCAATGCGCTCGCCGAAAACCCACAGAGTCGTTTCGTCAATTTCACTCAGAAGAATCGCGAAGCGATGTTGGAATACGCCGACAATGCGAAAGAGAGGCTCAACTCACAGCGCGCGACTTTGGAAAGTTCACTGACGGCCAAATCGAAAGAACTAGACACGCGCGCAGACGAAGCCGTTTCACTTTCCAAACAATCAATTGAGCAAAAGCTCAGTGCATACGAGGAGGGCTTCGACACCAAAATCGCCCAAGTTTTGGCTCAGCTCGATGAACTTCTGGCAGCGACGACGACAGCCACGGATGAGGCGACCAGCGAAGGTGCCGCAGACCTGGAAGCTTGTCAGGTCGAGAACTCAGAGTTTCTTCTCCACCAGGTCGAGGAGTGGAAATCCAATATGGAGCTTCTCAAACGCAACTTTCAAGAGCAATTGGAAAGTAATCGAGAAGAGACGCTATCCGCTCACAGTCGCCGGTTGAGCTATTCCGTCAACGAAGCGAAGTCTTCAATCAACCAGGTCGCCAACGATGCACTGGCAAGAATTACCGGCAATCACCGCATGTACTACGGTTCTTTAAAACGTCTGGAACGGAAGTACGAAGATCAAGTGTCAAGATTGTTTAGCCAGCTCGAATCGGTCATCTCTGAAGAACGAGAGATGGCCAATGGCGGCAGCGGACAATCGACCGAAGAAATCAAACAAAAATTGAGATCACAACTGAAGGTACGCGGCGGCGAGTTAGTGAAAACTTACAGACGCCAGGTCGATCAGATGGAAAATGATTTTGCTCGCGCCAGCGCCACCTCATACGAACGCATCGACAGCATTCGTCTGCAAGCCGTAGAGTCGCTCGAAAAGCAGGTTCGCATCATTCGAAGCGAACTCGATCGCGTCGAGAAGTCATTCAAAGTCGAACTCTCACAGTTATCGATCGAACTACCTGAAATCGAAGAACGCGGACGGGTAGCAGCTATGTCTGTTTCCGCCTATCTCACTTCGATGCTGACACTCGATTCGGATTGACCGCTATCCGAAGCCCAAAGCTTTACCCGACCGTAGAACACGCGCTCCCCACTGACCCAAGATTCTCACCAAGGAGAAACCCCGATGACGCTGGCAGGAAAGAAACTCCAAATCATTTACGACAGCGGCACTGAATCGCTGTCGAATATTGAAGCTGACTCGATCGCGAAGCTGACCGGTTCAGCCAACAAGCACTCGGCGCAACAACGCACCACGGCAGCGACGCACTCATCGGTCGTGGAAGACAAATCAAAAGAGATCGAAGACGACCTGCACGAGCTTATGGACAAGTCAGTGCAAAAACTGGCCAAGCTCAAAGACAACGAAATAGAAAAGTGCAAAGAACACACAGATGCGCTCACTGAGGAGCTTCGCCGCATCGGTGAATTGGTTCGTGAATCAGTCGACGCTATCAAGGCCGGCTTGAACGACCGGCTCAACGACGTTGACCATGAGCTATCCAGCGAGTTCGATAAAACATTCGAACAGAATGTTGCCAGTTTGATGGGCAGCAATTTTGAAGTGGGCAAAGAAATCAGAACCCACGCCAACGGGCTCACCAACACCCTTCAGCAAAAACTTGATCAGAGTGTTTGGGAATCGAAAGGCAGCGAAAAGCAAATCGTTGCGCAACTGTACAAAAATTACATGCAGAAGGCGAGTGCCATTGAAACTCACTTCTCTCAGATCATGCAAAAGTTATCTGCTGAATTTCAAACGCAATACAAGAAAGTCGAGGAGGGGGCCAGCAAATCAAAAGCCGACATCAACCTCGAAATCGAAAAGGCCCTTGCAGACGTCGACGAATCCAGCTCGGAAAGCGATCGAGACATCAATCAGTTTTTCGTTAAACTGGTACAGGAGCACGAATCTGAATTGGAAACAGAGCTGGAAAAGGTCAGTAGAGAAATCACCCAAACTCACGCTGAAGCCACTTCCAACCTCAAACAGGTGACACAGGATTTGAGTTCAGGACTGCTGACCGCGGCCACTTCGGCGCTGGAAACATTGAAAAATTCTTGTCATGACACCGTCACAAATGCCGACAATATGCACAACGAATTCCTCGCCCGCATGGACGAACGTGTGTCGGGAACCAAGTCTACACGCGAACAACTAGAGTCTACGAAAACAGAAACCATAAAAGAAATTTGCGACGAGCTTGCTGCCATGCGAAAAGATTTCGAAGACAATCTCGATAAACTGACAAGGGATGCTGGTGACAGCGTTCAAACTGTCGCTCAAGAAGTCGAGAAAGAAATCAAATCCGCACACAGCAGATGCGTGAACAAACTAGCAGATGACGGACAATCCGCCAGAGACTCAATAGACAAGGAAACGAAACGAGTACTGGCGCTGATTGCCGAGCACAAGCGCACTGCCCTCGAAGAAATTGCGCAAGCCGCAGGCGGATAGACCAGAAACTTTCGATTGCAGAAACGAATCAATTTAATTAAGGCAAGATACGGGACAAAATTATGCATTCAATGCTTCGTCAAAACCAGGTTAGATCGCAGGACGTAAAGCCTTACATCCGCGCTTTCACTCGCAATAACCCAGTCGACCTGGGAGAATGGGCGAAAGAAGAAGGCTCTCTTTTCGAGCCGGGCACACTAATATTTCTCCTGGAGCCGGCGAAGAAACCGCCGGGCATGACCTCCTTTGCACGAGGTCAGCAGGGCAGCACCGAAGCGGCTCCCGACGCCTTTCGGGTCAAGGATATGTGTGTTGTCGTCGATAAAGTCGATGGAAAGTGCTGGGTATTAGCGATCTCCCCAAGTGCCTTCGAACTGCGCTTTATCGATACCCTGTTTAGAGAAAAAGCACAGAAAGCATTTCTTGAAGGTCTCGATTTCAACTATCTCTCCGCTCAACCGCGTCCGACACTGAGCCAGGAAAAATTGAAAGATCTTCGTCAACTCAGCACGTTGTACAGCAAATCAGGTTCTCGTCGCACGATGGCGCAGGACGAAGGTGGTCCGGAAGAGCCTGCCAAAGCCATGCTCGCGTTCCTCGGCGCTGACCTGGGTCCCAATGCCGCCAAACAGGTTATGGAGCTCGGACTGATCTGCAATCTGATTTTTGCACCAGAGGGCGAGCAAGAGAACCGGATGCAAAGCGTGGTGAAAGCTTGCTTCTCGCCAATTCTTTCAACCGACAAGTTGAAAGGACAGACACCGCCGACGCCACCAAGCACCGCTAAAGTTATTGAAAACAAAGAGCTTCTCAACGAAGAAGTGAGCCTGCTGACACAGGCTTACTTAGCTAACGAAGCCAAAGAAGCCGAAGAGCATCTCAAATACGCTCCCCCCGGAGACGCTGCCGTTCCCGACAACAGTCAGAGCAGCGGCGTATGGACATCGTCACCGGCTACCGCGGCCAACCTGCAAAGTTCGCCGGCCGATGAATTTAAACCGCTGACCCCGCCGCCAGCATTTGACATGGGTGGATTTCAGCCCCCGGGCGCGTCTTCGCAACCGGCATCATTGAATCTGTCACCAGACATCCCATCAATCCTGACCGGCGACCATCAGGTTATCGTTATTGATCAAAAATTGGCGCCCAAAGAATCAAACGGTTCGGCGGAAACAAAAGTTCCTTCAATGCCGGCGTGGTATTTGACCACTCACAACGTCGACGAGATGAATCAGGTCGCCCTGAGAAGAGCCCAAGAAGCTCCTGCCATCCCGGAAGGATTAGAGCGACTGGAGTCTGAACTTTCATATGACGCATTACCGGTCGTGGATGCTCGATTTAAACCAGACGGTGGCGCTCCGCAGCCACAGGAGTTTGCCGCTCCTGCGAACCAGCCTGCAACTTATTCAGAACAATTCTCGGTCGATATGCTGACCGGTGAAGCTGGAGCTCGGTCACAACCGGATTCCGGCGCATCGGGTGCCTGGCCCGCTGGTGTCGCTGGTGGTGCCGTCGAAAAAGACTTCGTTGACTCGATATTCGAAAACAGCGGTAGTCGAGGCACCATTGAAGCCAGCTCACAGGCGCCGGCAATCGAGAAGAAAGAAACGCGACCATCTGATTGGCAGCCCGTCAACGAACCAGTACCAGGTTCAGGATTCGTATCTCCAGGAAGTCTGGCAGTTCCGACGGCAGATACCGGAAAAGACGCAAATCTGTTTGAACGAATAAGCGGTCAAGCAGCCGACGAGGCACCATCCACACCATCGTGGGCCGAAGGCGGACGCCGTTCCGGCGGCGTGCCGACGAACTTGAAAGACATGCTCACGGCCGATAGCGCAGTGTTCAGCACGGCAAGCAGCAGCAGCAAACTAGAATTGCCTCCGATGCGCGACTTAGACACGCCACCGCCGAGCACGCCGTCGACAGAGCCTCCGTCCGGCTTCGACACCGGAGCGAGCGCCTCACCGTTCGCGGCACCATCACCGTCAGCCGTTGAGCCTGCCACTACAAGCGGTGCAACGGAAGCGGATAGCAGTCCGGCACCATGGATGAATTTGCCGCATCACGGACCAGCCGCAGCCGAGCCGACGAACGAAACTCCAGCATCCGCAGAATCCCTGCCAGCAGCTCAAGACAACTATAACGAACTGGCCACCGCACTCAATGGTCTGATGGATTCGCCCGAAGCAATCGATGCGAAATCGAAATCAGAAACTGTGCCAGACGTTTCCAGTCAGGCGGTTTCAGAACAAACAACTCCTGAATCCGATCTTTTCGATGACGTGATGGACAAAGTCATGGATTTGGCAGAAACAAAGCCAGAACCAGAGCCAGAACAACAAGATCCATACTATGACGACAATCGCGGCATGACGATGGATCTGGATACAGCGATGTTGCAGAAGCTCTCGGGCGGACACGCGACTCTAACATCTCCAGGCCCGACTCAGGAACCTGAAGTTGCGGACTTGTCGAGTTCCGCCAGCACTCCGTCATTCAACCCCGAGCCTACCAGCCTGGTATCGCCAGCGATGGCAGCCCACGCCCAATCGATGACGGAACCAGCAGCCGAGACGAGCGCCACGCCTGCAGCTCAATCCGTGACCGAACCAGCGGCGGCAGATACAGCGCCGGAGACGACGATGTCGTCCGATCCGGCAGCGGTCCGACCAGGTCGCTCGAGATACCGACGCGGCGTACCGCCACGTGTGACCCCGGGCTCGCCAGAACCGACCAAGGAAGCGGCCGAGCCGGCTGCCGAAACAGATGATGCAACGGCGAAAATCGAGCCGCCGGCAGACCTTATTAGCGATACCGCTCCATCGGTGCCGGAACCGCCGATAACCGCTCCAGAGCAGGCAACAGAACCTCTGGAGCCAGCAGCGGCCCCGGTCGTCAATGAAAACGACTTCTACGACGAAGTGATTGAGCCTGCCGCGACCACGACTGCAGCTCCGACAGCGCCTTCAACTTCGACAGAAGGTTTCTTCGAGAGTGCTGAGCTGGCCGACGAGATGCCGGCGTCACCAGCAACACCGAGTTCAGTTTCGACTTCTCAAGTCTTCGATGACGTTTCAGAACCAGAACCGCCGGTAGTATCAACACAACCGTCCTCAGTTTCGTCACTATCGGCCCCTTCAGTCCCGTCGACTTCGACTCCAGAGGTGCCACCACATACGGAACCAGTGGATCACCTCGACGAGTCCGGTGTGTTCCTCACCGATAAGGATGTCGACGATAAGCCAGCTCCATACGGTCTTGACTTGAAGCCACTTTCCGCATCCGGATTGCAACGCAGTCAACCTTCGGTCGAGCCCAAACTGGTAATTTCAGAGTCGACCCGCTTTATGGCGAGATTGAATCAGCGACTCTCCGAGGCTGACAAAAAATTATCGAGCCGCTGCGAACAATCTCGCGATCGTTTAAACCGTGAACTCGACGCATTAATCGAAGACGCTCGCAAAGTCGAACGTCAAAACGAGCTCAGCACCGGCACTCTCACAGAACAATTGGTGCAGCACCTGGAAACAGTTTCTGAAGAAGTGAAAGCAAAGGTCTCGAAAACATCCAGTGAAGCCCGTGATGAAGTTCAGCAACTGATCAAATACGCCGAAGACAACGTGGTCCAGATGCACAAAGAGATGTTGAAGGAATTGGAAGCCACAGAAAGTAACTTCCAGTCCGAAACAAACGCTATGTCTGACGCTACGCGTTCCAATTTGAACGAACACGCTCAAAACAGATTGACGGATTTCAACAAGAAACTCGAAGAAATCACCACGGCACTGGAAGCCACATACAATCATCACGTCGACCTTCTACTCGCTCGTTTCAACAAATTTGAAACACGACTGAATGAAGAAGTTGACGCCATCGTCAGCTCGCTAGACCGCAACGTCGGATCGATGACGGTCGAGATCGACGGCTCCTGGGATCGTGCATCCGAGAAGCTCACGGCCAGCCAGAGTGAATTTGGCAACAGCGTAAACTATCTCGTTCACAGCTGCAGAGCAGACATCAAACAAGTCCACCTGGATCTGTATGCCAAGCAGGTCTTGCCAAGGTTGCTGGAAAACAAAGACATTTTCCGTTCGATGTTACTCGACATGAAGCGTAATTTCGAAGAACAATCAGAGAAGATTCGAAAGAAACAATTGAACGGTCTGACGACCAGTATCGACGACGCCAAGTCCCAGCTCAACTCGTTGACGAAAGAATGCCTCAGCACCATAGAGTCAGTCGGAAAAGGGCAACAGTTTGGTCTTGAAGATTTGTTCAAGAGCACCAATTCGAAGTTGGAAGAAATCATCACGACTGTTGAAAGTCGTTTGAAGACAGCAAAACAACAAATCATCGACAACGACGAAGCCTGCATGAAGACATCCGAATCGTCCAGAGTCGAGGATGAACCAGCCTTCAGCAGAGAAAAGCAACAAGCCATCGCCGCGTTGAACGAGTGCCGGACCAAAGCAGACAACGCTCTGGAAACCCACATCAGCTCGAGCTGCCTGGAGCTCGAACAATTGAGCGAACAAATGCAAGAAGATCTGGCGAAACAACGTCAGGATTGGACAGCCCAGGTTAGAGTCTCGGCCGACGAGAGTATTGCTCAAGTTAAACAGGCAATCCAGGACGCATTTCAAGCCATAGAAACGGCCAAAGAAAAGCACATGGAGTAGTGTTCGTTCTCAAAGCCACCCAGAGAAAAGCATTTGCGGCGTTTCCAAAATCGCCCTCGACAAAATATCAAAAGGATTGAAGATTGGCCTTCTAAGGAGGCGGATTTTGGCGTGCGAACCAGGCCAGGAGTTAATCTCAATTGCCGTTTAAGATCTCGACTTTTAAGGGCATAGGGAAATTGGAGGTATTAGAACCAATACAAAAAAGGAAGCAGATGGGCCCAGAATAGTTCGATATAAAGGATCCGATTCTGAACAGTTTTCCCGACCACCAAGTACCTCCAGGCCTTGCAGAATTTGCACAGGAGTGGCCCGGGCTCGACTATGATGAGGAATCGAACGAGATTTTCCTGTATCACGGTACCAACTGTTACCGTCGCTGGGAAATCGCGCGCACTGGGTTTCTAGAACCAGGTCGCAACAACTACAGCTTTCTGTCCACCAACGCGATTGAGGCCTATACGTACGCGCGCGCGGCGTGCATGCGCGATATCGGACCGCATTCATTCAACTCGCTCATCTGTGAGCCCGTCGTGCTCAAGATTAAGTTCAACAGCCGCACATGGCTGCAAATCGACTTTCTAAAGTTCAGCGCTGGCGAAGACACAGTATTACCAACGTTTGAAGCAGCGGTTCTCGGACCGATTACCTGCACCAATATCGTCGATGTTCTGCACTGCACTCATGGTCGACGTCTGGGGGCAGGTGATACCCGCAGAACCTTCGAAGATGGACGCTTCCTCACCAGCATCCGACATTTGAAAGACAAACTGGCCCAGAACCGCATCGATTCTTGGGTTTTGAAAAGACTTGGTTTAATGAAACAGAACGTGGAAGTTCGGCTTTCTGGCGGGGAAGTTCCTGAGTTGACGGATGATGATCACTTGAGGAAGCTGCGACAGGCACGTGCCTGAAACCCGACAGAAGCAGGAGTATGAAAGCTAAATTATATTCAAGTTTCTCGCCTTTGAGCAGCCAAACCCGGTTGCTGCCTCGTATTGAGCGAGTTTCTCGATACCGGTTTCTGATGCCGCTTCTCGCAATCATGCTGATCGCAGCAGCTCAAACGGCTTTCGCTCAGGACAGCGCCATGTCCGAATCCGAGATGCAAGACATGCTCAACCAGATGAATTCGTGGCAGGGTAATGGTGCCGGCGGTGGCATGCAGCAGATGCAGAGACCAATGCAACAGATGCAGCCCTATATGATGCAACAGCCAATGAATCAGATGCCAATGCAGCAGCAGTATCCGATGCAACAACTGCCCATGCAACAGATGCAGCAGATGCCCATGCAGCAAATGCAGCAGATGCCCATGCAACAAATGCAGCAGATGCCCATGCAACAAATGCAGCAGATGCCCATGCAGCAAATGCAGCAGATGCCCATGCAGCAAATGCAGCAGATGCCCATGCAGCAAATGCAGCAGATGCCCATGCAGCAGATCAATCCAATGCAAATGATGGGACAGGGGATGCCGCCACTGGAAGCCGGCATAGGCAGCGGCGCTCAGATGAATCCGGGTATCGGTCAAAAGTTCAATATTTCAAATTTGCTCGAACGCAAAATCGTTGGAAATGGTGGCATGGGTTTTGGAAATATTTTTCAGAGAATGCAGCAGCTAAACGCCGCATCTGCTGGTTCAAATCCAAATTCCTCAGCTAGTCAATCAGCTCGTGATGCGATCGAGTATGAACTCGGCGTCGCCAGAAGCATGGCTTCACAAGCGGTTGCATACAGCGATCAAGCACGAAGTGGCAACGATCGTTCAGCGAAACAGTCAGCCGCATCGCAGTCGAGATATTATGCGAGCGAAGCGCGCAAAGCCGCTGAACGTGCCGAAGCACGAGTTTCAGAATGTCCGCAGGCAGCAGGCATGGCGAGCTCTGCGCGTGGCGAATCAAACCGGGCGCAGTCCGCAGCGGCCTACGCCGCCGATGCCGCTAGCGGCTGGTAAGTAGCGGAACGACGCATGAAATTTGGAGTGGTTAAACTGTTAGAACGACGTGTAGCAAAAACTATGTCCGGTTATCAATTAAACAATCTGGTCATTCTATCTTTAATTTGCGGACTGGGATTAGCGCGGGCGGTCCAACCAAAACCAGCATGGGCCGCGGAATTGCAGGGAAAAGTCGATACCACTAAACTGCAAGGGAAATCGACGGACGATTTTTTACAAGGTGGAATCAAAAACGAAGCGACACTCAATCCATCACTCAAAGTGATACCAGGACAAACGAGAAAAAGCGCGCCACTGCGCGCGGAGACTCCGCAATACTTCTATCCAACCAGTGCGAAACTGACACAGTTTCACGGCAACCAACAAGTACCAACTCTCGATGTTTCACAACGTCCATTTTTGCCAAGCAATGTGGAACAGTTTAGCGGCTCAGGAAGAGTTGGTCATCCGATCGCTCCGATTTCGAGTTACACTCTGACTCCGGGAATTTCAACAGTCAGACATACGTCCTCCGGCTCCGCAGTCGTGTCATCGCAAAAGGGTGTGAGCTCTTACGTCCCAGGCTATGAGATTTCAACAGTTCATTCTCAAAAGGGTGTATCGACATACGTACCAGGTCACGTCTACCCCTTGCAGCAAATCACCACCCATGGTGGCATTGCCACATACGATCCGAATCATGGCACGATCTCGAACTTTCACGCACTCCCGCTAAACGGCGCTGGACACGGCTCGCTTCAGGCCGCTCCACAGCCGCCATCAAAGGAAGGCGTGACCGCTTATGCGCCCGGATACGCAGCCGTGCCAGTGCCAGCAACATCACTCGCGACCAGCACGCCTGGACATAGTTTACTGACGCCCACCATCCATAGTGTCACTGCAACTCGCGTTCCCGGATATCAAATCGCAATCAAGACTCCACGGAATGGCGTTGTTTGCTGGAATTCAAGCTATGAGGCAACAACAGTAAATCCGGGCTTGATTAAAAATACTCTCGGCGGTATGTGGTATTCAGAGCGTCCGGAAGGTCAAAGTGCAACTGCGCTGGGACTGAAACCAGTTTATGCAGAAGCGCTCATCGATCCCACTCACCGTCCACTGAAAGCGGTGGCTCTCGGTCTGCCTGGCACGCATCAAATTGCTAACACCGAGATAACCTGGGAGGAGTGGTACAAACGTGTTGCGAGGGCTGTATACGCGCGCTGGCAGAACGAAGATGTTGGTCCTGGACATGCAACCGTGAGCGTCACCGTAACCCGCGATCGGATGCTTGTCGGTAAAGTCACCAACTTCACTCCGGCTGTTGATGTGGAACGAGATGTGGCAGCCGAAACGAATTTCAGAGAATCGGCAGTCAAAGCCGTTAACCTCGTTAGTCAGTTTGAAATACCGGAATTTCCGCCGACTGCAAACGTTCCGTCAGTCACATTCGAGATCGACATGAAGCGCGATGTCGACGGGCCGGTCGGCTTCGACGTTGCGGCTGTTCCAGAATCGACACAAGCGCAGACCAATCCGAATGCCACGGAGAAGCAGGAGACTGCCCAATACGAAGATCAGGTCGAGAACGCAGCGTCAGCACAAAAGCGGTCGAGCAAAAAAGCGAGCCACTCCAAACAGAATAAGAAGAGCGTCAAAGGAAAATCAGTTTCAAGCGAACCTAAGCCTGCCGCCTTGCAGATGGAAACGCCGACGGCAGAATAATCAGAAGCGGCAACTCAAAATCTTGATGGGGCGACCTTCTAAAAAGCTTTGTCATCCAGTCGATCTTTCAGGAAAGCGGGCCCGTTTCCAAAAGATCTAGATTTTTTACGATGGCAATCAGCTTATCGATTTCGCTTTCGTCATTAAAGAAGTGCACAGCAACTCGGATCCAACCGTGCCTTACCGTTGTCAAAACAGCGTTATCCAAGAGAGTTTGATAGACGATATTTCCGTTCAATCTGGGATGATGAAAAGAAACAATGCCTGACCAATAGTTATCCCAGCGTGGGCTGACAACCTTGCATCCAAGCGTTTGCAATGCGCCAGCCAAACGATTCGTCAGCGCATGAATGCGCTTAGAAATGTTCTCGACACCTTCTTCGAGAATCAAGTCGATACTGGCGCCCAGAGCCGCGATGCCCGGGAAGTTGGGCGTTCCCTCTTCAAAACGTTTTGCCGAATCATACAATCGTTCTTCAGTTGCAGCGAAATTACTGAACTCGGTGTTAAACGGATCCTTAACGGACAGCCATCCCAAATTTGGCACCCAGGGCTCATCCAACCACTTCTGCGCGACATACAAGAGACCAACACCTGGAGGGGAGAGCAACCATTTCTGTGAGCCGGCTGCGACAAAATCTGCATGGCATTCACGAACGGAAAACGGCATTGCCCCGAGACCCTGAATTGCATCAATTACGAAAGTTATGTTGTGCTTTTTGCAAAGTTCTCCAAGCTCATTCATGTCCCGACGGCAACCGTCATCATATTGTACGAAGCTAACGGCGAGGAGTTTCGTCTTCTCCGTGATCATCGCTGCCACCGAGTTCGGTGTCACAAGCGGACGAGGAATATCTTCGCGTTCAGACGGCAACCATTTGATGTTTACACCAAGCGGTTCCAAAGAAAGCCAGGGGAAAATGTTTGAAGGAAACTCATGCTCAGGCAAGATTATCTCGTCATCAGGCTCCCAAGGGATCATGCGCGAGGCAAGCCACAAACCCGCGCCCGTGTTTTTCACAAAGGCTACGTTTTTAGAATCACAATCAAGAAGCCTTGCAGCACTTTCTCTCGTTCTATCGACAACACTCATCCAGGCATCGAAATTTGAAGAACTTTCATTCATCAATATTTTATTGAACGAGTCAGCCGCGTCAAAGGTCGAGCGCGGGATTGGACCACTAGACGAACTCATGAAGTAGGCGTAGCGTCCTTTTATAGGGAAGAGTTGTTTCAGACGCTCCGACATAGTGATATCGCAAAAGATTCCAATAGGCGTGTAGTTACTTCGGACGAACTTCTCAACCAGGATGACAGAGAGATGAGATGGTTCACAGATTCATTCAGATTAGAAACTTCTAGCATTTCGCAATTAGTCAGGTGTTGCCATTGAGAAACAGCTAGCCGTGCCGTTTTTGAAAGAAAGAGTTTTTCATCAGTAATTATATGTGGTGGCAGATTGAAAGCCAAGGGCACCACAACATGTTGTCAGTAGACCAAAGGCGATATATCCTTTATATGTCGCAACACAAAATCGCAGCCGGGTGAAAAACTTACCCCTGCAGCGGATTTCAGCAGACGTATCCTTTAGGAGGAATTGGCAGATGGCGGTCACACAGAGCAATGCCGTAACAACGTGCAAACTCTTGGTAGACGGTGACTGGGTAGATTCCAGCGCCACGGAATTCTCGGAAGTCTTCAATCCATCGACAGGCGAAGTGATAGCCAAGGTGCCGATGGGTCAAGCCGACGACGTCGATCGCGCTGTCCAGGCAGCACACCGGGCGTATTTGGAATGGAGAGATGTGCCGGTCGTCGAACGCGCCCGCGTGATGTTTCGCTTCAAAGCCTTGCTCGATGCCAACTACGAAGAGATCGCCCGATGCGTTACACGTGAGCACGGTAAGACTCTCGCTGAGGCGCGCGCTTCAGTTCAACGTGGTATCGAGGTCGTCGAATTCGCCTGTGGCATACCGAGCCTGATGATGGGTGAGTCGATTGAAAACATCGCTCGCAATGTCGACTGTGAAACGATGCGACATCCACTCGGCGTGTGCGTCGGCATCACACCGTTTAATTTCCCGGCGATGGTACCACTCTGGATGTATCCGATCGCTCTGGTTTGTGGAAACGCATTCGTTTTAAAACCATCGGAAAAAGTGCCGCTGTCAAGCATGCTGATAGCAGAGTTGCTTATCAAAGCAGGCCTTCCAAAGGGCGTGTTCAACATCGTCCACGGCGGCAAGGATGTGGTCGATGCACTGCTTGAGCATAAACTCGTCAAAGCGATTTCATTTGTCGGTTCCACGCCAATCGCAAAATACATATACGAAACTGGTACAAAAAACGGCAAACGCGTGCAGTCAAACGGTGGTGCCAAAAATCACATCATCATCATGCCTGACGCCGACATGGAACAGACCGCACAAGCACTGCAAGCATCAGCCTTCGGTTGCTCGGGAGAACGCTGCATGGCGGGCAGTCTCGCGCTGCCGGTCGGAAGCGCCGCCGACAAACTCGTTCCGATGCTGGTCGAGTCAGCCGCCAAAATGAAAGTCGGTAGAACAGACATTGGCGAACCGGATATGGGTCCGGTAATCACCTCAGCGCACTTGAAACACGTTCGCAATATGATCGACAAAGGCGAAAAAGAGGGCGCGGATATCGCCTTGGACGGACGCAAATATACAGTCAGTGACGCGCCTAACGGTTACTTCATCGGACCAACGGTTATTGACAAAGCGAAACCGGAGATGTCCGTGGTCAAAGAGGAAATTTTTGGACCGGTATTGTCGGTGGTGCGCTGCGAAAACATTCAAGAAGCGATTGCTGTTGGAGATAATTGCGAGTTCGGAAACGGAGCTGTAATTTTCACTAACGACGGTGCCGCCGCTCGCGAATTCAAACGCTACTTCAATGCAGGAATGATCGGCATTAACGTCGGCGTTCCAGCACCAATGGCATGGTTCCCATTCACTGGTTGGAACACCTCGTTTTATGGCGATCTTCATATGCAGGGTCGCGAAGGAATTCAGTTCTACACCCAACAGAAGATGACTATGACTCGCTGGTTAAAACCATCGAGCGACAAATTCCAAGATCCGATTTGGAAACCAAAAGCTAAGTAAGAAATCAGGCGATTTTATTCGTCGAAAAAACTCCGACGCATCCACTCGCGTCAACGAATCGGGCAGTTTGACTGCCCGATTCTCTTTTATAATCGACGACCTGGAAGCGATTTTCCGAGCGTTTTTCGAACGATCAAAAACTAGGGAAATCTCCAGTTCTCGAACGCAGACAAATTGCTACACTTGACTTGGTTACCCATTACTAAAGATAGAGGAAAACGCATGTCTGCATTCCGCCTATTACTGGCAGCTTCGCTGTGCCTGTTCGCGACAATTGACCAGGCTCAAGCCGCAGAACTGGCGCCGAAACTGAGCGCGCTCGCGCGTATGCCGGTGAAAGAGGTGACCGTCTTCAAAGATGGACATGCCTTCGTACTCCACGAGGGAACGATGCCGACAAACAACGGTTCCGTCGTAATGGACTACTTACCGGCACCAGTGTTAGGAACGTTCTTTCCCTACTGCGTACAGAAGGGCGCAAAACTGGCAAGCGTGGTTGCCGGAGCTCGGCGCGTGTCGATTCCTCGAACGTCACTATCGATGAAAGAGTTAATCGAGGGAAATCCTGGCGCGGACGTCCATGTCGAAGAAGTCAGCGGCGCTAACGCGCTCAATCAAAAAATTATTTCGTATGACGCCACCATCATCGGTATTCCGACAAGATCTTCAGAAGAGCTGGATGAAACGAGTCCGCCCAATTCGGACGAGCAATTACCACAAAAGTCCAATATGGTTTTGTTGAAAACGGTTGGCGGAACGTCAGTCGTAAGCCTCGATCACATCCAATCCATATCGTTTAAAAACGGCTTTAAAGAAAAACTTTCGAACGAAGAATTTAGAAATCTTCTCAACTTGAAACTGAAGTGGGATGGCCCCGCGAAGAACACAGCAGAAGTTGGAATGGTGTACTTGCAAAAAGGATTGCGCTGGATTCCGAGTTACAAGGTCAATTTGCATACCGATGGGACGGCTGATGTGAAACTTCAAGCCACACTGATCAATGAACTCGTCGACCTGGAAGACGTCAATTGCAATCTTGTCATCGGTGTTCCAACGTTTGCATTCGCAGACAATACAGATCCAATTTCAATTCAACAAATCGCAGCAAATCTCTCGCCGCATTTTCGAGGTGGTCAAACGGCACATGCATTCAGCAATTCAATTATGTCGCAAGCCCCTATGCTACATGGAGCAACGAATGGCACGATTGGACCAAGTTTCGGTGATGCGTTCGTATCCGGAGCCGATCAACCAGAAGTTAATGGTGGATCAAAGAGCGAAGATCTCTTTATCTTCACTGCAAATCACATTACGCTGAAGAAAGGTCAGCGAATGGTGGTTCCGATCAGCGAGTACACGATGAAGTATAAAGACGTATACACGCTAACCATGCCATTCTCTCCACCTTCGGAAGTTCATATGAACTACACTCCGAACAAGCGAGAGATGGAAAGAGCTTTTAATGCGCCGAAAGTAATGCACAACATTCGGTTACTGAACAAAACAAGTCAACCGCTAACAACCGCACCCGTTCTTATTCTCAAGGACAATAAACTGATTGCGCAGGGCACATCAACATACACGGCGCCAAATAGTTCTTGCGACGTTCCGCTGACAGCAGCAATTGACGTCAAGGTGACAAAATCAGACAGAGAGACAAAACGCACAAATGATGCGGCTCGGATCGATGACAATTCCTACAGTCGCGTTGACTTAGAAGGTAACATCGAGCTTACAAATTTTTCTCAGAAACCAATGGAAGTAGAAGTAAAACGTTTTGTCCTTGGCAAAATGTCTAGTGTCGATCATGCTGGAAAGATAGAGATGATCAACATTTTCGAGGATTCAGATATGGCAACAGATCCGAGTTCCTCTGCCTTATGGTGGCACTGGTACTCGTGGCCGCACTGGTGGAATACTGTCAATGGCATGGGTAAGAGCACGTGGAATGTCACACTCTCGCCGATGGAGCCACTGAAGCTAACCTACAAATGGAACTACTTATGGCGCTAAGCACCATTATCTTGCGCAGGTGCTGCTAAGACGCGATCAACTCGCCTTCTTCTGAGCGCAGACCAGCGAGTAACTGATCACGCAATTGAACGCGTTCTTTCTTGGTAAGAGTGTCGGTGTAGTAAACAGCAGCGCATAGGTTACCTGAGCAATTTTCCTGGTAAAACGAAAGATTGCTGACATACTCGTCATTGTCGAGACAAGAGGAAAGCCTCTCGGCGTGGTCAATTTCCAACAGCTCATATTCTTGCTCTGTCTCGCATAGAATTGCGAACAGACCGGGACGCGCGTCGATTTCTTCGCCAGATTTATACGGACCTGAGAACTCAAGCCGGCCTATCAAAAATGTCATATCGTACCTCGGGCAGACTGCGGATGACTCCACATTCAAACTTACCGGTTTGGTACTAAGAACAGGTTAAGGAGCGAAACCGTTTTAACACGAGAGAACGGGCTACTGCACCGTGAATTTGCCGGTGCTGTAAACGCCTTGGAAATTGTGCAAGTGACTTTTTGTCAGTTTCTCTAAGCGCGCTTTCATAACGATAAAAGATGGATCTGCATCGATGCCTGTTTTCGCATATTCCGTGAAGAAGAACTCTTCAAAAGCATTTCCATGCGTTTTATATTTGCTGATGGTGCCGTCTTTGTTACCGAACTCGTAATAAACTTGGGGATGCACTAATAATGGTGGCACACCTTTTACTGTTTGATAGTGATAGCCGACGGTGATTACGTTGTGAATCCTGACTTTGTCACTGGATTTATTGATGGTCCAAACGGTTGGCATGTAGGCATTGAGAACCAATACAAGGGGCTTACCGGTGTCATTGACTTCAACTTCGACAGCACCCCTTCGCACCGTACCTGGTGCTACGTCTCGTTCAGGCGTTCCCTGATAGACACTCAGAACCCGAAGATCGACTTTGTCGGAGGAGTTAGCGGGATACTCAAATGTCACCAGATCCGCAGCGACAGCAGGATTGCCCATAACGCCATTGGCATGTTGAGAACTCAGAATCGAATAAATTCCAATCACGAGCGCAACGATGCACACGAATAAAACAGTGATCGATCCGCCGATGATTAAAACCTGTTGATTACGTTGCAATCCCCCGAAACCAGCTTTCTTAGCCGCATGTTCGCGAGATCTCGCTACACTGACGTTGCTGACTCGAATTGACTTCTCCTTGCTCGGTTGAGGTTCTACAGGTGCCTGCGGTTCCTCAACTGCTTGATTCTGAGCGGTGGTGAACCGGTCCTTAATCTTCACTGGAGTATACGTAGACGGCTGACCTGTAGGCGGACGTGTTTCAGACATCATCGCCGCAGGAGATAGTTCAACAGCTTGCAAAACCTGCTGCATTGACTGATATCGATCTGCTGGATTCTTTTCCAAACACTTAAGAACGATCGTCTCCAACTGCCGAAGATCGTCATCCATAGGAAGCTCCGGCATGATCTGATTGAAAGTCGGTGCCGGTTCTGTTACATGACTGTTCATCGTCATGATCGCACTAGGCTTCACCAGTGGTGGCACACCAGTTACCATTTCAAACACGACACAACCCAGTTGATAGATATCAGTTCTACCATCATGAGGTTTACCAAGAACCTGTTCTGGAGCCATGTACAGCGGACTGCCAAAAACCTCTCCGGTCTGTGTCAATTTCTGCAGTGCGCCGGCATCATCACCACCAATCAGTTTCGCTACACCCAGATCAACGATTTTGACATGGTCCTTAACGCCTTCAATAACCAAAATATTTGCTGGTTTCAGATCGCGATGGATGATGTTCTTCGAATGCGCATGCGAGAGTGCATCAGCGATCTGAGCGACAATTCGCTTGACACGATCACCGGGCAGAAAAACTTCTTCCTGAATAATGTCGGACAGTGGACGGCTAGGAAGAAACTCCATCACGAAATATGGGGTGCCATAATCCGTGGTGCCCGCGTCGATAATGCTAATCAAACCGGGATGCTGCAGACTGCTCATCGCCTTTACTTCATGCTTAAAACGCTGAACGGTTCTATCATCCATCATCAACTGAGGATGCATGATTTTGACTGCGACGGGTTTATCGAGACCGACTTGATTAGCTTGGTAGACTGCGCCCATACCTCCGGAGCCGAGCAAAGTCAGGATCGCGTAGCGCCCGTCGAGCACCTTGCCGATCATGGGATCGACTGCTTTGGTTCTATCGAACCCTTGGGTTCCGTCTGAGTAATAGCCTGAGTTCATGATTCGCGCTTCTAATGACTGATTGAAGGGGGTCCTGTCAATTGCGCCAAGCACATTCTAACCGGTCGCAAAATCAAAGACCAGTTCTCGGCAGGAAAACTGGTCTTTGAGTAATTGTTTCGTAGTCCTATCGGTCAGCGCCGACCAGAGATTCTTCCTTCGATTTGACTGGAACTGCATCCTCGATCACCGTGACTGCAATTACCGGCTCGATTTCTTCAGCAGACTGGGTACCCATCGGAATTCTGACTCCAGGTCCCTGAATTTTTGCAAGTTTGTTGGGACCGAATTTTGGACGTACAACGTCTTTCGCCAGTCCAACAGCTTCCAGAAGTTGAATTGTGATCCAGGTCACATCGAATTCCCACCATGCCATCCCGTGTTGGGCACTGCGTGGCATCGCGTGGTGGTTGTTATGCCAGCCTTCTCCGACAGCAAGCAGCCCAACCCACCAGACGTTTCTGCTTTCATCACGAGTATCGAAAAGGCGATAGCCTTGGGATCTCTGGTGACAGACTGCATTCACGAGTTGTGGACTCCAGAAAACGATCGCAGTAGCGGCGAGGTTCGCAAACAATGCGGTCCAACCGAACAAACCGAGGATTACGAATCTGAATAGAACGCAAAAAGCGAGACAGAGCTGAGCTTGTTCGGCACAGTGATCGACACCGAACCATGAAAGCACTTTGTTCTGCAGCAAGTCCGGAACTTGCCTGCGCAGCTCTTGATCGGACTGACGATCACCCATGGTGAACATCCATCCGTAGAGAGCGTGTTTGAAACCGTGAAGCGGGCTATGCGGATCTTCCGGCTGGTCTGACTTCTGGTGGTGCAATCTATGCACTCCAACCCAGTTAACTGGTCCGCCCATCAAGACGAAATAGCCGCCGGAGACGATCAAATACATCAACCAGTTTGGCACTTTGAGCGCTTTATGCGTCAACAGTCTGTGATAGCCGAGAGTGATACCAACCGCATGATAATAGTAGAACACGAAGAACCAGGCGGTAAAAGTTAGTGCTACAGACATAGCTGTACCGTTCGTGAAATCCAAGGCCGGTCACCTCTGTGGCGAGAAAGATTCCTATTCCTGGGTCGATCCCAAGAAGTTCAGTTATAACATGTAAGTACGGCGGATCGCTCGTGAGTTAAAGTAATAATCCCACGTTATCAAGCGCCGCGAACAGCGACACGCACTGTTATGAGAAGGTAATCATGTGGACGAATTGCTCTGCAACGGCTCGTATCAATGAACTCGCTGATAGTGCGCAGCTCAACCCTCTCCGGTAAAATAGGCAAATATTTAATTGTGACGTTTTTGCAATCTTATGCATAAGCGCACCGGATAGTTCGCGCCTGGCGCAAAGGGTTACGATACTGCATGCGATACCATTTAAACTTAAAAGCAAAAGTCTGTATCGCCGCATTTATAGCCCAGTCACTCACTCTTCAGACACCAGTATTCGGTCAGGCGGAAAGTGACCGACCGCTCATTCAATCAATTTCGCAAGACCCATCCACTATTGCCGTTCCGCAAACTACTAGCAAGCGTCTGAAAATCGGACTTGCTCTAGGAGGCGGGGGAACGCGGGGAGCAGCGCACATAGGCGTTCTGCGAGTACTGCAGAAAGAGGGAATTCCGATCGACTACGTCGCCGGCACCAGTATCGGTGCCATCGTGGGCGGTCTCTACTGCGCCGGTGCGTCACTCGACGACATTGAGAAGATGGTGGCACGCAACACACTCAAGAGAGCATATTTCACTGTTCCACTCTGGTTGCGCGTAGCGTTGGTCCCGGTTTTTCTTGTGCCGCACACGATTCATCACCATTACGACGGTCTTTATAGAGGAAAGAAATTCGCCACGTTCTTAAACAAAAGCGTCGGTTTCGAGAATCAAAACATTGAGAATTTCAAAACCCCGTTTTGCGCCATTGCAGCCAGCCTCAGCGATGGACAATCACACACAATCAAAACTGGGGATTTGGGGACAGCTCTGCAAGCCAGTTCAGCGATCCCAATCTTGCGCAGACCTGTTGAGATGAATAATGATCTGTTTGTTGATGGCGGCATCGTCAATAACCTCCCGGTGGCGGAAGTCAGAGCGATGGGCGCTGACATTGTGATCGCCGTGAACGTCGACGAAAAGTTGACTGGTCACGACTTAAAGCAATTCAAAAAAATCGGAAGTGTCGGAAACAGAGTCATCAACATGATCTTGTGCCGCGTTGACAGCGAACAACTGAAAGAGGCAGATATTCTAATTCATCCTGACGTCAACAATATTGGCTTGTTGTCGCTGAAAAAGAACGATGCCTATCGAGCCATAAAAGCTGGAACCACCGCAGCCGAAGCCAGTCTCGCCAAGATCCGAGAGACAATGGAAAAACCCAGGGAATCAAAACTGGATGCAGCTGATTTCGAAAACAAAACAGAATAAGTTCCTTCTAATGCTCTGCCTAAATCAGCCCCTCCTCGCCACGGAAATCGCGTGAATCCGCGGAAACTACGTGTGGATGAGCGCTCAGATCGCGTCCAGAATGTGGGGATTCCCACAAGATTGCAGGAATTTAGCTTGATCTGAGGTGTATCTGGTCATAAAGTTGAGGAGACGGTTTATCCGCTTCTTATTAAGAGATTTGGATATTGACTGAATACCCAGGCGTTTGGCGGTAATAAATGCGAATTGTAATTACAGGCGGACCATCGGTCGGAAAGACCACGATCATTACGCACCTGGAGATGATGGGTTACAAGGTTCTCCATGAACTTGCAACCAAGATCATCAAGGAAGGCAAATACCTTCCCTGGGTAGACCGCCAGAAGTTCCAATCGCACGTGCTGCATCGCCAATTGTCGGCGGAAGCATCAATTCTGGATTTCGATAATCCAATCTTTTTAGACCGCGGTGCCTTCGATGGCGAGGCTTATTACATAGCCGACGGTTTACCGGTCCCGCCAGCGTTTTCGACCGTCGATCCATCACAATACGACCTGGCATTTTTGATCGAGGAACTACCGTTCTTCGACAAAACAGACGTCCGAAGAGAAGATCTAGAATTCACTAAACGACTGAGCGGAATCATTGAAGAGTGCTACACCAGCCGCAACATCAAGGTAATTCGCGTGCCGGCAATGTTACCGCATATGCGCGCCGACTTCATCGTCAAACATGTGAAAGACTATCAAAAGTCACGAGTTCGTTCACCAGAACAAGCTGCGATGATTTTCAAAGCAATGCAACCGATTGCGACTCCGGTATTTTAAGTCGAAGCCGGCGCTCCCAGGTTTCGCTCGACTAGAACTTTCGCACGAACATTCTTCGTATGACTCGAAGTTCGTACGAATTGAACTTTCGTATGACAGGAACTTTTACTGCTAAAATTTTTCGATGCAACTAAAGTTCGGTACTAAACGTTGAAGAAAACACTGACTATCAAAAGACTGATATCATTTGGAATGTTTTTGTCAGCAATGGCTCTCACTCCAACCGCGTCAGCAGAAATGTCAGAACAAAACGCCGACTATATAATCACAAACGGTGCAATTTACACAGTTGACGCTGTTCGAACTTGGGCGGAAGCGATGGCGGTTCGCTCTGGGAAAATCGTTTACATCGGCACCGCATTTGGTGCAAAACATTTCAAAGGTTCGAAAACACAAATAATCGACCTGAAAGGCAAAATGGTGTTGCCCGGACTCCATGACAGTCACGTCCACCTGGTCGACGGCGGTGTAGACCTGGGAACCTGCAGTCTACTCGAGTGCAAAACAAAAAATGCTGTTCATGACACCATAAAAAAATATGTTGAAAACCATAAAGAGCTAGTTGAGTCGAAAAAATGGATTCGCGGAAGTGGTTGGAATTTGCCGGTTTTCAAAGACGGCAATCCTAATAAAGAAGATTTGGATGCGCTGATTAAGGATGCGCCCGCGTTTTTCGAATCGCAGGACTATCACTCGGGTTGGGCAAACAGCAAAGCTTTGGAACTCGCCAACATCAATAAAGACACGCCAGATCCTGAAGGCGGTCGAATCGAGCGCAACGAAAAAGGCGAACCAACTGGAACTCTTCGTGAATCAGCAATGAAGCTGATTTCAGAAAAAATTCCTGAGCGCGATGAACAAACTTATTTCAATGGTTTAGAACGCGGACAGAAATTGGCAAATTCATTCGGCATCACATCAATCCAGGATGCCTGGACTAACGACAAACTTTTGAATGCCTATTCGAAATTCGACAACGACGACAAACTAAATTTAAAGGTAACCACAGCAATCGAAGTCAAAGCTGATGGATTAGACGAGCAAGTCACTCAAGTAATAGAGAAGAAAAAAAATTTTCGCGGCAAAAACCTGCGAGTAACTTCCGCAAAGTTATTTGCGGATGGTGTGATCGAAGCATGCACTGCAGCCCTTCTCGCGCCTTACAATGGAAAACATGGAAATTGCGGAAAGCTTTTGTTTACTCCTGAGCAAATCAACAAAGCGGTTATCGGCTTAACCGAAGGCGGGGTGCAAGTTCACATACATGCGATCGGCGATCGGGCGGTGAGAACCTCACTGGATGCATTCGAAATTGCTCTTGCCAAAAGCGGCAAGCACGATTTGCGTCACCACATCGCGCACCTCGAGATGGTAACTGACGAAGACATTCCGCGTTTCCGCAGAATGCACGTCACTGCAAATTTCCAACCGTTTTGGGCTCAACAAGATTCATACATCAAAGACTTGACCATTCCATATTTAGGAAGTGAACGGTCACAGGCGCTCTATCCGATTGGATCATTACTGAAATCAGGAGCAGTCGTAGCGGCTGGGAGCGATTGGCCGGTAAGTTCTCTCAACCCATTGGATGCTATCGAAGTCAGCATCCGACGCCGGGAACCTGGAAATACAAAAGTAGATCCTTGGCTGCCGGCCGAAGCGGCCGACCTCGCTTCAATGATCGCCGCATATACAATCAACGGCGCGTACGTTCAACATCAGGACAAAAACACAGGCAGCCTTGAAGTCGGAAAAGCAGCAGACTTCATTGTTCTCGACCGCAACTTATTCGAAATTCCAACGGAAGAAATTCACAAAACGACTGTACTCTGGACAGTTCTCGACGGGAAGGAAGTGTTTCGTCACTCATCGTTCTCGACTGAAGCACTCTAAGCAGACACTGGAACTTACGTCATCAAAATCGAGAGCTGAACTTGAGCTTCTAAATTGATTTTCCAGAGTTCCCAAAATAGATTTTCGAAAGCACTCGAACTTGGTTTTCTCGAGCAGTCGAAATCGGTTTTCAGTTTTGCTGTACTAAATCGGCATTTGAGGCCGCCAAGGTGATAACCTATAGAGCATCTGGTCTATCACAACTGTCCAGGGAATCAGCATTATGAAAGCATCTGAAGCAACCAATTTCTACTTTCAAAAAGCCGCCAAAGAATTGCATATGCAAGGGCAGCTCGAACGGATCCTCATGTCGCCAAAACGTGAGATAAAGGTCGAGTGTGTCGTTGAACTTGACAATGGCGCAGTCGCGTCCTTTCGCGGATTTCGCGTTCAGCACGACTCATCCAGAGGCCCAATGAAAGGCGGCTTGCGCTATCACCCGGAAGTCGATTTCGATGAAGTGAATTCGCTAGCCTCGTTGATGACATGGAAAACCGCAGTAGTCAATATTCCTTACGGCGGCGCCAAAGGCGGTATCAA
>CAZRMH010000060.1:0-26296 GCA_964600935.1 uncultured Candidatus Obscuribacterales bacterium
GATTTCCAGAGTGCGAAGAAATTCTAAAAAGCTCGCTTGCTCTTGGCATAAAGACAGTCGGTACCAAGAACACAGCACTGGCCCGGCCTCTCAACGGTCTGACGCGGCTATATCTAAAGTGGGGAAAACTCAACGACGCGAAAGCTACCAACGATAAGACGATGGCGTTGTTCGCCAATCCCAGGTCAAAACAGAGTTGGCTTTATGCTTACACAGCATTCAATCTCGCACAGATTTTGAACGAAAAAGGCAACTATAAAGCCGCAGAAGCACTGTACAAGGCAACTTTGCTCGGCGTTCAATCGCTTATGGGCTTCGATCATGAACACGTTGCCATCGTTCTTGAACCACTTGGCGAACTATATTTGAAACAAGGCCGATATTCCGAAGCCAGAAAAACTTTTCAACAAGTCCGAAAGATTCGCGAAGCCAAATTGACAAAAGAACACCCGGATTATGGCAAGGCACTTCTAGACTTAGCGCTGGTTAGCCGAGACGAAGGACGTTACGCGAAAGCAGAAGATTTATGCAAACAAGCAACGAAAATTATCGAACGTTCGCTCGGGCAAAATAACGTCGAAATTTCTAAGTGCTGGATCACTCAAGCATCAATTGCTCGCTACCAAGGTCGATATGCTGAAGCGGAAGAATTAGCAAGACGGGCACTCCAACTCGATGAGAAACTGCTGACTGCAGATCACCCTTCGGTAGCTCACGACATGGTTGAGCTCGGAAACATTTTTGCGGACGAACGCAAGTTTACTAACGCAGAAAGTTTATTAAACAAGTCGCTAAAAATCAGTAAAGAAAAACTCGGAGCAGATCATCCTGATATCGCGCTGACCACCCGTAGTTTGGCAGAGATTTACTTTGCTCAAAAAGATTACGAGAAAGCAGAACCAATGTTTAGAAGCTCGGTTGAACTAGCTGAAAAAACACTGGGATCTGAAAGCACTCAAGTGATCGACAGCCTTAGAGACTTGAGTAAACTGCTCATCGTGCAAGAGAAATACGACCAGGCAGAACCACTATTGAAGCGCATTTTGAACGCTGATGAAAAATTATTCGGCGCAAATAGTCCACAAAAAGCACGTGATTTAGAAGCACTCGCATCTCTTTACACGAAACAAAACAAAATGGATCTTGCGACTCCGCTGCTCAAGCAATCCAAAGAAATCGCCGCGGCATTGCCTGGTGGTGCCGCAGTTCAGAACTACACAGCAGCAACTCTGGCATCCTCAGCCCAAGACAAAAAAATAGCTGACAAATGGGCGCTCGTAATCGGGATCAGTAATTTCAAAGATACTTCGATCAATTTAAAATACGCGGCTAAAGATGCAACGGATTTCAAAAATTTCTTGGTTTCTCAAGAGAATTTTGCAGAAGATCACGTAATGTTGCTCACCGATGCAGGTGCCACAAAGGAGGCGATCATCTCCAAGCTAGGTGATGGCTGGCTTGGTAAACACGCCAAAGAAGGCGATCTTGTAGTCGTTTACGTTTCCAGCCACGGCAGCCCATCACAAGAAGATGTTGGCGTTAACTTTCTCGTCGCGCATGACACCGACAAATTCAAACTCGTTTCGACTGGACTTCCCCTGCAATGGCTAACTAAAATCATTCAGGAGCAAGTGCACAGCAAACGCGTAGTAGTTGTTCTCGATGTCTGTCACAGCGGCTCCGCCGGTGAAGATAACAAGAAAATATCCGAAGCCGAAGACGATGATGACGACACGGATTCAAACGATTCAGCGAGCAAAGGTTTAAGCAGAACAAAACTGGATGTCAGCGAACTCAACGTCGGAAGCGGACAGGTCATACTATGTTCCAGCCTCGCCGACCAGATCTCGTGGGAATCAAAGAATTATCCAAACAGCGTTTTCACACGCCGACTGATCGAAGCGCTTCAATGCAACGGAAAGGACACGACATTGACCGAAGCATATGAGAAATTGCGATCGTTGGTAGGAGCTGAAGTGCTGAGCGATCGAAGCAGAGTGCAAACGCCGAACCTCTACAACAAAGCTTGGACCGGTGGAGACCCTGTACTCGCGGCTCCTGGAGCCAGCCCACGCAGCGGCAAATAAACCAACGGGTCATGGTCTGTTGTATACGGCGCTAACATCAACTACCACCCGCCGGTTCACCATCGCAATCAAGGCAATCGAGTTAAGTGTTGGTTCTCCTGCAACGACAGTTGGTTCTAAACAGAAAAAACGACCGATTTTAACTCAGTTTTCACACAGGTCGCATTAGTATCAAAATGTCCTGCCGTAGGGATACTAACTGTTGAGCACCGTATCCAATCACGGAGCGCCACCAATCATAATTACATAGATACCCTCAATCATCAGCAATAACATCAAATGAGCACAATACTGATTGCACATGCTGCGGAGGGAGGTGGCTCGCTCGAGCGGATTCTGAGAGGTCACAATCTAACGTTTGTTACCGAAATGCGCGATGCACAAATAGAACTAGTTGCGAATACTTTCGACATGATTGTAGCTACGTTACACTTTGACGAATCACAGATGTTCGAACTGTTACGCGAAATCAGACGCAATCCTAAATCCGCCGCAACACCAATAATTTGTTTTTGCTCTAGAGACACAGAAATGGCAAGAGTAATGCATGAGAGCCTCGAGGTTACAACGAGAGCGCTCGGTGCATGGATGTACTTGAGCGAGCACGCCTACAACGAATTCCAAAAGCCTGACGACGAAATTCGACGTGTAATGGAGCAATGTTTGACTGAAGACGCCAGACAAGAGAACCTGCAATTACGAATCGATATCCAAAAACAACGCAAAGAAATTCAGCACGTCAGAATGCTTTTGAAAGATCAAATCTGGTCCCCAAAAATGGAAGAGTACATTGTCACTCTAAAAAGCGAATTGGAACTATTGCTTGAGCAAGTCACGACACTTCAGACTTCGGCCACCGGTCGCCGTGCCACTGTCAGCACTTCACGTAAATTCAACGATCGAGTGGCAGACCACGTCACCTCCAAAGAAAACGACATGACTGATCAAGAAGAAAAACAGTCGCTGCAAGAGACTAAGCAGAGCGCAGCGGAGCATGCACTGAAGCAAAGTGAAGATACCAAACAATTCAATGGTCAACGCGATCGAAAGAAAGTTCAGTCAGCTAAAGAAGCGCAAACCAACTCATTGGCGAATCTAGATTAGGCACTGCCTGTAATGGCACGTCTAATACTAAGAATCCCGCCGAAAATACTGATCACTTTGATGACCGAATTGCCCTAGACAATATTCTCAATTGTCAGCCAATAAGTTGCTTTTGAATGTTTTCACCGCATTTTGACATTGTTCGTGCTTTCATAACAGCAGTAATTGCCATCCGACACGAGCGCGGCTCGCGCTCAGCGATGTGCATTAATCGACGGACAAGAATTTTTCTTTATTCACACATCCAAACCTTGAAACACAAAGGTCGTCGAGATAACAGGTAATCCTGATTACTATTATTTTTACGAGGATTATTGATGAATTTGCAAAGACTGATTACAGCTTTTACTTTAGCAAGCGGCCTGGCACTTAGTGGGTTCGCTGTCGGCAACGCTGACGTCATAGAGACCACCACAACACAGACAACGACAACCGAGGCCGGGGCGGGTCGACGGTCGTGGTATCACCGACAATAAGAACGACGGCATCGGCAGTAGTTTTATCGCCTACAACGATGTACCAGGTGATAGATCCAATCAGCGGAAGAATGGTTGGTAGAACGCTTGTCGGCTCTAGCTTGGTGGGTGGAACTAGACTCAATCGCGGTGTGGTAATAGTTGATAAAAGTAGTGGCAATCTAGTTGCAACGGTAGATGCGAATGGAGACATCGTTGACATTAATTCCATCCCGGCCACGGAGACTCTAGTCGTTTCCATAAACGCTCGACGAGCTGATCTTAGAAGCAGAATCGAAGAGTCACTCAAGCAAGGTAGACTCGATGCGGCGCAAGCGTCCGCAATCAGAGCGCAATTAGAAAGAATCGCGGCAGATGAAGCCGTCAATTCTTCAACACCTGGCGTTTTAACCTATAGAAGAGCCTTAATGACAGGTTATGGACTAAACCGAATCTCCGATCGATTGATACCGCAAACAGTGGCATTCCAACCAATAATCGCACCAGAATTCGTCACAGTTAATGGTAACTTGATTCTCGTCGACAGTGTTACCGCGCGAAAGAATCGCTTGTCCGCAAGAATTGAAGACGAATATTCAGCCGGTCGATTATCGTCAAATCAAGTTAGTCGCCGCAAGCAAGACTTGAGCAAGATCTCGACCAGTGAAACGAGGTATCGACGCAACGGCGAATTAAGCCGTAGCAATGAAGCGAAATTATCCGTAAAACTGGACCAGCTCATGATCGCCATTGATGAAAATGTCGCTTCGATCAACGAGAAACGCTCAAGAATCGGAATTCGCGTCGACTAGTTAACTCTTTATTTTGAAGAAGCGAGTATGATGATTTGACGATTTTTAAAATTGTAAAACTACAACAATTCTCGTGCAGATGCGTCTGCATTGAGGGTTACGAACGAGGTCATATCAATGAACTGGGATGAAGTAAAAGGCGATTGGAAAACATTCGCTGGAAAAGCAAAAACGCAATGGGGCAAACTCACTGACGACGATCTAAAACAGATCGACGGAAAGAGAGAAGAGTTGTCCGGAAGATTGCAGAAGCAGTACGGACACACTAAAGAAGTCGCTGAAAAACACATCGACGATTTCATCAAAACAATTTAGTCCCTGTACAATCTGAAAAACGAAAGAGAAGAGATCAAAATCTCTTCTCTTTTCATTTTGATGACTTGAAGTTACTTCTGTGCGTCCTTGATGTTTTCTTGCTTGAGTTCATCAATCTTTTCGCTAATCTTCGTCAGACGCTCTTCAACATTAGACATGTCGATTGGTTCGTTTTTGACTACGTGCTTATCGCGATCCTTTTGTTTTCTCTCGGCGATCTTACTGAGATCCTTACGGAGCCCACGAGCTTGACGCTCAGTCAACTCCTTGGACTTCTGTGCTTGGTTAATTCGTTTCATCAGATTCACTTGACGCTGATATGTGGTCAACTTTTTCTGAGCAGCATCAGCAAACGAGTTCTGTGTGATGCAAATCATTGCGATTACGGCGTAAAGCCTCAGACCTTTCATTGTTTATAATCCTGTTTATTTATTTGCAACGCCTGCGCGCAGCACTACTGTCGCGGCTTTTTCTCGGAGCCATCCCTTGAGAATTCTCTCAATTTCCGTTGTCATTTGTCCTTCTTCTAACATCAAGTGCTCGCTGTTACCATCTCCAATCATCAATTTTTCTGGTGTTGTCATTTCAGTGAAGAGATCGACGGAGCCTGAAGGAGTAACCAAACGATCTTTGTAAGCAACCAGCATCATGGCTGGAGTCCGCTCGACTAGAGGAGCGGCGTCGTGCGTTCTTTTCATGAATTGTTCAAATTGTGCCAGTTCTTTTTTCGAAAGGTCCATTCGGTTCAGAGGCTCTTTCACAATCTTTTGCCGCAACGACTCGTTAGAAGTCGCACCATCTACGATCACCGGCGTCATATCGAGTTCGCCCATCGGGTGACCGGACGTTCGGTAAGCGACAACCATCGAGCCTTTCGCATTCGATGCACGAGTTGAACTGGATGGTACTGCTGACACCAATCCGTTCACCTGATCCGGATATCGGGAGGCGGCTTGAATCGCTATCGCGCCACCCATCGATTCACCAACGAGAAAAACCGGAAGACGGGGATACGCCTTGTGAAGCGTCTTCAAGCCTTGCTCGACATCGGTGAGACATGCTTCAAAATCCATTTGCGAATCGTCCGGTTTCTTCGTCCACTCTCCAAAGCCTCTGACGTCAATAGCAAAAGTTGGGATTCCGGCAGCCGCCATGCGACGGCCGAAGTTGTCATAACTTTTACTACTGAAGCCCAACGCATGCACACAGAACAAAACTAATCGTGGTTTTTCCTTCTTAGGAATCCAGGAACGATAGGGGACATTTACCAGAGGCGCTGCCGGCACCGCTAATTTGCCTCCAGTATTTCGTTTTATTGGCGCAGCCAGTGCAGGTGAGGAAAGCACCGTACTCAGTATCAGCGCGATTGCAAGATATCTATTGGATTGCCTAAAGTTGCACATGTTTTCCCCTTTGCGAACTATGCGCAAAATTATTTCCATAGGCAGAAAGTCCCTACCGTGAGTAGAGCGATGTGGCGCATCGACTGCCATTAGTACCAGTATTTCAGACAGTACGTGAGAACTGAGTTAAAACACTGAATTGAATCTGTGAGCCTTACTTAGTCCTTGCAAGCCCGCTCCGTCACGAGCTCTTCGTGCTAAAGAGAGATTACGCTCCAATCGAGGCTGCTTTATCCTCGGCTTACGACTGTCGACAGAGTGACTGAAACATCACTTCAGCCCGACGTGAGCTCTAAAGGTCAACTATCATTCGAGGCTCCTGTGCCAAACTCGGCTAACAATCATGAATTTGAAAACCTCAGCAACGAAAGTAGCCCACGTCGATTGCTCCGACAGTTGATCGAGCACGCGCCTGACGCCATGATGGTGATTGACGACAAAGACAGAATAATGGTCGTGAACCGAAGAATCGAACAGTTATTTGGATTCGAATCACAGACCTTGGTTGGTCAAAACCCCCAAGGACTTTTTCCTGAATGGACGTCCAGTCTGTCCAGGGCGATCGTCAACCAGCCCCTCGAGGCTGGCGGCAACGTTCACAACATGACGGCTTATCACATTGACGGCAGTGAATCTTGTGCAGAGGTGTCATTCAGCACTATCACGATCGACAATCATCAATTTGTAGTCGCTGGGATCCGGGAGACAACGCCTAACAGCTTAGCCCGACACAAATTGGAAACAATAAATCAAGAATTGATCGAGACCAACGAAAAACTCCAAAGCTTGAGTGTCACTGACCCACTCACGGAAGTGCTCAATCGTCGAGGGCTAGAGAACGTACTTATCCGAGAGATCAGTTATTCGAACAGAAACAAAACAGATCTCTTAGCGGTGATTGTAGACCTCGACGACTTTAAATCGATTAACGATAACGATGGTCATGCCACCGGGGATAGGGTCTTACGCCAGGTCGCTCAGGTGCTCAAATCCGGCTTACGGACAATTGATTGGATTGGCCGCGTCGGCGGTGACGAGTTTCTAATTCTGTTGCCAAATACGTCATTGACGGTAGGAATTGTCGTCGCGGAAAGAATTTGTGCGTCATTAACACGAAGCGAAATTTCCAAGTTGCGCGGTCGGTCAAAAGTCACGGCGAGTCTTGGTCTGGTGCAATTACCCGCGCATACTTCAACGATCGAAGAGGTGTTGGAACTAACAACTTCTTCGTTGAAAGCAAGTAAAGAGAGCGGAAAGAACCAAGTTAACTTTGAGGGTGATAGCGTTTTTTCTCCTAGTTCGCAAAACCAAAATGCACATATGCGGGCGAATGACACCTCAATTATAACTTCGCAGACGGATTTCTCGGTGGACAGCAAGCGAGTCGGCGTTGACGACGAAAACTAAGCGGAGTGGAAAGCTCCAAAATACAATTTTACACTTACGGAATCTTTGAACATGGAAATGGTTACTTTTGCAATATTTTTACTGATCGCGCTGGTTGTCGCCTTCGGCAATAAATTACTTTCGCCAACCGGAGCGGTCCCAGGCGGGTTTGCCACCACTCTTAGTGTCGGATTTCTGGGAGCTTGGGTAGGCTCTTCAACCCTCTGGCATGTCGGGCCCGACATCGCCGGCGTTCCAATCATCGCCTCAGTCGTCTGCTCAGTAACCGCGGTGTTCTTTTTGTCACTGCTCAGCGGCGGACATTCCCATACTTGGGACTAGCATAAAAGGATTTGACAAAAATAGACTTACCTCGAAGGATTTGAAATATGTTTACTCGAATTTTCGCTCTGCTAATTTGCCTGATCTGTACCGTCGGTTGCACAACACGAACCGGGCAGAACTTGGATTCTGTTAACAATTGGACAACGCAAGAGAAAAACGGCGACCTATTAGTTGGATTTACTCTCCAACCCGCTACCGCCGACCATAATGCTCTGTTCATCGAGTTGAAGAACACAAAAGGTGAGCCAATCGAGGGTGCAACAGTAAAAGCTTCGTCACTGAAACAATTCCTATTTAGTACAGATAAGAACCTCGCGTCAACTTACGTTGCAGTAGGCACCTACAGGATCAACACAGACATGGCCGCGGGCAATTCCGAGATGAACATCAGCGTTACTTTGCCAGGTGGCTTTCAAAAGAACTTCAGAATTGAAGCGAATGTTCCTTATCCCAGACAATAAATGTTTTGATCGTAATAATTAAACGGTTCGTTCGCCTTAGGGTTCGGAGCTCCAAATAACCTTAGGCACTATATTTAGTGCCATGCTGGTTTCCCGATGCGCAGCGTCTCGATGCAATAATCGTCTCCGTTATGCAAAACCGCAAAATATAGAAGGCATGGTTAACTCTAACGAATTTCCGCTTTGTAGCCTAAGCCCCTAACCGTAGTGATTATGGACGGTGCTCCCTCAGAATCAATTTTTCTTCGCAGAGTCCGCATATGTGTTCTGACTGTATCTTCAAGACCATCCTCTTTCTGCCAAACTCGTTCGAAAATGGCATGTTGAGTGAAGACTTGATTTGGATGTGCAAGCAGGAACCGGAGTAATTTAAACTCCATTGGAAAGAGGTGAACAGTTTGATCGTTTTTCGTGACCGTGCCTTCATCAAGATTGAGCGCAATGTCTCCAGACTGTAAAACCTTTTCACAACGCAAAGCGGGTCTTCGCATCAACGCCCGCACATGAGCGGCAAGGTCCCCGAGACTATACGGCTTGATGATATAGCCGTCCGCTCCTGCATCCAGCCCAGCCCTTAATTGCTCAGACGAATATCTAACAGACAATAGCAAAACGGGTGTGGTACCACCGGCGGCCCTATAACTTCGGACCACTTCAATCGCATCCATACCAGGCAATGCGATTTCCAAAAGAATCACGTCATAATTGCTGGTTTGCAGACATTCGAGTACTCGCGTTCCCTGGTCTTCCACCTGAACAGTAAAGTACGATAATGAGAAATATTCCGAAATCGCCGAAGCGAGGTCCTTCTGGGTTTCAGCAAGTAGCATTCTGGACATCATTTTGCCTCGCAGTAAATCAAAATCGCAATGGTTTGATTTTCTGCAGTAAGAGAGCGACCTGACCGAATGAAACTGCGATAGCGCTATACGCCTACTACAGTTATAGCTCTTTCTGCAAGAACGGTGACTATCTTTTTCGGCAAATCCGTCTGTTCACCCGCAAAGCTAGTGCAGACGGACGATAATTTTTCGAAGGAATTGATTTATTGACCAAGGAACGTCAATTTATAGCCCTTACGATTGTCTGTAGAACCCCTCACACTAAGAAAGCCGTTGTTTAACTTCGCCATGGCGTCGACAGCAGAAAGCATGATGCCCTCGCCGTTGGTTGGTAGCAGCCTCAAACTTCCGAGCTGCCATGACAAAAATTCGCGATTGTTTAGAACTGAACCAATTTCAAAGGACAATGATATGCGCTTCTGGAGTGACAAACCGATGATGTTGAGAGTCTCCAGCTCGCGACACGTGGGTAAGATAACAAGAACTATTTCCTTTATCATCATCTTCAAAAGTCCATCGTTTCCAACGACAGTTGCGTTCTCCGGTATATCGAACTGCAGAGAAACCTTGCTAATGCTGAGGGCTGCGCTGGTTTCCTCAACCACATCTTGAATCAGTTTCTTTAAACTCCAGCGTCGACGAGCGCCCGGAGACTCAGCCTCTGACGCCACCGTCGCCAGTATTCCAGCGTCCTTAATCAAGCGACCGACCGCGTGATTTAGAACGTCAAAGCGATCAACTGGAAGTCGGTTACGCAATTGCTCACCGTGCAACAAGTCTAAATGCGCTTGCAGTGCAGTTGTAGCCGAGATCATCTCGTGCTCTGAATCTCGAACGAACGCACTCAAGGTTCCGATTGCAGTTTCTCTCGATCGAAGTTGATATATTTGTTTCCACGACTTGGCAAGTCTTTCAAAAATTGGATTGTTCACTAGCTGCCCCTTCATCCCGAATAGGGATCAGTTCTTTATCTCGGTGGTATACCACTCTGGAAGCAGCGATACATTCTTTACCTTAATTCTATTCTGGCAATCTGAAAGTCGTGTTAAAACCGCCAGGACCTGACACTTTAACGCCGAGCGGCTAGATTTTCGTCTGATCGTTTGTTTTGCTCCAATACCGGAATTACCGGCAAAAGCTTGCCAATCTCGCGGATTAGAAGCGCTGCATCGAACATCGGCATGCTTAGAAATGCATCCGCACCGAGAAGCCGTCCAGCTTTCTTCGTTGTCTCATTAGCTATAGCGCCGATCGGACCAGGCTCCAGAGCTAAAATGAGAAACATCGTATTCTTATGTGTTTGATTGGTTCTAAGTTGATTGAGAAAATCGAATAGTGATTCATCTTCGAGATATGCCGCGCAGACAATTAAGTCGGCATTGTCCTTTCCCTCTAAAAAAGCAAATGCTTCAGCTATAGTGAGAGCGCTCACAACCGAATGACCAGCATCCTTGCAAGCGTGCTTTAACTGATCGATGTGCTCGACTGTATCCAAAATCAAAATGCGATAGGTTTCACTCGGTGCCAGTTTCGACCCGGGACTGGCTTGTTCGATTTTCGGTTCGCTCGTCATGAAAAATCCTTTTGGTCGAATGAGCACTCCGCTCTCTTTCCAATTGTGCCATCGTTCTTACGAAAATGGGAGCTTAACAGTAAAACCAGCAACATGTTCGCGAATATAGTTCCCCTCTGGCAACGAGTTTTTATCCATCTTTCACATTGACGAAAAGGCAAATCACGTAGTGAGGCACTGATACCGAATTCGGTATCAGTTTAAACGCAGCTTGGTGCAACTGTTACAGCTCACTTCAGACGAATTGGTCAATCACTCCGTCCGATATTAGAAAAGATGCATCTAACTTGAGGCAAGTGAGAGATCCATTAAAGAGTCGATGGAAACGGTTTCTGCGTTTTTACCCAACTTTTACGTGAATTCTGGATAGTTAAGGAATGAATTATCGACAAGAGTCGTCGACGATGCTGCAAGGGTTATTGAACACGCCCCCCAGTGTCAAACATCTGGAGGGATGAACAATGAAATTGGACAAGAGTAGAAACACGCGTCAATCACGGTCGACAGAACTAACGGCGTTGCTTCGGGATGTGAAAGGCGAATCAAAAAAACGATTTGATCGTTCGTTGACTCTATTGGTTGGGTTAGCAATCGCGACCACTTTAGCTGCGCAAACAACCATGCCAGCGCGAGCCGGTCAAAACGGTCAAGAACGACGCGCAGAGAATGCAGCGCAAGGCAATAAAAACCAGGCTCAACAACAACAACAACAACGCAATAGGAATCGTGCAGCAAAAGACACTCGACAAGGCTTACAAAAGATATCGAAACAATTGGGGCGATCAAAGAAACTATTTGAACGCAAATCTCAAAAGATTCAATCAACTAGCGGCGCTCGAGAGACAACAGCAAGTTGCGCTAGATAGCCAAATGCAAGCCGCCTATTTCGCTTACAACAATAACAATTACAGCGGCGCCTACACTTGGGACAATTATTCGAATCCTCAATTCCTAGACTACCTGCAACGCAGTAGACCGTCTCTGCTTCAAAGCCTCCTGTCAGGGCTCGGTTTAGGCGGAAATGACAATTATCTGTATTCATCGGACTGGCGTGATGAGCGCTCCCAACTCTCTCAAAATATGAGCAACATTCATCAGCTTGCCGCATCAGGCAGAATCACTTCAATGCAAGAACAGAGTTTGATTGACCAAATGCGACCTGAGTTTATGACTTATCGCAACAATCAATACGCTGGTAACCCAACGTGGTCTCAGTACTCCGAGCCTGGCTTCGTTGATTATTTGAACAATAACAAGCCCTCGGTATTGTCGACTGTTAGAGATTACTTGATCATGTAAGTGACTTTACCGAGCCGTCCCCTGATTCAGTCGCGCAATTAATGTGGTGACAAGCAGAACAGCAAAAAGGAGGAGAGGTGGAATAAATCTACCTCTCTTCTTGTTTGTTGAACGTAATCATCTAGGGGCATACTCTAGGGTGAACTGGCACGGAAAACATTCAACGCGCAAAGTGCTTCCGACCGAAACGAATTTCAATTTATGATCTAGCCGCGGGAAGCAACGGCGGCGATGGTTCAGCCTCAATGCGATCTTGTGTTTGACGAGCGCGGTGCTGAACAAAAGGGTTTTCATCCTCAGCTAGTTCACTAAGAATCTCCTTTCTGGTCCGGGGATTCGCCGCGATAGCGTAGCGAACGTCACAGTCTACATCCTGTGATAGAAGTAATGCCGTTGCATCTAAAGTGTTCCCGTTTTGCGCAATCGCCGCCCGTACATCGCTTGACTCATGTTGCGAGAGTCTATCCAGGGTCTGAGAATTCGCACTTCGATTTTCAGCAACACGTTGCTGTAGTGAGGCATTGGACTTTCTCGAAAGGCGGTCTAATAACGCAGGATTGCTATCAAGACTCGATGCCATTCTGTTTTTTGTTGCAGTGAAAAGATTCCAGTGAGGGCGAGTTCGGCGGTAGAACTTGAGCTCAATTATTATTTTTGCGACTCTGCTGTTCATAAATCCTTCAATGCATATGCGCGAGGATTCAAGCTCTATCAGAGCCTCAACACAACTGATAGGTGCGTTCGGAGAATCTTCAAATGCCGAACATAGTCTGAGTGTAACAGATAATTACGCGGTCTGCCGTCCGTGATACTAATCACGGTGCATGCCTCTCCTGTAAGAATAAATCACAGCTACCGAATATGGTGCACTTTTTTCACCAATTCAAACCGGCCCCACTGGAAGACAAAAAACTAAACTCGCTTGATCGCCGGAGGACTCCAGGCGCCGCTGAGGACGGACAACTTCGGAGCATACAAGCGCAAAGTTACGCCTAATTCGGTTTTCGGTGCAGGCAACCAATTAGATTCTTTCTCAGGTCCAGGGTTATCATTTTGCAAATACAGATCCAAGGAACCGTCAGCGTTCTTCTTCAAATCCATCCATGAACTGATCGCAAATCGATTCAATTCATTTGCAGCCTGGAAGCCGTCCTTATCGTACATCGTCACAGACCAGAATCCATCAACTGGAGGCATTTCCTCTTTGCTGAAGTGAAGAACGTAGTTATTCGCCCCATTCAATGGCTTTCCGTCAGCATCTACGACATTCATCGGGTAAACGGCATCCGCAGGCTGATTCGCTCCGAGCCCAACCATCGAAATAATTGCCCGAGTTAAGTAGTTGCTGCCGTATACACCGATTGAATCGGTATTAACGACCCAACCATTCACGAGACGACCGACAGAATTGACATTATCCTGCAAGACCTTTAATCCGCTTGTTACGCCCTTTTGCAGAGCGTCTTGGATATTCGGAGCCAGCGCCTTGATATCGAAATCTTTACCCGGTTGCAATCCAATTTTGGAAATTCTCTCAATCACCGACCAATCAGTATAGTGCGGAGCATTAGTCTTCATCAACGTTGCAGCCATCGCGAAATATTCAGCCGCATTCATCGAATTGACCAGCTCTAGTGGTGGCGTTTTCATATCAACGGAAGGATCGAATTTGAATGTAGACGGCGCCGAAACATTCTTTCCCCAGAGCGAGAGCGGAGTGAGCTTAAATTGATCCTGAATTTTATGAACAGCCTCGTAGTCCGCCGGACCATCAGTTTTAGTTCGTCCTATGACCCAGGCATGTGGTGTGGGCGCTTGAATCTTCTCCACACCCTCAGGCAATTGACCTTCCCAGCCTGGAGGCACGATAGCAAAATTTCTAGCTCCTGAACCAGACGTTCTCCAGCCAGGCGCGGCAAAGACGTCAGTCCACATGTCGAGAATCGGCATAAGGTAATATCGATCGCCGGTGTCCGGAACACTCATAACAATAGGCTCATCGGTCAAGTCCAGCCAACCGGAAGAGTAAAGCGTGTCGAAATTCGGTCTCACAACAGTGCGGAAATCAGCGGGCGGGTAAGCGCGGATATGAGAGAAGCAGTTCGACGGTCCGAATCCTGGCTTCTTATCAGGTTCAACGTTGGTGCACTGGCGGCGCGTCGCCTCCATTGACATCAGCGAGTAGAAATATATAAACGCTTCCTGGGCAAGTTGCTCAGCTTCCTTCACGTCAGAGGTGAGCTTGCACTGTGTATCCTTGGCTGTTGAAGTTGTCATGTCGAATCCTCCGGGCAAATGGCGCCCCGTGTCCATCAGTCTCCAAAATGATAGTGGGCTAATACTACACGGATCGGCTCAAGGTTTCATGAAATGCGCAAGTTCGTTGTCGCCAGTAGAAGACACACACCAGTTCGCTTTTCGAATAAGAAGTTCAATAACATGATCACAACCGAATGCCATTTTTGGCAAATCTATAACAATTTTTGGATAACCTCCCGGAGGCGCGAACCGCCACGAGCGCTAGAAAAAAGGCTCATCGACGTGGTATCTTCTATGATTGTCTCCTGGATGCGATTGATCCTGGCCGTCGCATTAGCTGAAGACGCTCGACGCCACATGGTTTGAACGCTAAAGGGGAAGTTATGACAAGGATTGAACTCTGGTTGACAAGCCATCTGGCTAACCTCAGGACATTTGCAATCGCCGGGACACTGCTCCTCGCGGCTACTCAGCCGGTGATTGCTCGAAACGATTTTACGTTTCGAGATTTCAGAGAACAAAACCCAGATATGGCGAGACGCGATGCACGACAAGCTTTTCGGGTCGAGAATCGTGAGCTCCGTCAGGCTGATGCTGAGCGCTTCCGGCAAGGACCGATCCTTCATATAACTCCCGTAACCCAAGTCGAGACGGTGAACGTTCCAACCGAATCTCGCCTGCGTCACCACGACAATATCAATCTTGTTCGCAACCGGTCGACGCAGGTCGGCGATAGCGGAAAGCTTCTGAGACTGAAGAGCGGTCTCGACCTCGATCTGACTTCGTCACAAAGAAACATTTCGCTTGGCAAAGGGCTGTTCGCAAATACTGATTCAGTTCAAATCAACTCTGGTGGCCAAACCAAAACCGTTCATGCTGGTGACTTGGTCTCCGCAGCTGAGTTTGTGGCTGTTAAGCAAATTCTCTCGAGTGGTGAGCAGAAAGTCATTGTCGATCGCAGCGGGCGAGCCAGTGGTGGAGATGTGAATCTCGAATTGCTCGCGACAGATAGAACGACTTTGCGCGCCTCCAATTTAGTCATATCCGAGGGTGTCACCACATCTGGTGACTTCGGCCGCAACTCAGATTTCAAACTCCTCGGTGATTTGAGCAATTATGGAACGTTACAAGCGTTTTCCAGTGACAGCGGTAAACGCGCTGGAACGATTCGTGCCAACGACATCAACAACTACAGAGGTGCAAGAATCGAGTCGACTGTCGATTTGACACTCGACGCTGCAGGCAACCTGAATAACGCTGGAACGATTTCCTCGACAGCAAGCCTGACATTGTCCGCAGCTGGTTCCATCAACAATAAAGGCATCACATCGGCGGCCGGCGACGTAACGCTTCAATCCTCAGCAATCAATAATAAGGGAACTATCGAATCAACCGGCGGCAACGTCAACCTCGAGGGTTCATCGCTCGCATTGATGAACGTCGACAACAACAACGGCACAATCAAAGCCCAAAATGGCGCGATTAACGTTCGCAACTCCGCCTATACCGGAGCATTCGACTCCTATGTTGATGGCGGCGACTTGCTGAGTAAGACACTTAACATCAACACAGGCTATGGAACCTCCAACGTTTACGTCAACGAGCTGACTGGCGTAATCAATCAGTACGGTAAAGCTGCACACATTTCAGCTTCAACCGATAGCCTGACCTTGGGAACGACCTGCCTGACTGGCGACCCGACGATCTACAATAGTGCTGGAGACATCAACATCACAGCAGACATTTCTGTTGCAGAAAACCTCGTTTTAGTTGCCACAGGAGACATCATCGTTGCCGACAACGTCGACATCTATGCTGGAAACGCAACTCGCGGCTTTGAAATGAACTTCATCGCTGGAGCTGCATTTGTCCCCACCGGCGGTGGCAGCAACTCCCCAACTGTTCCGCCACTGACTGGCGCTGGCGGAGTCGATCTTTCCGGCAAAGCATCGAAAACCGGCGGCGGAATCATCATGGGTAACAACGTAACGGTGACATCTAGAGCGAGCAGCCTGGTCGGAAACACCAATGGCGACGGCGTCTTAATGGTCGCCTTCCAGGGCAAAACTCCCAATGCTGGAAAAGTCGATATCTCAGGTGCCACCATCAAGACCGGCGGTTCTGGAACTGGAACGAATGGCAGCGTATTCGTGCTCGCAGCCGGCACTAAGGGCGATGTCATCAAAACTGGTGTAGTTGATGCCACTGGTGGTAGCAGCGACAGCAACGGTGAAGGCCAAATCGGTTTCTACACCGTCAGTATCACGACGCAAAGAAAGAGTTTTAACGGAGATCCAGCAACCGGCCATGTGATCTATGACGCTAATGGCGTGAACACTTCAAATTATTTTTTGACCGGCGATAACTTCAGCAAAACCGGCAACCTCGTCATAACCGATGCGACAGCCGGGGTGGACATCAAGGGCCGCGGTCCAAACCTGTATGGCGGCGGCGGAGTTAGCATCCTCGGACAAGTTGATTCATTCTCACTTGACCCAGGCACACTCTTCACTAGCATCGATACGGTCACGAACGGCTCTATCACGACGGGTCCGAATGGTTCCTTGAAGGCTCAAGGAACCATCTTCTTGATTGCAACCAACGCCAATAGCAATATCGGCACATTTGCTGCGCCAATCGTGACTGATGCGAAGGATGTAGAGTTCTTCAATAACAAAGGTAAGAACGCTTACGTCAAAATCGTCGGAAGCGGTGAGGTCGACATTACAGGTCTGACCAGTAGCAAAGGCACTATATCGGTAGACGCAGCCGATAGAGTGGTCAGCTCTCCATTCCAGCTTCTCTCCGCTGGCACGGTCAACATAGTGGCTGAGAGTCTTGGCGAACTCGAGGATATAGACGCAGGCGTTCTAAACGTCACCATCAAGAATGGCAATTTCACCAACGGCAACTTCCACGACATAAACGCCCAATTTGTCGGACTAATTTCCTCAAACGGTGGAATTGGAGACGTCTCCCCAGTCTCGGCGCCGACAGGCACTAAACAGATTTCGCTCACTGCCGGTGGTGGCAAAATTGTGATGAGTAATGTCAGTGGCAAGGCATTGGAAGTCACCAGCGCATTCGCTAAGGATGACGTGACGATCTTCAGTAATGCTAGCCTCACCGTCGGTCCGACCGTCGTCTCAGAGACAGGTTCGGTTTCGCTGCAGGCGGCCGGAGTATCGACACTGACAGTATCCGGTGACATATCAGGGAAAGATGGTGTGACTCTCACAGCCTCGAATGACAAAGGAAAAATTGTCATTGCCAAAAACACAACGATCATCACGGACGGCACTGCGGGTGGTGACGGAAACATCACAATACAGGTTGGCGGAGGAAGCGCCGTACCGGTCGTTCCACCGCCGGCAAATATCGTGGTCAACAAAACAGGAACCGGCGATGCGACTATCACCGGCGGCGGTGTCAAAGCGAAGGCTCCTGTAAACACGCTGAACATTTTAGGGTCCGCGAACATCCTCATCACGAACGGCGCGACATCATCCAACCTGACCATGGGTGGTGGCGTGGTGATAACCGCGGACAACAACAATTAACGCACCCAAAAGTTGCAGTTCTTCAAAGCTGGCGTTTTAAGCGTCAGCTTTTGTTTATATGATCGATTAGCGATGTCTTCGGTACAACTAGTACGACAAATCAAGCTTGTATAGCGTATTAGTCGCGCAATATCAACGGCACAATAAGCGCTACAAAAACATCAGTGCCATGGAACCACCACCCGAGGTGGCATTTGCACTGTCCACAGAATGCAAGCGTCCATGCGTAATTTTCAAACCATGAGGCTAGAGTCGTTGGAGCGCCATGGCTAATCGCACCTGGAGCATCTCGGTAACAGGCAACATGATACGTGATACCAAATGGGTTGCGAAAAGTGTGCTCATGAGGATCTATTGCTGACGCCGGTCTAGTGATCTCGTGTTCGCAGTTTCTGCACCGGACTAATTTTTCCGGATCAATCTCTTCGACATCATCCAGCGAAATTAGAGTATTTTGGCTAGCGTCTTCCAGTTTCAGAACTCCTCAAGGAAGTAGATTATACCCGAGTCAATTCTGCCGGCTATACATTAGTCGTTCACACCAAGTTCGGTGAAGAGATATTTGCCACTAACCTTCTCGAAAATGAAAATGGTTTCGCCGCAAAAAGCGCTGAATGTAGTTTTGTCCTGAACTGGTTTCTGTTTCGCCAAACAGCTCCTGGTTTTCTTATCAAAGAGCTTCTCGCAGTATGAAACAAAACCTTTCTTGTCCAAAACCGCGCTGTCTCCCTGAAATGGAAGTTTCGTCATTGATGCTAGCGCTTCTTTGTCATTCGTTTTTAGCGCTGTTTGAAATTTCAACCAGAATGCGTCAAAGGCAGCATCTTTAGCGAAACCTGCATTTGCAAAAAGCATGAGAACTGAAGCGACCATTGCGGCAACACTTAAACGTTTAATCACGAGCTGACGACCTGTTTGTCCAACACAACTTACTTATTAAACCGGATCAACGTTAAAACGTCGAATGAGAATTTAAATGGCTAACTAACGGGGGCACGAATACCCGCTCAAGTTTCGAAAACGAAGACCAGCCTAGAAATCCGCAGCAATTATCCTTTTTCGACCATCCTTGAGAAACTGCCGATACGCCAGGTCGCAGGCCAGAAGGGCATCATCAAGCGATTCAAAAAGTTCAGTCGCAGGATCTAAAAACAGTACATTGCTAATCAAATTATTCAGCCCTTTTCGATTACGCTCGGAAATAATCACTTTCGCGATAATTCGTTGGTCTAGAATTCGAAGCATTGAATCACCTGACTCATATTCCAACCCACGAAGATCAAGGATCAGTGTCGCGGGATTGCATGCAGCGAAACCAACGCCAATCATCTCATGCATATATGAATAGCCACCAGCATGCGGGATGGTATCATCTACAGTGCCCTTGAATGAAACGATTAAGCATGACTCTGAAGTCAATGATGGAAGCGGACAGGATTCCACACGACTTTCAATAGTCGGCTTACGATCCGCTCTTATCAAACTAAGCTGAAGGTCTTTAGACATCTTATTCCAAGTCTGCGGTGCAACACTGCAACTCTAGTATTTCCAGAGGCAACCTGCAAGGCACCTCCTCGCCCGCATTATATAAGGATCTCCGACGATATCATTGACGTCGGTTTCCATAAGTGGCACTCGCCGCGTCTAAAAATCTATCAAAATGCTCCGGAGATTGAGTTGGAAAACGAGCCTTCTCGGAAGATCGGATCTACCGGCTCATCTACCTGTGGTTTTCTGATAATCGGAATATTGTCAGCCGCTCTCTTCGGCTGTGGTCGATCGTCCGGAGCCTGTGGCAGGCTCTTGTTCCAACTAGGGTCAAGGGCTGATAGTTGATTAGGATCGGTTGTCGAAAGGAACGCTTCGAGTCGGTTCCAAGTGTTCGTCGGTGAGACGTTACTCCTCGTCGGTGGAGCACTCCCCCTGGTACCAGAATGATTCTTATCGAACCAGGGTCGCTCTTTGGCATAGGTGGTTTGCGGAACCATCGGCGGCAGGTCATGCAGCGTTTTTCGCAACAGCGGTTTGACGAGGTCCGTGACTTGTTGAACCTCTTCCCCATCGCGAATTGCTTGTTGCACTTTCGCGACTTTCTCAGCACACGTTTCTGACGGCACCACCAATTCTTCACTCGTCTTTGAACCCTTGCCGATCATCTCCACGCGAGCGAAGAAGCGTCCAATTAAATCTCTAAGTCGATCCATAGTAAACCTCCCCGGAATTGAAAAATTCCGGCAGAAAATGCTTCAAAGTGTCTACACGACTGCTTTTATTACTATCTGGAAGCGTTCTATCCCGCAATCACTCGAATGGGGGATGGTGAAATCAAATGTCACTTAACCCCGCCGCGAAGCTGATTGGCGAAGGCTTCCAGTCGGGTAACGGGTGATGAATCTTTGTATATGTTGAGTTTCGTTTTCAGAACCGAAGACTCTATTCCCATATCAATGATGCGAGCCACCGCCAACCGCAGAAGATCCACCAAGGGACGAATTACCACCGGCGCCACCCGTATAGATGGGCACCATCTCGGCTGCGTTTGGTTTCAGATTAGAATCAGAAGGCGCAAAAATGCCCGGCGGCGATGGCGTCTTCTCAGTTGACACCGCCTCCTTACTCTCCCTGAGCAGAAAAAGCGCAACCAAGATCAAAAACGCGATGAGCACGCCCCCGACGACTTTGAGTTTGAAATTCGGGGATTTTGACATACTGTCCGCCTGAGCAAAAGCTCGTCTGAGCCAATCGCTGTTGATGCTCTAATCAAGCATAACATCATCAAACAGCCGCGAACGCACGATGCTGACGCCTGAACCTTCCAAACTCGAAATTCACCCCTTACAACCCCTTACAACCCCTTACAAAGGATTAGAGAATCCAGACAAACGGTTTTCAAAGAATTAAATCGAGATTAAGGTTGTCAAGGTCCACTTTTCCCGGCTGTAAGATGGCAGCACGTTACTATTTCTGACACCAATTACTATGCCAAACAACAATCAAAGAAAACGACTTCAGTGTGCCCTCACACTGTCACTTGCCCTGACGCTCGTGTATTCGCAAGCGGCGTTAAGCGCCAACTCAAGTTCGAAAACAACAGAATTGAAATTCCCAAGTTCCGCGGAGCAATCAGGAACAGCGGTTTCCAGCACACAATCCGAGTTGACACCAACGACTCCTGGCGAAGGTTTGGTGAATAAGACCGTCGATAAAATCGATTCGAAAAACCAAAATGTAGATTCCGAAGTTTCTACCCCGGCCGACCAGACAGACAACGCCGATTCAATATATGAAATCGATCCGACGAAATCAGTAGACGAGCTAATCGAACTCGCAGATGCCGCGTGTACGGCAAAGGAATTTAGCAGAGCCGAACAATTGTACAAAGCCGCCGACAATAAGATCATTGGCCCGGAGCGGTCATCGCAAAGAACTTTCGACTTAGTGAGCAAGCTGGCAAGTTTGTATAACAAACAAGACCGCTTGGAAGAAACAATTCGGGAATTGGACAGAGCAACTCTAATTGCTCAGGGGCTCCCTGATAGTGAATCGAAAGGGAATCTTCAGCTTAAAACGCAAATAAGACTCGCTAAAACTTTATACAATGCCGAGCTTCCGAAACGTGCATTAATTGAGGCAAACTCAGCGTGGTCCATCTGTGAGGCGCAAGGCGTTTCCGATCCTCTACTGAAGGCTCAAGTACTCTGTATTCTCAGCAGAATACAAATGAAAAACGGTTTTCTAAAGGAGTCGGCGGCAAATACCGAAAAGGCACTGCTCCTGGTATCACCGCTTTGCCCGGCAACAATCGGTAAACTACCAGCGACACCATCTGCGCCACCACTGAAAATTACACCGGAATTGAAAAAAGCCTTGATCTGCAAGGCAGAACTTCTTGCCTACAAAGCTGGGCTTCAGAAGTATACCGTCAGCGTCAAAGAGTCCGATGCCGATAAGCTCGCAGAAGAGGCATTTCGAATATTTCAAGCGGCCGGAACAAAATCGAGCGAGAGTCCAGTTTATTTCGAACTGAGTACGAGCATTCAACTTGATAAAAACGAATCGGCAACAACCGAAGCACTAATTCAAAAACTGCTGGACAAAACAATTAAAGAGTGTGGTGCCAACAGTCTCGAAACTGTTCATGTCATCGAAAAGTTGGCTAGATATCAATTGCAGCGAAATAGATTTGATAAGTCGCTTGCAAATGTGGCCAGAGCGATGAAAATTGCGGACCGATTATTGCCCGCCAACAATGTTAAAACGAGCGATCTATGGTCACTATCTGCATTCAACCACCTAAGGCTTGGTGACAATGCGCGCGCGGCATCAGAGTTGAAAAAATCGTATGACATCAATTGCGAAGCTGCTGGTGAGTCGAGTAGCGAGCTGGCGAATTCCGCCCAAAGCTTGGCTGTTACATACATGATGACCGATCAGCTAAAGGAAGCGGAATCTCTGATGCTTAGAGCTTTTCACATCAATGACCATCTATACGGTCGAAAAAGTGCGAAGACGATCGACAATTGTTCGAACCTTGGGGTGCTCTATGCTCTTCAGAGTCGATACAAAGAAGCAATTCAGTATGTTTACTGGGGTTATGTCGCGACGCGCCAACTCTATGGTGAAGATAGCACCAACCTGGCGACAGTCGCTGGCAATTTGGGAGTGCTGTACATGCGCTCCGGAAACTTGAAGGAAGCACAAAGTTTGTTCACAAAAGCTTTGGCTCTGGAAGCGAAAAGAGGTACATTCCGACTTGATTATGCGGATGCCACCAGTCGTATGGGCGAGCTGCTCATCGCTCAGGGAAAGGTCGAACAAGGAACTGAATTGCTCGGCAAAAGTTTCAGAATCAAAGAGAAGGCACTGGGACTAACACATAAGGATACCTATAACGCACTGAGACCATATTACGAATTACTGCGCCGATTGGGTCGTACGGAGCAAGCCAACGCTCTGCAGACGCGCTACAAAGTGGCGCTCGGCAATCGAGGCAAGAAGCGAACTTAGACGGCGAATAGGATTGCATGATGATCCAAACGTTCATGGATCCACTCAAACAGGTAGTTTTGGATTAACATGGAGATTCCATCACGAATCAGAGACTAACGCAAAATGTTCAATCGAGCGACTCTCACATTTTCCATTTCGGCAATTACAGCACTGGCAATGCTGACCGGTTGTTATCCGCATCCAGACGCACCCGATCAAGTAGCTGTTGCGAGCATGCCAGTGGAAGAGAGACAAGCAATCAACTTTCTTGCGCTTAATGATGATAAACCCGGAGCATTCGTTACCGTTCAGCGTTATCTCGTTCCAGGCAAATATACAATCATTCATTTTTACAGCCCGTATGACGGGGAATCGGCTGGAATTCTGCCGCAACTGGCTCAACTCGCTCAGACGAGAAGCGACATTGCGGTGCGAACTGTGAATGTGAACCGCCCCGAAATCCAGGGCGTGGACATCGAGTCGCCGGCATTGGAAGGCACAGAAGTCCAGAAACTTCCGTATTTTCAAATCTACGATCCCCAGCAAAGATTGAGAGCACAAGCTCGCCCAGCTTATGAACAAATCAGCCAGTGGATTCGGCCGGCGGCGTATCGCCCATAGAGCGATTAAAGTGACGACAAAGGCGATCACTCTTGCGCCACCACAGGCGATACCGCAGACTAATCCGAAAGAGCCTTTTTGATATAACCACTTCTTCGGGTTTCATCAACTTCAGCTTTATCAGTTGGTTCAACTGGTTTTATATCAACTACGACTTTGCCAATCGTTCCGGTGAATCGAAATGGAACGTTGTAATCGTCGGAGACTGCAGTTGCTAGATCGGCGCCCACGTCGACCCCCTCATCTGCGGAGAAAATAAATCCTTGGGTCCGATCGATTCGGCCTTCGGCAAATTTTTCTCCATTTACTGAAATTACTCCTGAGCCGCCCTTACCAGGTCCGCCACCATCGTATTTAAAGTCGAATCGCACCGTCGCCGCGCCGGGTGGCACCACTTTGGTAGAAGCGATCTTATACTGCTCTCTTCCGAGATAATTATAGGTGTACGTCGGTTTCCCGTCCTTCAGGTAGAGACTCCATCCACCAAATCTTCCGGCTTGCGCAATCAAGACACCATTGGCGCCACCATCAGGAATCTTTGTTTCAGCAGTTACCGAATACGATTTGTTTTTAATATCGATAAAAACGTTTTCGGTCAAGCCGACCATGCCATCATAAACCGTTAGAGATGTTCGCCCTTGCATCAAATCTGGGCGCCCAACAGCAGCGGCATTTAGGCGTTCGAGTAAACGATCGTCGAGCGGAAGGACCCTGTTTTTGATCGCCTCCTGAATAAAGAGGGCTTGCAGTTCCTTTAACTTTTCTGGATTTTTTGCAGCCAGATCGTTTTTCAAACTGAAATCATTTCGAGTGTCATAAAGTTCCCACTTATCGTTGTCCAGTGCGGCGCGAACTTGACTCTCCCAAGGTGCTCTGTGTACCGTACCGGCTAACCAACCGTCATGATAGATCGAGCGATTGCAGAAAATTTCGAAATACTGAGTGGTGCGATGACTCTTAGCTTTAGCATCGTCAAACGTATACATCATGCTGACTCCGTCGATTGGAGTTTGGGCAGTTCCATTTACGCTTTTAGGCTCAGGCAAACCAGCGGCTTCAAGAATTGTTGGTGCCACGTCAATCACGTGGTGAAATTGCGATCGAATTTCACCTTTAGTTTTAATGCCCTTTGGCCAATGAACAGCCATTCCATTCAACGTGCCACCATAATCACTGGCCACTTGTTTTGTCCAAGTAAAAGGCGTATCGCCAGCGACAGCCCAGCCAGCAGAGTAGTGACCATACGATTTTGCACTTCCTAAGTCATCGTAATGCTTAAGAACCTCTGGGACAGTTTCATGAACACCGTTGAAATAACTCATTTCGTTAAACAAACCATTCATGCCCCCCTCCGCGCTGGCACCATTGTCGCCGGCGATATAGAAGATGAGAGTGTTATCGGCTTGACCAAGCTCTTCAAGTTTTGCTACCAGACGCCCGACGTGATGGTCGGCAAACTCACCATAAGCGGCAAACACTTCCATTTGATGCGCAAACAATTTTTGCTCATCGGCTGTCAACTTGTCCCAATCTTTAATTGCTTCAGGTTTTGGCGCCAACTCTGCGTCTTGCGGCACCATGCCGAGCTGCTTTTGACGAGCTAATGTTTCCTCACGAACCTTGTCCCAACCTTGATCGAATTTGCCTTTGTATTTAGCAATCCACTCTTTAGGAACGTGATGAGGCGCATGAGTAGCGCCGGGAGCGAAGTACATAAAAAATGGCTTGTCGGGCGTCAATGACTTCTCTGCATGCATCCAACGGATTGCCTGAGTCGTCATGTCATCAACGAGATGGTAGTTCGGATCTTTTGGTGGTTCGACCGGATTAAGACCGTCGTATAGAGTCGGTGCCCATTGATTCGCTTCACCACCAATGAAACCATAGAACTTATCGAAACCAGATCGAGTAGGCCAACGATCGGTCGGACCAGAGGTACTGACTTCCCAAGCCGCAGTCTCATGCGACTTTCCAAAAGCTGCAGTGCTGTAGCCGTTCAATCGAAGCATCTCTGCCAATGGTGCCACGCTGTTTGGTCGCTTTCCAGTCTGACCGGGAAATGCTGTCGCAGTTTCCGTAATCGACCCCATGTTATTGACATGATGATTACGTCCGGTCAATAGCGCAATTCGAGTAGGCGAACACAACGCTGTCGTATGAAAACCGTTGTAGCGCAGTCCATTGTTGGCAAGTTTTTCCAGGGTCGGCATATGAATCGGTCCACCGAATGCGCTCGACTGACCAAATCCCATATCATCAATCAAAACTATTAAGACGTTAGGCGCTTTGGCAGGTGCCTTAACTTGAAACGTCGGAGGCGGCGTCGCCTTACGCGCATCCAGCACGGTCGAATGAGGATAGTTCGGTTCTGGAATCGGCAACGTCAATCGATCGAGTGCTACCTCTTTCGGAGCCTCTGCATTGGCGGCAATACAAGACAGACTCCCAGAAGTTACGAGTGCTAAGGCCAGCGACCAGGCTCGGACCCGAAATTGTTTAGTCATAAAAGAGCGCCCCTCTCGACAGCGATCAACAGATTCATGAAAGACATAGTAGCCATTATGACTTCTTGACACCTATATAAAAGAGATAGTCCACGTTAAAAGATAACTATCCGCAGTTCACGAATTTCCGCAGTTTCTGACGACACCAGGTATGCAAAAGACGACAATCACGCCTTTAGTACTTTCAGATAAACATTTTGATACCAGATTTGGTGCCAGTATGCGCCCAAACTAGCGGCGCAGAAGTTCATCACCGTTGCAAATGAACAGGTACAATGTGT
>CAZRMH010000061.1:0-26246 GCA_964600935.1 uncultured Candidatus Obscuribacterales bacterium
GCCGTTCCGGGACTCTACTATCCCTTATAATTTAGCAAATCGAACGAAAAAAATTTCAGACGAATTCTCAGGAGCGATCAGTCAGGATCAACCAGAAGGCCGATCCTGACTGACTTCCTAACAGCCGATCGACCGATTCACTCGGGCTTATCGACCGGTCCGCCGCATCGACGACAATAGCGCGGAATATTCGGCATCGAATACGGATGTTCGCATTGCCTGCAAACATGCACGATATCGTTGCTTTCGCGTGTCTTCCGATGTTTCGAACGGACCATGCATGCAATGCCGACTACGATAGCGAGGACGGCGAGAGTTCCGAACAGGGACATTTGACTCTCCAGAGATGTTCGATCCGCAGCCAAAGACTGAACAGACTCGCACAAAATGCGAGCCTATTTCTTCACTAGCGATAACCACCAGAGAAGGTGGTCTCGTCCGGAGCTACAGGAGGCGAATCGTAAGGAGGCCTGTCGAAGAACACTCCCGGTCCGACGAACTTACGACCGGAATCCTCCGGGAACGTACGCTCGGTAACGACACCAGATGCGCTTCTTGAAGTTTCCTTCTCGAGCGTCCCGTTCACGCGATAGTTGCGAAAAACAGATTCACGACCACCATCCGCCAGTTTTCGATCGCCGCGAACCATAGTCACCTTGCCGTTCGTCACGAACAAAGTGACGTCTGTCAAACCATCGAAACGGGAGATGGATACCTTCTCGAGACTGAAATTATCGCTCGCGACATAGTCGGCACCCATACGTTTGCCATCGACGACTTTCCACTCCTGCGAAAACTCAGGGGTATTGCCATTCTTCGGAACAGAAACAGTGAGACTACCGCGACGATAGACACGCGACTGAATCTGCGTGCTGTCTCGACCGAAGTAGGACACCTTGACCGACGAGCTGCCGGAGTAATAAGTCCAGGCAGTCTCTTTGACGTAGCGCATCTGAACGGTTTTTCCATCGTCGAAGAAAAACTCGCCGCGCTCGATACTGCCCTCGGTTTTGCTCCAGGCAATCTTCTTGCCGTCCTCAGCGAAACTCGCCCAGTCACGCGTGTTCAGCGTGCGCTTCAGGACAATCCTGGCATTACCATTCGGCCAGTAAGTGAGTTGCGATTCAAGCGAACCATAGACGTTGAAAATGCTTTCCTCGGCAAGTTCAGTGCCATCACCGAAGAAGGCTCTAACCTGAAAAGCACCGGCGGGCGTGCGGAGACCAATGCGCTTCAGTTTGCCGTCGACATCCCAGCGCCGTTCCTCAGTGACGAGCTTGCCGTTTGACGCAATCCGAAGCAGGACTTTCAGTCCCTTCTCAGAAAGTTTCGCGGCCCGCCAATCAATTTCAGTCGCGGAAGGATGGTAACGGTAAACGTCGAGCGACCGATCCGCATTGTAAACAGTGACACCGGTCTCGCCATTTCGGAAATAGACGACCAGACGCTGCCTGGTGAAACCGTCGGCGCCGTATTGAACGCGTCGAAGAAGTTCCTCCCGCGAGTCCGGGGGAAGCATCGCCTCGCCGGCTGCACGGTCCATGAAAGTCGGAGTGTTCACAACCGTCGCTGGTTGAGCGCGGTAGAAAAACATCCCGGCTGATGCCACTGCAATTGCAGCGCAAGCCAGGATAAGAATATTTCGCCTCATTTAGTTCCTCCATGAGGTTAGAACCACCTGACCAATCTCTGGGTCGGGACTTATCTGCAAAGAGTTTTTCTGTTGCTGGAGTCGGGGTGGTGACGGGGCGGGTTCAGGATTGAATTACATCTCTAATTAGAGGAGAGAGCTTCCTTGATGCCAGGAAACTTTTGTTACGCCCCAAATCTTTACTCCATGCAATGTTTGGAACACCCACAACATCTTGCGCAAACTTCGCTAACACCTTAATACCTTGACATACTTGACCGGTACAAGATTCTTTTTCTCAAAAAATTGGGATACTGGCTCAGTTCAGTAGGGTATAAACTCTAGTACACCAAAAAAGTTCCAAACACTCTCACATCCCGAGGAGCCGATGACAAGAGTTTCGTGGCAGGTCGCCTCCGTTACTGATCCCGGTATCAAAAGAACCGAAAACCAGGACAACATGTTCGTTAGCTCGGATAATCGTCTCTTAGTTGTAGCCGATGGGATGGGTGGCATGAAGGGCGGCAGCAAGGCTAGCCGACTGGCCATATCGGCTGTAGAGAAGCTGTGGGCAGAACGCCAACCCGATGAAGTAGATCAATCGGTCATTCAAACCTGGCTGTTGGAAGCCGTCGCTAACGCCAATCAAGATGTTTTCGACGCTGCAGCCGCAGACCCCGCGGTCAAAGACATGGGCACAACCATCGTCGCCGCCATTCATTGCCCTAACGGCAAAGTCGAAATCGCTCACGTCGGAGATTCACGCGCTTACATGGTGCGCGATGGCAAAACTGTAGTCCTCACACAAGACCATTCCGTCGTCATGGAGATGGTTCTTCAAGGACGCATGAGTGAAGAACAGCTTCGCAACAGCCCTTTTCGCCATTATTTAACTCGTTGCGTTGGCCACAAAGTCAAAGTTGAAATCGACAAAACACCTTCTGAAATAAGACCAGGCGACTGGCTGATCCTGGCTAGCGATGGACTTTCAACAGTCATTCTGGATGACGCTATCGGTGAAATTGTTGCCACATGCGAAACGCCAAAAGATGCCTGCGACAAACTTCTCAAAGCCACTCTCGACGGTGGCGCTCCGGACAACGTCACGATGATCATCGTTCGCTACGCAGCGGTCGAAGAAGAATGCAGCAACAGTGCTGACAGCGACAAGAGTGCCGAAAAATCCGAAGTCAAAGAAAAGTCCGCAAAATAGTCAGCGGTTAAAATTGCCGACCTCTGTGACCTACAAACCGCAGTACTATCGTCGTTAATAGAAAAGATTTCAAGCCAATCGGCATCGAGGCGTCGTCGCCATCGATGCCGATTGGGTTATTTAAAAGCCTGTCCGCGTTTGAGACTCAGGAATCGCCGTTGAGGTGGTCGAAGTCGCTCACCATGATCATCCTGCCGTGTCCACTGATCGCTCGTTGAGGGTACTTCATCGGGAAGTCGATTTTTTGGTCACGAACTGACGGTGGAAACAGCTCGTCCTGAGTAGGCAGGATCGTCTTGTTCGGCGGTCCCACACGCAGCCTGGTAGCAGGTTTTCGCCGCCGTCCGAGGATTTCCCGGTAGTCGTTGCCCTTGATCTCGTAGTCGTTGACGACGATCTCGGCGAGGCGAGACTTGACCCGGCCGACAGGATCCTTCGCGGCCATATGGTCCATGACACCACCTTTGGTGAAGATCGGGATGTTGCTGGTGACGATAACCAACTGACGGTGGTCGTACACATCGAGGATGAACTTGCCGAACCACTCCACCGTGCACGGATTGTTCTCGTAATTGGTGCTTTCGCCAGCGAAGATATCGTCGATCAGCACGATGCTCGCCTTGCCGAAAGGGCGAGTGGAGCTGCAGTAGCTGGTCCTGAAGTCTCTGCCCTGACAGACGGCCATCTTCTTGGCCAGACCCGGGCAACGCTGCAGAAGCCGGTTGAGAAATGCCTCCGCCAGGTGAGACTTCCCGAGACCGGTGGTACCCCGCAGGAGGATGATGTTGCCGACCTCGAACGGGTATTCGTTCTCCTCGATGTGAGGCGCGGCACCGATAACCTGCTCAGACAGGTGTTGCAGGGTCTGCCAGACCAACTGCTGGCTGTTGTGGCGAGGCTTGAACGTCTCGAACAGTGAAGCCTGTCGCAACTCTTTGAGCGCGTTTCGGCTGTATTCTCCGGTAAACATGGAATCGACCTCCAGGTAGGATAGAAGAAAAACCCCGGTCGCAGCAACGCAGCGCCGATGTTTGTTAAATCGCCGCAGTTGATGCTTCCGGGTGAGTTGACGACCAGTGAAGAGCGCCAAGTCCGGCGCCTCACTGACGACGTCTGCTCTGCTCGACTTGGAGCAGCCGGACACGGTTAACGCAAGGCACCGCGAATGGTGCCTAGTGCGAGTTAGTCAAGAGTGGCAGCCGAAGCAAGGCTACCCAGTCACGCCGTCGGCTGAGCCAGCTTGGCCTCCAGCGTGGCGGTTTTCCAGCGGCAGTTCGCCCCGCGGAACTTGCGAGCCTTCACCTGCTCCAGCAGCCGGGCGTGCTTCTTTTCGGGGGTGTCGTACTGCTCGACCTGGCGCTGGCAGCTCGCCTTCGACCAGCGGCTGGCCAGGTTGCAGCCCGACACCTTCAGCCAGCGCAGGATGGCGACCAACCGCGGCTTCTCGGTGTCCGGCAAGAACTGCCGGAGCGACTCGACCACGTCGGGGTTGGCCTCGACGGAACCGCCGGCGACGAGCGCGGCGACCGCCTTGGTGACCTGCTTGGACAGTTCCGCCGAGCCGTAGCCCACCATCGAGAAGCGGTCCTGTCCGCCATCGCCCGGCTGCTTGTAGGTGTCGCGCGGGAAGCTCGACGCCAGCTTCTCCGCGGCGGCCGTGTCGGCGGGCTCGATGCGCAGGCGGAAGCGCTCCCCTTCGAGGAAACGCACGCCGACGCGCCCCAGCGCGGTGACGACCAGGACGTTGTAGCGGCCAGTGTTCTCGGTGCCAGCCATGAAGAACTTGTTCATCTTCGATCTCCCAATTTGAGGTAATGGAACTCGATATGTAAGCACCACTTGCGGTGCGTACTGGTAGAAACGCTTACAGATGGTCAACTCGAGGCAGCGTAAAGCTCGAGTCACCGGCACCACTCACGGTGCCGCATTACAGAACCCCTATCGACGGAACGCGCTCTGCGACCGCCACTGCGGAGGGAGTGGCAAACCGCGCAAGGCGAAGACGCCGGTCGCCTGAGCGACCGTTTCAACGCAGTGCGGGCAGTGCCGAAACCGGGCCGCCGCAATTGGATCCTTGCTCTTCGGCTCCATCAGAGCGATGAGCGAGGCTAGCAGAGTGCCGGTTCGCCCATGGGATCCCTCACAGAAAGCCAACACCCTGCGCCCGCTCGTGATCAGCGGTACCACCTCCGTCTTCAGGAATTCGCCCCAGTTGCTCGGGACACTACCGAAGTCAGTGAGCGGGGCGGCGAGGACGTTGTACTCCACAGCCGCATCAAGCGGCGGCATCTTGAGAAACGTACCGGACTTGCCGGCGGGCTTTCGGTACCACTGACCGAAGTTGAGTTTCGTCTCGGTCAACGGCAGAAGCACGTCGGCATCGACTAGATGCTCAGCCTTCAGGTGCTGAGTGCCGCCGAGCCAGATTTGGTGCTTGCCCACGCGCACCGGCTGTCCGGTATGCAGTCCGTGTTTGGCGGGTTTCAGCACGCGCCCTGGCGGTCGGCTGGTCGTCTCGTCTTTCATTGAAGATTCTCCTCTCTGGGAAACGGGAAGGGAGCGAGTCCCCTCCCTCGTTTAAGGCGACAGTTGCAGTTGAATCAAGCCGCGATCGGCTGCTTCAGCTGCGCCAGCCAGATACCACGCACGAACCCCTCGTCGAATAAACGCTTGACCTCGGCAGACATAGGCAGCGCCTCCGCGTCCTTGACGACTACCGTTTGCGCAGTGCGACGAGTGCTGGAGGAGGACGTATCCAACGCCGCCATCAGCCGAGCGACGAGATCCAGGACGCCCTTCGCGTCCTTTTTCGCGTCCAGGACCTTGGGCAGGTTGTCGTAGTCCTCGATCATCTTGCTGCGCTTGTTGAAGACCGGACCGTTGTTGTGACGGAGGTCGAACGTGTGGTCGGCGAAGACGCTGTGGTTGAAGTTCGGGTCGCCCGAGAGGAACTGGAAGACCGCCTTGGCGATCGCAGCCCATTTCGGTCCGCCGAAACTACCACTCCAGGTTTCACCTTCGAACACGTTCATGCACAACTCGCAGAAGCGGACTTGCTTAGCCAAATCCATCTTCTCCAGCAAATGAATCGTCTTCTCCTGAACCTGCCCACGGACGCCACCAAGTGCGATACCATACACTTTCTGCAGTTCTTCGACCTCGGCGTCACGGTTGTGACTGCTGGTCCGACCACGGGCATGTCGGATTTCGCCGCCAATCGCTACCACCAGGTACACCGCAAAGCGCTCGGCGACCTCGATGTGGATGCGCTTACGCAGAGCCAGCGCCTTCTGCCGGAGGTCGGAGCCGGACGCCGCAAGCGCCATGTGCTCGCTCAGGTAGAAGTCCACCAGCAGCTGCTTCAGCACCGTCTGCTTATCGAAATACTCGAACGCCAGGCGCTGAGTGGGCCACAAGCGCATCGACGCCCACTTCAGGAAGATGTTCACCTCCTTACGTTTAACGGTTTCGGTAGCAGCCGCCACCTCGCCTTTGAACACTTTCCCGCTGGTACCATCCAACGAGATGACGCCCGACGTTTCCGCACCGGAGAACAATCCGCTCTGGTCGGTGCAACCAACCACCGCAGGCTTACCCAGACCGCGGGCGACAACTGCGGCGTGGCTGCCGAGCCCACCAATCATTGTGACGATGCCCTCGGCCACCAGCATCCCTGGCAGATCGTCGGGCGAAGTGTCGCGACGAACGAGAATCACCTTCTTCCCTTCTTTCGCCGCCCGCACTGCCTCCTGCGAGGTCAGCACGATCTCCCCGACGGCCGTTCCCGGCGATGCGGATTCACCCTGGACGAGCAGTCGCCCCTCGGACTCCGCCTGCGCCACAGCCTCCGGTAGGAACTCCGGGTTCTGTAGCTGACGGATTTGATCCTCGGAAACCCGCTCAACCGCCTCGTCTTTGCTCAGACGACCCGACCAGACCTCCCGTGTCAAAAGGAACGCCGCGGCTTGCGGCGCGAGTTTGGCGGCGCGCACTTGCAGGATGTACAGCTTCGGCTCGGCCAGATCCTCGACTGTGAACTCGATGTCGACCGGCACCTTGCGGCGTTCGGCCAGCATCATCACCTTTTGGTTGAGTTCGTCGTAGAGCCGGCTGTTCCACTTAGCCATCTCTTCGATGGCCATCGTGGAGCTGGTGCCGGCGACGACGTCTTCACCCTGGGCGTTGATAAGGAAACTGCCCCAGAGCCCGAGGTCACCTGTCTTGCAGTTGTGGCTGAACACCACACCGGTCCCCGAGGTCGGCCCGAGGTTGCCGAAGACCATGGACTGAATGGTCACGGCGGTACCGAGATGCTCGGGGATTTTGTGTGCCTCACGGTACGCGACTGCGCGCTCACTGTTCCACGACCGCAACACCGCCGTTGCCGCCATGTCGAGCTGTTCCCACGGGTCGGTCGGGACATCGCGACCCGTAAGGTCTTTGATCAGCGCCTTGTAAGTGCTGCAGAGCATCTTCAGCTTAGCGGCATCGCCGTTGCCGGGACGCACCGTCGGATTGACCTCGGTGAACCACTCTCGAGGAATACCCATGACGATGCTGCCGAACATGCTGAGGAAGCGACTGTACACGTCCCAGGCAAAAACCGGCGAGATCATCTCGGACAGCCCGTAGACAACGTCCTCGTTCATCCCGAGATTGAGGACGGTGTCCATCATGCCGGGCATGGACACGGGCGCACCGGAACGCACGGAGACCAACAACGGTTGTCGCCGGCCGCCGAAGTTCTTGTTTGTCATGCGCTCGATAGACGAGATGCCGCGCTGCAACTGACCGGACAGCCGCCCGGGAGCGCAGCCGTGTTGCGCGAACGCCCGGGCGACCGACGTGGTCACGGTGAATCCCGGCGGTACCGGCACGCCCAGGCGCACCAGCTCGGCTAGACCAGCTCCTTTGCCGCCCAAGTCGGCGACATTTTCGGTTTGGCCTTCTCCGAAGAGGAAGGCTACTTGTCGATTGCGTCCCATAGCAGTCTCCCTTCCACCAGAATTGGTGTGTGGTTATGGATGAATCGTCTGAACGAACGGGGCGGCGTAACAAGCCGCCCCGTGATTTGCTACCTTTTTCCGCGAGGAGATTTGTCGCAGCAGGAGCTGTTTTTGCAGATGGATCTCTTCTCAGAGGGCCATTTGCAAAAACTCCGCCGCCTAGTTTGAAAACTTTCTCCTCGGCATGTCCGCGGTCACGGTGCTCATCTCCGCGACCCTACTCACCACGGGTGGTGCCTGACTTACCCTGTTCACCCGTAGCTTTGGATGGACTTGTCTCCGCTCTGTTCGCATTGGAGTGCGCTCGCCATGCGCAAATTGTCCGCTGACCCCAGAGTCAGCTTGCTGCTACTCGAGATTCATCGACGGCAGCGGCGTCGATAAACCACCTATTCCGATCCTCAAGTTGTTCTGCAAACCCCTCAGCATTGAAATAACGCTGATGACAAAGTTTGCAGGCTTGAGGGGGAAGATCTGGATTCGCCACTCATCGGCTGCTGAACAAAGCAGACGAAGAGCCCAACCCGGTTCGGGGGAACCCGGTTTCGTTTTTCGAACGTAAATTAGGCGCGTTTTTTATTGAATTTTAATTCAATAAAAGTTTGGGCCTAATATCACCCTAGCGCGCACCCATCCCCATAGGATGCGCACTTTTTTTCGCTAGAGGCTGCAGTCCTCTGTGCGAAGGTGGGAAACTTTCTGACTCCGCAAATGCGTTTCCATTAACCTGCGGTTTTGCTAGAACAGCGCATCCAGTACGGCCCAGGACACATGTCATCTCCTGACGCGAGGCGTCCGGAGATAAAAGTCCGCAGGGATTTGCTGCTTGCCTCGCCGAACCTCTAGCTTGTCCGGCTGAGCGCCTTGGTATTAACCTTCGGTCTTTCGACCAGGGCTTAGCTGTCCCCACCAATCTAGATTGCGCTTGATACCACAAACCCAGAATTGGTTTTTGTCCGGGTGCTCACGAGTGGCTTCGTGCGGATACCGGACGGGATGTCGTATGTAAGGGCGCGTCTCCTATGTGGAAGAATTTGCTTTTGGTACGCGCTGATGAGTTGCCGTGAAAGCGCATCGGGCGGTTTCTCAAACCCCAGAGCTACTGTCACAGCCATCCTCGCGTCCGTTTATCTCAGTTCATTCGTCTGCTGAACCGACCATCTGTCGCTGGCGGAATTTGACACTACTGACGGTGCCGGATCAACCTTGCTCCCGGCGAGCGTTGTCCATCGCGGTCTGAAACTTATGGCGAGAAGCCGCACATCTTCAAGTCGATGCTGAGGCAGGACCGGTTTATCATCGTTGGGTTCCTGAATTGGTTTTGGTAGTACGAAGCGAGACACTTTTTCGAGTAAAGCGCAATTGCGCCTGGTTGTCGTGACTTTCTTTGTCAATCAGCTTTATTGTTCGAGCGCCTCCTGGGTTTTGATGTGACAAGGGCTGAATCGATTAATCGAACTGTCGGGGCGGCAGTCACAAAGACGCCGCCGTTGAACTCTTCTGACCTTAGCCATTCAGGAGATTTGTCGCGGCAGGAGCTGTCGTTATTGATGTTTCGCTTTTAGCAAAACATCGATAAAAACTCCACCGCCTAGCTTTCACTTACTCCTGGCTCGTCCGCAGTCACGGTAGCTCATCCCCGCGACCCTACTCACCACAGGTGCTGCCTGACTTACCCTGTTCACCTGTAGCTTTGGATGGACTTGTCTCCTCTTTGTTCGTAGAGGAATGCGCTCGCCATGCGCAATTTATCCGCCAACCCCAGAGTCGGCTTGCTGCTATATACCGAGATTTATTCGACGGCAGCGGCGTCGATAAACCACCTGTTCCGGTCTCGTACGTCTACAACTCTCTCAGCATTAACATAATGCTGATTTAAAAAAAGAGTGTAGCTTCGGAGGGGAAGATATGGATTCGCCACTCATCGTCCGCTGAACACCGCAGACGACGAGCCCAACCAGGTTCGGGGAAACCAGGTTTCGTTTTCGGACATAAATTAGGTGCGTGCTTTTATTGAATTTATTCAATAGAAGTTGGACCTAATATCACCCTAGCGCGCACCCATCCCCATAGGATGCGCACTTTTTTTCGCTTGAGGCTGCAGACCTTTGTGCGAAGGTGGGAAACTTTCCGCGCCGCAAAACCGTTTCCTGATTTTTGCGGTTTCGCTAGACCAGCGCATCCAGTACGGCCCAGGACAGACCTTCGAACGCTTTGCGTCGAAAGTTTTGTTGCGTCCGCAGGGATTTGCTGTATGACTCGCCGTAACCTCTAGCTGATTAGGGGAGCGCTGTGGTTAGTACCTTCGGTCTTTCGACCAGGGCTTAGCTATCCCTACCAATCGCGGTTTCCATCGTTACCACAAACCCGGGATTGGTATTGACTCCGGTTGCTCACGAGTGGTGATCGTGCGGATACCGGAGGTGTCTTCGTCTAGGAAGCGGCGTCTCCTTTGTTGATAGAGGGAATAGAACTGGTCCGCGCGGAAGATTCGCCATTCGAGCGCCTGGGCGGTTTCTTAGACCTCCAAGCCACTGTAACAGCCATCCACGCGTACCGCAATTTATAGCTGAGTCGGCATGTTTCTGCCGATTGAGCTTCTCATCTGTACCGGCTGCATGGCACTACCAGTAGTGCCGTAGCGCGTTCGAAAGCTGCTGTGACGCCGATGCCGAATAAACAGCGAGCGCAACAGCCAATCGTTGATAAAGCGAGCTCGAATGATTGGAGCTCAATAAATCCGGATGAGAACACCTCGCCACAAAACAGCTGACAATGCTACCGCGCTAGCTGACGCTATATCTGAAACTTCAGGTTGTGCGTAAACGCGGCACTCAGTGCTGTAAGCGCTTGTTCGTGATGCTGAGGAGCGGGATTGTAGAGAAAAATTCCTTGCAATGCACAGATGAGAAAATGAATGTACCTAGACCTTAGATGCGCCCGAGGTTGTCAAGCAACCGTACGGAAGCACACTCAATCGGTGTAAGCGCTTACAGGAATAGGCTTCTAAGCTACAACTGAGCGTGTTTTCGGGCAAACGCAAACTTAAAGGGCTCTCATTTGAGAATTCGTAATTCCCCCACAACTCTCGCCTGCCTGGCTTAGCGTCATAGCACCATTTGATATTGTGCATCTTTCTAACTTCCCGGAACGATAGCGCTGAAACGAAAGGTGATTCGAGAAGTGGGGCTGAATTAGCGCGCTATGCTTACTACTCCTTATCGTTGAACATTTCAAAAAACAAACGGTGGAAGTCTGCGCCCTAATTGCTTTCGCAACTGAGGCCAGCACATCCACCGTCTGCCAGGTATTGTCTATCACCTGCCCACCGCAAAATTACTTCGCGGGGGGTGCCGAAGGAGCTTCGACAGGAGCAGTCGCAGCCTTAGCAGCAGCAACTGCCGCAGCCTTGGCACGCTCCGAGACCGGCTTGTAGGTCCAGAGGTTATCCGGACCAATGTTGTCCTGAGGCCAGACCGCGCCGCCGAGATAGAACTCCGCCGGGATATGCTCCTTGGGCAGGCTCTGCATAGCGACAATCCAAGACTCCTGAGGACGCGTCAGGACGACGCCAGCAGCCTTGATGCGCGCAATGCCATCAGTGAGCTGTTTGAGCGTCGCTGCCTGCGCCGGATCGGCATACTGATACTTCAGGCTCTCAGCCCACTTAGCCACGTGGAAGTGGCTGGGGGCGTTTTCAATGTAGTCGTAACCACGCTCGAAAGCCATGGCTTCGACCACACCCGGAACGATGCGCGAAACGTCAGGAACGGGATTGCCGTTCTGACCGGGACCGCGCTTGCTCTTCCAGGCTTTCTTGAAGTGACGCAACCAGGTCTTGGGCTTGCCGATGAATTTGTACGGAGCCCGCACAAACTCGTCGAACTCGGCATCACCAGTGGCATCCACGATGCGCGAACCGGGCATGAAACCGTAAGTGGAGAGTTCCACTGCGCTGGAACTCTCGGGCATGCCGGGAATCTGCAACGTGTGGTTCAACTTCTGGTCTTCGTAGCCGATGAAGTCGACCAATGCGCAGTCGTTGGCACGAGCAGTGCCGTCATATCGACGGTCACGGAGAGCGACTTTGAAAATCAAGTCAGCGTTGCCCTTTTCGGGGTTTCCGAAATAGGCGAGCACTTTGAACTTCAAACCGTCGCGCTTAATAACCAACGCGCCTGACTGGCACTTGTAATACGCGTTGATGTATGGGAATCGAACGAAGCCCGTCTTGCCACCATAGAGACGATGGTCGTTGAAGTTGGTCACCTCATCGCCGCCGAAGTCACCATCGATGGTTTCACGAACTTCAATCTTGCTGGAAACGATGTCACCCAGCAACGCCTTTACTTGAGGCGTTACGAGCCGGGTCCAGATCTCCTCATCCGCGACAAGAGCAATTGGAGTAACCCCGAGCATTTCAGTAATGTTCGGGCTAGAAAATTTGTGGCTAGCCATAGCGGGAGTTCCCTTTATTTTTTATAGCTACCGCAAAGGTTTCGGGGAAACCAATGCATCTCAGAGAAAAGGAAGCTCGGCAACTGGAGACACGCGAAGAGCCGACAATGCGGCTCTCCGTCGCTCCAGTGCCAAGCGGAATAGCGGTTTAAGAACCGCTCGAAGTAATTCCGGCTTCAGGAGCCGGTTTGAGACCCTCAGCCGGCCCGGCAACACCAGACGGCGCGCTGGAGGGAGCGGGCACATCTAGTGCCTCCGGCTTGAAGGCACGTGCGCGTTCCGACAACGGCTTGTAGAGCCACAGCACCTTGGGACCGATGTTGTCCTGCGGCCACTGGGGTCCATTGAGCTGCAGTTCCGCCGGGATGCGGCTCTGTGGCTCGAGACTCTGGGCGACGCACACCCAAGACTGCTGGGTACGCGTCAACGGCAAGCCCTTAGCGCGGATGCGCTCGAGCCCATCGCTGAATGCGGTGAACGTCGCCTCCTGCTCAGGGTCGCGGAAGAGATAGCCTCCTCCAAGTCCCCAGCGAGCCACATGGTAGTGGCTGGGCGCCATTTCGCAGAAGTCGTAGCCTTGCAGTTCCGCGATTTTCTGGAAACCGCGGAGCGTGAACGGCGCGACGTCAGGAATCGGAGCAGCTTGCTGTCCGGGTGCACGCTTCGACGCCCAAGCCATGTTGAAGTACCGGAGGAACTCATCTGGCTTGTTGCGGAACGTGTAAGGCTGAGTCACGAAGCGCTCGTACTCGGCATCGCTAATCACATCGGTGATGCGCGAGCCCGGCATGAACGCGTAGATCGACAGCTCGACAGAGCTCAGGTTGGGACTCAGGGGCCGGTGAAGGATGGGGTCGTCGTAGGGGTAGTCCAGCAGCGCCGAGTCGTTAGCGCGCTTGGTTCCGTCGAAACGACGATCCCGAAGGCCGGCCTTCAGAATCATTTCGCCTCGGCCCTTTTCGACTTCGCCGAACCAGCAAAACACCTCAAACTTGACACCATCGCGCTTGACGATGAACGCGCCGTTCTCAGTGCGGTAAAAGTTAGTGACGTAGGGGAAACGCACAAACGCAGTTTGACCGCCGAAAAGGCGATGGTCATTCAAGTTCGCAACGTGGTCGCCAGGGAAGAGCCCCTCGAGTGATTCAATCACGCGCGGCGGTCTGACCTCGACGATTTCCCCTAGAAGCCCTCTGGTCATCGGAGAGACAAGGTGATGCCAAACTTCCATGTCGGAAATCTGACAAACACGCGTGACTCCCAGAAGCTCAGGGTAGTTAGCCTCGTTAAAATTGGCAATCATGTGAGCCTCTACATTCGCGGCTTGTTGGGCCGATTGATGTTGTGACTGTTCCAGCAACACTGCTTGTGCACTTGTTACCGTTCAGTCAGTTCTTGCGAATATGAGAGAACACTTGGAAGTGCTCGATCTCGGGGTAAGTCAAAGTCGACTTAGGCCATGTCATGAAACATGACTAAAGTAGGTGCAAGTAAAGGGCTTAGTTCTTGTTGGAGAAGACAGAAGCCTGAAAGTTGAAGGAAAACGAAATGACTCTTATTAAACTAGTGATATGACTATTATCTGTTCAAGCCCTTGAAAACCTGGATTCTGATTGAATTTCAGCGCATCCAGTTTGATTGCCAGGCATCTAATGTCGCACCGTATGTGCCACCAGTTATATTGACAACGCCAACTCACGCCAAGCTCGCAATATATTAAGCAAATTGAACAGCATTAAAATGCCTGCCTAATTGACCTGAGGTTCAATCCAAGCAACAGCGAAAATCCATCACTGTCAAAGCTGCACGAGGACCCATTTTTCGCCTGACAACTAGGCGTTCACAATTTCGACTATCTCATCAGTGTCAAAACCAATCAATCCAAGCGAAGACAATTTACGTCCCTTCTTGTTCAAATCTTCTTCGACGATAATTGAAGCCATGTCGATGATGCTGGACAACACAACCACTGGAGTGTGGCTCAGGACGCCCATATCAGCGACCAGTGTCAATGACTCACAGATGTCATCGATCAGCAATTTCGTATAAACTTCGCGCGAACACTCGCTCAAACCGAACAATCCACTCCCCAAAGCTGAAATCGAGGCTTCCAAAGTCGACGCTTTCAGACGCCCGGTGCCGCTCTCGCTCGAACTGAAATCTTGAAGACTCTTTGCAAATCCTGGAACAACGCACTGAAAAGATTTAGCAATGCCCTGAATCTCGCGATCAAGCGCATGCAGGATTTTAAAAACGGATTGATTGAGTGGTAAACGCATATCGTCGGCAATCAGCATGGAAAGCAAAATTGCCGGTCTTATGATGCGCTCAGCATCCGAGAGACCGCGCTCAATCACACTGGAGAATGGAACGATACCATCGACCACAGCGCCGGCTACAGGTAAGCCACGACGGGTCTCATTTCGTTCCAATCCGCAAACACTGACTTTGCTCCGGAAACCAGATATTAGAAGAACACCGGACTCTACTCTTGCCGAGTCGAATAGTCTTCCTGACTCGATGATATTGACTTGGTGTTTTACTTTGGCTTTCGTGAGCAAGGCTCGGAACTCAAGACCCGCTCCCAGAGGGGCATTGATCAAACAGACCGTCATGCCATCACGAAGGGCTGGTTTTAACTTTTCGACAATGGCACCGTATTTAGTGACCGACGCAGAAACAATAATTCCTTCGGTACCGCGCAAATCGTCGACGCGGTCTATGTTTTTCAAATCAATTCTGGTATTGCCTCGCTGCGAACATACAGCAGCACCACGTTCACGAACTTCAAATTCGCGCACTTGCAACTGCTCCAAATTCGGATACGAGTTGATCACGCCATCGGCGTATACGACTACCTTATGAGCAGAAACCAAGTTCGCCAAAGCGAGCGCTTCCGCGCCATCACCGATGATGCACACTTCGGAGATGAGATTGGATGTTGAATGAAGTTGACCTATCCCACCGGCTACAGAATTTTGACTTACCTGACCCGATAAAAGCACAACAACGCCTCCCACTGGCAGTGCAATAGTCACCTGGCGGAGCGAGAATTAAATTCCATCGATCCGTCTTTTTGTTTACTAGAGTGGCAACCGCACATGAACAGAATAGACAGGTTAATATCGGAAGACAAGACCCGCAGCCAAGGTTTAACCTTTCCTGTAACCACCATCGATGAAATGGCGCCATTACTATATATTGAGCTGTTACAACTTGGGTGATACCAGTACACTTATGTATAAACTGGTCAAAGGTTAAATCTCAGAGCTGGCATTCAAAGCGGGTTTTCATCATATATGGCAAGAATATATTACGACATAGATACAAGTCTTAGCGAATTGCAAGATTCCATTATCGGTATCATCGGGTACGGAAATCAGGGTCGCGCACAGGCTCTAAACCTGCGCGACAGCGGCGTTTCCGTAAGAGTGGCCGCGCGCGAAACCAGCCTGTCGGCCACGCTCGCGATTCGAGATGGCTTTGAACCACAATCGATCGAAACGGTTTCAGCGAATTGCGACATCCTCGCAATCATGCTACCTGACGAGGTTATAGAGATCGTTTACAAAACGTCGATCGAACCATACTTGACATCTCACAAAGCATTTGTTTTCGCACACGGTTTTGCCGTACATAACAAGATGGTCACTCTGCCTAGCGATGCAGACATCATCCTGGTAGCACCCACTGGACCAGGACGAAAATTACGCTCCTTATACACTGATGGCAAAGGTTTGCCGGCTCTTGTTGCTATCGACCAAAACGGCAGCGGCAGAGCATTTGAGAAGTGCCTGGCATACGCTCGAGGAATTGGCTGCACCAGAGCTGGGGTCATTGAAACGACTTTCGCGGAAGAAACCGTCACCGATCTTTTTTGTGAACAATCCGTACTTTGCGGAGGCGTACCTGCGCTTATCAAGGCGAGTTTCGACACTCTCGTAGCCGCCGGGTACCAACCAGAATTGGCATACATTTCGTGCCTCAAAGAAGTCAAATTGATCGCCGATCTTCTTTTCGATCGCGGCATCGACGGAATGCGTGAAGCAATTTCAAATACCGCGAAATACGGTTCAGCACTGGCTGGAGAAGAGATTATCGACGACAGGACGCGACACAAACTGAAGAAAATATTGCGAAGAATCGAAACCGGTGAATTTGCCCGATCGTTTCTTTCCACGGGTGAACGCGAAAACACCATTCAAACATTGCTAACATCTGAAAAGCGATCGCTCTTAGCCCGCACAGGCAAAGCATTACAGAGCAAGATCAAATTCTAAGTTATTACAATTTGCTTCGCGATTGAATGCCATAAAGAATTAGATGCATCGCAAGTGTGTCTTTCCACTGTTGGTTTTTAAGATCCCGAGCGGAACGGACAAAACCCGGAAGCGAGCGAGGTCTCGTCACATGCTTGTAAGTTTATTCAACTGATTTCGCTCAAATCGCTTCTTGTCCGATCTACTGAACAATCATGTTATCGATCAAACGAACATTATCAAGTTTGGCAGCGCACAATAAAACTACTGGCTTTCTTGGCTCAGTAAGCGGCTCAAGCGTTTCAATATCACAAGCTTCAAGATATTGAACTTCGAATCCGGATGACGTAAGCCGCTGACGACCATTTTGCAATGCATCAGCAACCGATCTTTCTTCATCAATCGCAGCCTTGACACTGTTTAAAACTTCATGGATAGTAACCGCCTTTTTGCGTCCACTCTCCGAGAGATAAACGTTTCTAGAGCTCATTGCCAAACCGTCTGCCTCGCGGACGATTGGAACGCCTTGAATGCTCAAATTCATGTTCAAATCTTTGACCATCTGCCGCACCACTAAAAGCTGCTGATAGTCTTTCTCTCCAAAGTAGGCAATGTCAGGCTGGACATAGTTAAACAGTTTATTGACGATGGTAGCGACACCTTCAAAGTGTCCTGGTCGAAAGGTTCCGCACAACTTGTCGATCAACCATTGCGGAGGGACGACTTGCGTGCCCGGGCGTTTCAAATCGCCGTATACCTCTTCAGTCGAAGGACTAAAAACACAATCCACTCCGGCCTCTCGGAGAAGCGACAAATCTCTTTCCAAATCACGTGGATACTTGGCGAAATCTTCTGTAGGTCCAAACTGCAATGGATTGACGAATATCGACACAGCAACGAAATCACACTCTTCTCGAGCTCGTTCAACCAGCGACAAGTGACCAGCGTGAAGGTATCCCATGGTCGGAACTAAACCGAGTTGCGCCCGGCGCTTGCCGTCAGCACGACTATCCGATTTGAGCGAGCGCTCTCTCCACTGTCGCAGTGCTTCAACCGATTGAAGAACTTCAAGCACGTTTGAACGAGACTCCACACAACTATGTGACACCTGCCAGCCCTCATGGTGAAAACGCACAGCTACAATGCCGTGTCAGGTTGGGCTATTTTACCCGATGCCTGCTTCGAGTTTGCCATAATAAGAGATTGTTTCACCGACCGCTCAGAAAACATGGAAGACCCGATGCATTGTCAAGCACTCAAAAATCAAGCGACACGGCTGTTTCTGCTGCCCTGGCTCATGCTCTCTGCCATGCTTCCTGTGTCTGATTGGAATGCTCAGGCTTCAGAACTTCAGATATCGCGGTCGGCAAAACCTGAAAATTCTCAGAAAACGAATGTTCTCGTCTCGCCATCTTCGCTTTCGCCAGTCTCAAATTCTTTGCTAGCACAGAAAACCGACGCGACCAGATCCGATAGCGCAACACAAACCGCACAAAATCTGGCTGAAAAAGTAATCGAAAAATTGGGCGGACTCGATAAAATTCGCAAATTTAACGCATCGCTCTATCGAGCAAGAGGAAACGTCGTACAAATTTCTTCGCTTTCAGGCTCTTCTAATACATTGCCTTGCGAAATTGTTGCGCAGGGGCACAAACAGTGGGTTTCCGTAACCTTTATGGGCCAACCGGTGGTCACCGGATATGATGGCAAAGACTGCTGGACCATGCAGGGCACCAATGCCATGCCGACAGATCCGATCACAGCTCAACGCGTACGCGAAGATTTAGAACATGGACTATTGCTGGTCGAAAAACTGCTTGAGCGTGGTCGGAAACTAACTCTTCAACCCTCGAAGGTGGTTAATGGAATAAAATGCGACGCACTATCTGCGGTATCGGAGGATGGAAAGCCGACGACGTTTTACATAGATCCAGCAACCAGTCTAATCATCAGAACGGAATATCACGGATCCGATATAGAACAAGGCATTGACTGCATCAAAGCCTACGATTACATGGATTACCGCAGGGTAAATGGCACGCTTCAACCATTTAAAGCGATCGAGTATTCAGACGACAAAAAGGTCAGCATCGTCGAGATAAGCAACATCGAAACCGACTTGAAAATCAGCGACGACATCTTCAAGATGCCCAGCGAGTCTAAGATCGCCCGCCTGAGATCAGGACCTGTGCGCGTTCCATTTCAATACACTTCTAGCGAGATTCTTGTTAAGGCAAGCATTAACGGTTTGCCGAACAAACTATTCATCGTCGACACCGGTGCAACTCAATCCATCGTTGATATCGAATTCTTCAAAGAAATTGCCAAACCAACTACAGACGAGATCGAGATAACAACCGGCTCCGGTGCGATGAAAATGAGCTTCGCTCAGTTGAAGACTTTCCAGCTTGGCGAAATCGAACTCAAAGATGTCTCGGTTGCGATCGCGGACCTCTCCAAGTTCGCTCAATTCCTCGCTGTTAGGCCACACGGCTTAATCGGCGCCAACATCTTAAAGCGATTTTTAATCACCATCGATTACGACAAACAAGAATTGCTCCTTCGTGATCCGGACAAAGTAAAGCCACCCGAGGGTGCCATCGTAGTTGATACCAAACCATCACTGGGAGTTTCGGGATTAGCGGTTGAAGGAATCCTCGATAATCAGCTTAAGCTCACATTTCTAATCGACAGCGGCGCCGCATTCAATCACGTATCCGAATCGTTGATCAAAGGGCTGACGCAAGCACCTTTGTTGCCCGTCGGCGTGATCAAAGGACTAGACGGAACGCCGGTCAAAACCGGAGCAATAAAATTTAAAACTTTAGACATCGGCAAACTTTCAATTGAAGAGCCAATATTTTCCGTAGCTCCATCGGCAGGAAATGAAGATTCGCCCAAAGGAATTATTTCCGGCGGGGCTCTGGCAATCATCGGAAATCCACTTCTGAGCCGGTACCGCGTCACCATCGACTACCGCAATCAAAAAATCTATTTCGAAGAAACAACAAACAAATCGATTGCCGCTTTAGAGGGCCGTCTTAAACGAATTCTTGCCGATTTTTATAAACAGGACGACGCCAGAGCAACCAGCAATCAGCTAGCACATTTGGCTACCGATGCGCTTTCCGCGGGCTCCCAAGATATCGCAGCGCTGGCAATGGCGCATGAGGCGCTATATCTCTCTCAAGTCGGCAACAAGTCCGCGCAGAAAGAGTCCGACTCCGCTGATACCGTCGACTCCAAAATTTTCTCTTTGCTTAGAGCTCCAAGCGCAGCGGCGACAAAGGCGATTCAGGACAAGTTCGTTACCGCATATGATTACGCAAAACGCAGTGAAAGAAAAAACGTAATTGCCAAGGTTCTTTCCCTGTGGGCGCAATATTTCGTGCAGTCCGGATCCAAAGGTCAAACGCGCGCCCGCAGTCTCATCAACATGGCGCTGGCTACCTGCCCGACGGAACCAGCAGTTTATGCCGTCGCAGGACTTCTATACGCTAACGGACAATCAACGCTGCAAGCAGACAAACTTGGGCGTGCCACCGCCAACGCTACCACTATCCAGGGCGCCGATGATAAAACAGAGTCCTCGGCGGACATGCTGTTAAACCAATCGTTGATGCTGGATCCATCTAATTGGCTGGCATTATGGACGAAATACGATCTGGCCGCAAGGTCTGGAAAAACTAGCGAAAAAGCAATGCTTTCAAAGCATCTGCTGCGTTACTATCCGGATGCTGTCCGAGTGAAGCAGTTGCAGAACTAAAAGACTTCCCTGCCACTGAGACGGGGAAGTCTAAAATCAAATCTAATCGAAAGCGTGTTAGGCTTCAACTGGCTGTGGTTGTTGAGCCATAACGAGAACTTGAAACGGCAATGAGCCGAGGGCTTCGTTGCCGACGTAGAGAATAATCTCGTAAGTGCCTTCTTGTTCGAAAGCCAGACCGCTGAATGCACTGATGATTTTATGGGTCATGAACTGACTTGGCAGTGGTTCTACCCTGGCAGGTGGCGACATAGCGATCACTCTGCCGGTGCTGTCTGCAATTTTGAATTGGTATTCAAACCCTTCGGATGAGCCGGAGATCTGCGCGAATGCATAGACCAGAGGCACTACCGCCGGGAAAGATTGTGCAGTAATTCCGTTGTAAATGTTGACGCATGATACTGCATCTCTTCGCAAAACATCCTGGAGAACGCGCTCGCACAAGATGATGCCAATTAACCGGGGTTTCTCAGCCATTGTAATCTCCGCTGGGTGTGGTCGTGGACAGAACGACAAATTATACTAGTATTGAAGTCAGGTGTGCCTTTGAAATCAGCCCCTGACACAAAGTTCGCAGCGTATCCAACCGACCGATCCCTCGAGGACCCACTGCCATGCTCGATCCAGAAGAAATGACCTTCATGCAGTGGTTCGGAATCTGCTTCGTCATAGTTCTTATAGTCTTCTTTGGTTGTCGCTGGATCGACATCGTCATGACAGAATGCGTTCACTAAACGATTTCCGGGGACGCTAGAACGAAAGCTTCTCGCAAACTCTTGTTTTGTAAGGCCGCGTTTGTGCAATTACTCTTATAGAACCGACGACTGATGCATTTCTGATTCAACCTCGGTCGAACAGCAAAAACAGCTTCTCGACTGTTCAACGCTCATCGTTATCGCGAACCGCGCCAGCGTCTTAAAAAAGAGCTTATCTCACCTATAGTTTCTACTTAAAAAGCTAGCTAAGCTTCGTAAGCTATCAAAGACTATTAGATAAACAGTGCGCGTGGCTCTCAATTCGTGCGCGCTAACTATCGCAGCTCAAAGCATATGTTTTTATCAAGGCTTGTCCGACGGCCAGATCGTCTCTCTCGATCCAACCCACAAATCGAGGAGAGACAAGCGTTTCAAGAATGTTCTCTGATATTGCGCGAGTATGCATTCTCATTGACTTCAGCTTCTCTTGAACACTAGGGTGTGGGCATATGTTTTTCTCACTCTTGAAAACCCGAATCTTCACTCCAAAATCCAGTCCCTAACCAGCTTAACCACAATCTCCGCAGAGACTAGCGTCTCCGTGGGAATCGTCGCCATTGTCGCTCGAGTAGCCGGTCGGTTACCGCGAGTGTCCTTTTCATGATTTACCAACCAAACAGGTAAGGAGAACTAGTTATGAGCAAGCCCTTCTGCGAAAGCGGAAGCTTGCCCTCTGCTGGCTCTGCTGCGCCGCGTCCGTACCTCGTGGGTATCACGGGTTCGATCGCGACCGGCAAGTCGGCCGTCGGCGAGATTCTGCATGAGCGTCATGGCGTTGACGTGATCGACACCGATCACATCACGCATGAACTGCTCGGATCTGAATGCGAGGCGTACAACGAAGTGCTGGCGCGCTTCGGATACGAACTCGCCCCCATCAAGGGTGGACCAATCGACCGCGATCTCCTCCGAGCCCGCGCGTTCGCCACCCCAGAACAGAAATCCGCCCTCGAAGCCATCATGTTCCCTCGTATCCACGAGCGACTCGAGGCGCACATCCGCAGCTACGCGGCTGCCGGCCACAGGGTGGTCTTCGTGCTCGCCCCGCTTCTGCACGAAGCCAACATGCGCGAAAACTTCGATGAAGTCTGGTGCGTTGTCGCCCGCGAAGAGGTCCGTCTCGCTCGGCTGATGGCACGCAATTCTCTCAACGAGGAACAGGCGCGCACGCTGATTGGGCTGCAGATGTCGCAGACCCAAAAGGTAAAACTGTCCGACGTCATCATCGACAACACCTTCGACCTCGAGACGACTGCGGCTGCGGTTGAAGTCCAATTCGGTCTGCTCTGTGAGCGGATCGAGAAGTTCTACGCAGCCAAGGAAGTCGCAAGCGAAGAAGGCGACGGCACCACGACCGCTGAGCCACCGGCTGCCGGAGGCGGCAACGCCGAGGAGACCGACGGCACCAGCGCTCCGAAGACCGACGATGACGAAGCTCCGACGGACGAACCGACCGACGAGCCCGGCGATGCAGGCACCCCGGACGCGAATACTCGCTACCGGAAGTTCCTGCGCGATGGTGCTGCCGTCGGCGCGGACGAAGCCCTGGCCAAGCTCGGCGACGTCGCCGGAACCGAGCACCAGGAAGCCACCGCCCGTATGAGTCTGGTCGTTGACCGGACGACGGACGGTGAACCCGACCTCAGTCGCGAACTCGATGTGGAGGTGAAGATGCGCGTACGCAACAAGCCGGGTACGCCGCCCGCTCCGGGTGCGTGCTCGTGTGGCTGTGGCACTCGCTGCCGCGTGGACTGTGCGTGCATGCCCGACTGTGGGTGTGCCTGCAAGAAGCCTGTCCCTCCGCCGAAGCCACCGGTGGACGAGGACGACGGCAAGCCCGGCAAGAAGGACCACAGCCGCCTCTGGCTCGCCGTCCTGGGACTGTTCGGACTGCTCGCCTTCCTGGCGTTCTGTCTCGTGCTCTGGAGCTGGCACAACCAGCCGAAGGTCACGAGCGGCGCCAGCTCGGTGACGGTCATCAACAACATCCCGCCCTGCTGCGAGCCGAAGGAGCCACCGGTGGTGGTGCCTCCCGTCGTACCTCCAGTCACCGACCCCTTCAATCCGCCGGCCGAGCCGCCTGTCGTCGTTCCCTCGGGAACGCAGGTACTCGACGAGGTGCCGGGGTTCGCGTTCCGCTTCGTCCACAACGCGGTTCGTGAGCGGGTCAAGAAGTACGAGGTGACTTACGGTGGCGCTCAACCGGCCATCGTCAAAGGCTTCGACGCGGAAGGTCGGCTCCGTGTGTACCAGGAGTACGACGACCACCACTACATGACGTTCCAGTACGTCATGGCATACGGAGCGGACGGCGCGACACAAGTCGACCGTTTCGAAGGCAGAGGCAACATCTTCACGGGTCGCAGCATCTACCGCGTCAACGACGTCGGCAGCGTGGTGCGAGCAGAACACTACAGCGCTCTCAAGCGTCCGGTACTCGTTGTCTCCTTCGTGCGAATCGGAGGCGGCACGCTATCGGCGCTGAACGTTGAAGAGTTCGACCCCGTGACGGGCGCGCCGCTGCCCAAGAAGGTCATCGACGGCAAAGTCGCCGCCGGTGAGTTCCTGCAAGCGAAGTTCTACGTCTTCGACTGGTTCTGCCGGCTGTAAGACGAAACACCGAGACTGGGGACTCTCGCAGAGCCTCTAACAGGGCTTTCGAGGGTCCCCTATCTCCCACCAACAAGGAAACCCAAACTTGAAACGGATAAAACTCCCGTCTGGCGTAGATGCCAGACTGTTTAACGCCGGCATCGTGCGGGTGGCTCACCCCTGCGACAATCCGACGTCGCCGTACGAAAAGCCGTCAGACGTTCCCGATTATCTCGGCTTGCTCGACCACGGTCGTTCGCTCTCGAAGAAGGAATACGAGAAAGCACTCGCTGTCGAAGAGGAGCGTCTCAACACGCTCGTCCGCCAGCTTCAAGACCTGAAGCTCTCGCTCGCCGTGACCTTTCAGGGTCGCGATGGTGCGGGCAAATCAGGTGCCACCAAGCGCATCATCACCGGTCTCGACTTCGACATGAAAGTGCTCGGCGTCGTTCCGGTCGGCCCTCCCAATGACGAGGAACGTGCGCAGCCTTACCTCCTCCGCTTCTTCGAACGCGATCGCATGCCGGCTTATGGCCAAGTGCGCATCTTCGACCGAGGCTGGAACGAGGAACTGCTCGTCGTCCCCGTCATGAAACTCGCTTCCAAGGAGCACGTCCAGGGCGCCTATGGTCAGATCAACACCATGGAGTGGATGATGGCCCAGAGCGGCACCATCCTGGTGAAGATCTGGCTGGAAATCACCAAGGACGTCCAGGACGCACGCTTCAAGGAGCGTAAAGAGACGAAGGAGTGGAAGTACACGGAAGCCGACGCCACCGCTCGCAAGCACTGGTCCAGCTACACCAAGTACGCCAACAAGATGTTCCACCTCACCGGCACGCACTACTCGCACTGGAACATCCTCCCGAGCAACTGCAAGCGCTTCAGCCGCGTCACCGTTCTTCGCATCATCTCCGACGAAGTCGAGAAGCGCATCGCCCTCGCCAAGAAGCGCTAACCCAGCGCAGCAAGGTAAAGCAAACCGAGAACAGCCGGGCGGAAAGCCACAGCTCGACGGGTTATCACCCTGAGAGCTGTGCGCTTTTCGTTTTCATCCTTAAAATACTAAACCGTATAATAAATCAAAGGACCAGCACCGAGAGTGGTGGCAAAATCAAAGCAAAAAAAACATTCCTGTCGCGCCACCACTTATGGTGTCATTCTGAAGCGATGGTTTAACCGACAAATGCCAGACTCCTGTTTCTAAAAATCAAAACGGAACCAAGCGCCAACAGTGAGTACCGCTTAATTTCACTAAAAACAGGCACATCGCGCGAATTAGGCCAACTGTGCTTTATAAGCCCAGAAGGAACAACCGATGTTGTTTTAAACTCATGAATTTAAAAACAAATGAGCATATTAAACACAATCTATGAGCTTTCTTCTTAATTCACCAGCTAGGGTGACTCTCACACACTGACCTCTCCAACGAACCTGGATATCGTATAAAAATCCCTTCGTCCTAGCGCGCAACACCAGCAGCCCTACTGTTCCTCTCAGCGGAGGAATCGTCTGAGTTCGCTCGGGTTGTGCACTGCTCGGGATTCAGTCCTGGTCAAGAGTTCAGTTTAATGCGTTGGTTCGTGAGAAACAACAAACAATTGGAGACAAGCCATGTCGCAAGTCACCGTAACACACGTTGCAGGGCTCAAATTCCAGGTCCAAGCGGACACTGGAAGTCACCGTATCATCAGCGACCAACCGGTCAGCGTGGGCGGAGCAGATGGCGGAGCGAATCCCAAGGAGCTGGTCTTTGCAGGACTCGGCGCTTGTACGATTCAAACCATTCTGATGGTCGCACCTCGCCGGAAGTGGGACATCAAGGACATCATCGTCAAAGTCGGCATCACCTACCCCAACGGAGCCTCGGGAGACCCCGCGGTGACGGAGGACATCGAGGTGAAGGGCAATCTGACGCAGGCCGAGCTGGATGACATCAAGCGTACTGCCGAGAAGTGCCCCGTCTACAAGCTCATGTTCGGCTCGAAGACACTGATTGCCACCATCACCAAAACGTAATCGCGACAGCATGAAAAGCTGAACGCGACCGGCAGTCAATCAAAACTATTCGCGACGACATCGCACTCGTCGCGACAGGAAAACCGCCGGCGAGCCTGCTTGCAGGCTCGCCAGACCTGACGAAAGGACGCCACTGTATGTGGTGCAGGTTCGTCACCCCTATTGTTCCTGGAGAAACTTTGTGCGCCCTCATTCGCGCAACCAAACTGACACGGACAACCGTTTCAGTTGCAACATCAATCGCGTTGAAGTAATCAGCGATCGCAACACCTCGTAGGAGTCAATGAGCTGTGCCTTTCCGGCGCCGCCCATCACTCCACCGTGAGGCTGACGCTGCAACGCAGTTCGGAAAGGTACCATCATGGGTTCGCCCAACCACAACAACAAAGCGCAGACTTCGGTCGGCGTGCTTCTGTTTTACTTTGGACTCGTGTACTTCATGCAGGGTCTGGGTCAGGCAAGCGGACTGGTCAGCCAGCCGCTCAACTTCTTCTTCAAAGAAGCGCTTGGTCTGGACCCGGCACAGGTCACCGAGTACCTGTCGATTC
>CAZRMH010000062.1:0-26189 GCA_964600935.1 uncultured Candidatus Obscuribacterales bacterium
GGCGACTAGATTGCCCGTTCCATTAAGAGTGAAGGTGTTAGTTGTGATGACTTCGCCGTCAACTACAAAGACATTTCCAGTTCCTGCGTTAAACACCAGGCTGCCTGCGGATACGTTGCCACCGATCGTCAAATCCTGATTGTTGGTGTTGAGGTTGACGGTTCCACCGGTTACTCCGTTTGTCGCGTCAATCACTCCATTTATATTAGTGATGCCGCTACTGACTGTGACATCTCCACCACCGGTGAGAATGCCAACAGTGTTCAGGGTCGCTAGAGCACCGGAGTTGATTACGACGTCACCGCCAGAACCACCGGCAGTGTTGACGATCGCTTGAAGGAGAACATTGCCTCCAGCATTGAATGTAGCGTTACCACCGTTGGTGGTGACTGGTCCGCTCACCTGAGCAGTACCGAGAGATTGAACGAGCAAATCTCCGCCAGCTGTGTCAACAGATGTGGCACCGATACTCGAAACTGTTCCACCGTTCGAGATGAAGTTGATTGCTCCACCTTCGGTTGTAACAGCTCCACCTGCGAACAGCCTGGCGTTGCCAGTACCGGTCGAGATGACGTTCAGTGCACCACCGTTGGTGTCGATAGTCGAGTTGAACAGGTCGGCATTGCCGGTAGCTGTAACAGTAACACCACCGGTATTGCCGACGATGTTCGCTACATTTACACCAGCTCCAGCCAGACCACCACTGATATTGATCGCTCCACCGGATTCAAGTCTCGAAAGAGCCGCTCCGTTTCCGATCAAGATACCTGCATTGGCTTGAGCTGCACCTGCAGTGAAGTTGCTACCGATAATAGCTCCGGTAGTCGAGAACACGACACCAGCGCCAGCATTCGGGTTGGCGTTAGCAACAGTGATGTTTCCACCAACTGTTCCAACACCACCGTAAGCGTCGATACTGCCGAGCCGGATGGTCGGACCTGCGGCGTTAGCTCCGGCGAGAACGAGGACATTGCCGTTCACCGCGCCGAACCCAGTACCTGAAGTAGCTATGAGTGAGTCAGCTGCGAGGAGGACGTTACCACCCACACCGCCAGTCTGCTGAGCGGCGATGGTCACATTACCGCCATCTCCGAGCGTGCCGCTCGCGTCGATGATGAGACCAGTGGCGGCTGAGAGGTCTACGTTACCGCCGGTCCCACCATTGGTGAGAGTGACGTTGGACGTGGCGACGATACCTGTACCTGGGAACGGTCCGACGGTACCGTTGTTCGTGCCAGCACCACCACCGCCAGCTTGAGCGAATCCAGCTGCCAGAGTGATCTGCTGACCTACTGTTCCTGCTCTTGCTTGAATCAAGTCTGTGTTCGCAGTTGCTGTGATGTTACCGGAAGCCAAGATAGCGAGAGCTTCGCCAACGATGATATTGCCATCGAGCGTGATGTTACCAGCGTTGTTCTTGAACGTAGGGTCGCCGGTCATGCAGATTTTGCCGATAACCATTTCGTCGGTCGATGCGGATACGTGTGCACCGAGACCGGCACCATTGACGATACCGGTCAGCTGATCTACGTGCAACTCGGTCATACCGCGACCGGTGTTCATGTTTACTTCTTTCGAGAGCAGGTCGCCACCGACGAAGTTGCTGTTGGAGTCTCCGTGGTAGTTCGGTGCACGTACGTTAATGGCACCTTGCAGTGCCTGCATGGTGCCACCATCGTTGTCTACGTTTAGCTCAGCGGTTGACGGACCCGTCACGGTAATATCACGAGTCGTGGATGAAATCGTCCCTGCGTTTGCAATTGTTTTTGAAGAAAGATTTAAGTTGCCGTTCGAAGTGATTTGTGAACCAGAACCATTCTTGATTGAGTTGCCAGCAGATATGTTGAGGTCGCCGGATGACTCGATGTTGCCAAGGTTAGTGAAATCGTTTTTCGCATTAAGTGAGAGATCGATGCTCGTCGCTTTGTTGCCATGAGCAGCCCCTGCATTAGACGAGATTAAGGCGCCTTCGTTGTTGGTGATGTTATTCGCCGAGATGTCAGCAGAACCATTCTTGCCACGAGTGTTGACAGCGTAGATGGAACCGTAGTTGTTGAGGTCTCCATTGAGTTTGAAAGTTGAGACTTTGTCCAGGTCACCTACTGCGGTCACGCCAGCGCCTACGGTCAAGCCGGTGGCTTTCATGGTGTTCTTGGTGGCAGCGATGGTGTTGAGGTCGACGGTACCGCCGGTCGCTTTTCCGTTCGAATCGACTACGAGAGTCTGGTTGCCGGTAATCGCTTGCTTGACTGCGACGTATTCAGCGGCTGTGACTTTCGATCCGGCATACACGTTTTTAGTTTCGTCGCCGACTTTGATGGTGACGAATCCGCCGTTCGGGATGAGTTTGTCGCCGAGTGTGATATCAGCATTCGAAGCGGTGAGGTCGAGGTTCGCTCCGTTGTCGAGGCGGACGATTTGACCTGCGTTCTCTTGAATGACAAAGCTGCTCAGTCTGTCGGCTCTGGCAGCGTTGACGGTTGCTTGTCTGACTTCAAGACGCTGTGCTCGAGCAGCGGCTTTGTCAGTTTGTATGGCTGTGGCTCCTCCGCCAGTGTTGGCGGTGGTCTGACGGTTCAGTAACCTCTCGGCCCTCAGCGCCTGGCGCTCAGCTTGTCGCTCAGCCCGCCGTTCGGCATTGATCTGTATATTCTCCAGCCTCGGGTTCGGTATAACCCCCGGCGTCACAGTGACTGTGGCGTGCGGCTGGGTACTGAGAGCTGGGACCCTCAACTGGCTCTGCCTGGCTTCTTGCCGGAATTGGCGCCACTCTTGGTGACTCATATCACCGCGGGCTGCCCTGGCAAGCTCGTTAGCTTGCGCTGGCAAAGCCAGTTGCGACGATACAAGGAATAAGCTCGCTGTGAAAGCGGCCATCACTCTAGTCAGTCTCGAGAACTGCGAGTGGTTTTGCTTATTGTTAGCCATTTGGTTAATACTCCGACAAATATTTGCCATAAGAAGTCAACTCAGAAGAACTCGTCTTCTAAGCCAGTTGGTTCGTTTATAGGTTTCCTGAACGTTGGGCGGACCGCAAAAACTTGCGAGTCACCTCAAAACTTCGTGAGCCTTCCGTCGGCTCTCTGAAGCTGGGTCGAATGTAACATGATCTCCAAACCAGTGGAAATCGGTTTAATAGTTAAAAATCTCTCTTGGCTTGCTTATGGGATACCCCTTTTATCTCTTTCAAGTCGCACCTGCCAATCGGAAGTAGGCAAAAAAGATATCCGAAAGCTTTTTTTGTCTTTGTAACTTTTTGTGTAAAGATCGACGGATTAGAGTTATAGATGGGAACTTACCCACATGAAAACTACGTAGTTCTACGTACTCGATTGCAAGCGATTTCCGAAAGAATTTCGCACCTATATATAGGATGAATTTTCTTCCAGATCCTGGTCTTCAAAAAAATTGAAGATTCAAAGACTGAGTAAACATGAGCGTCTTCATCGCAACAAACTCGCAATCAAAACCAGGCGCGCAACTCTAAAAAAAAGAGTATCGATGGCGATTTCGTATTCTTACGTGTCACCATATGTGGTGCGGAAGCGAAGTCAAAGAGTAAATGCGCACCCGCCTTGTTCCAAAGCCGTTCGAGCAAAACCCTCATGATCAGCCTTTCTATCTCTGAGCAAGAACGTCCCAAGAAAAATGCAATCCAAATCCGCCGTCATTGCCAACATAAATTAAGCCGACCTAATAAATGAATTCAAAATCGGTCGCAGAAACTTTGGAAATTCATGTTCATTAAGTTTCTTGACGGCTAAACCCGCGTAATAATCGGGTTTTAGAAAATCGTCGATTTATTGATAGCAAGTGACTTCCGAAACGCTATCCAGACCAATCGATCGCGCTTTATGAATTTTTCGTGACACTACATACGCCACCAATTCTAAAACAGACAGATTAACCTTGTGGTATTACCATCGGTATCACAGTAAAAAGCAACCTTTCAGTTTGTATCGATGAACTTGTGGCTGTTTGGTCTGCTTAAACAGTTGCGCCAAGTAAAACGCTAGGTATCGCAAACAGCATTGAAATAGCGCAAAATTTCAGAAGTTCGAAGTGCCGGAAATACAAGCCAGGCTTTATCCGACGCCACTCATCAATTGCGTAAAAACCGAACCGATAAAACATGCGATTTTGGGTAAGTGCCTGGAGATTAGGAAACTTTCTGAAATTCCAGGTTGGCAAGACATACGACTCGCTGATATATAATCATCTTTCTCCCTATATCAACTTTATATCCGTTGGAGGATTCCAGACCTTATGCGTAAATCGATTATTGGCAGTTCACTTTTGGCATCTGTCCTTGTTGCTTCAGTTTGTGGAAGCGCAATGGCCCAGAACAAAACGGCAACCCCTTCGACCGTTAAAATTGGCTATTTCAACCTCGCTCTCGTAAAGGCCACAACACCAGCTGGCGATGCTGAAAGTTTGAAAAATAACGCGGAAGGTCAACTTCGCCGCGATATCGAAACCGGCCAAAAAGCGATTGAAAAGGCAAAAGCAGAGAAGAAGACTGAAGCCGAGCTCAAAGATATGGTCAAGCAAGTTCAAACTGAACTCGCAGCTAAACAACAAGCTCTCGCCCAAATTGTCCAACAAGCAACGCTCCAAGATACTCAACGTCTCGTCGGTGCAGTTTCAAACGTAGCGAAGAAAAAAGGTCTCGACCTGATCGTTGATGCCAACTCAGTCTACGCTGGTGGCAAACAAGTTCTCGACAATGGAATTGACGTAACTTCAGACGTAGTCGAAGCAATGGGCGGAAAAGCTCCTAACAAAACCGCTGATGCATCCGGAAGCAAAACCGAGTAGGAATAAGGGTTTTCGCTGAAACGAAAAACCGAATCGAAAGAAATTTGAAGCAACAGATATCGAGTCTGTTGCTTCTTCTTTTAGAGAGCTATCGATTCCTTTTATATATGACCGAATTAGTCCCCGTGACACTCGAATTCGTCAACCGACCATTCGTTGATCGCCTGACTGTCACTCAGTTTCGTTTAGTTCCAGTTCATCCGAGGACAAAATCTCACTCAAATTCGCCGAACCTTCGGCGCTAAATCGCCTGACCGTCACTCAGTTTCGTTTAGTTCCAGCTCATCTCAAGCCAATTTCCCACTCAATTTCGCCGAAATCTGGTTCATCCCAGACCAAAATCCCACTCAAATCAGTCGAACACCGGAACGTAAATGGGGTGGCTGACACTCATTTACGCTTAGATAGAGCTCATCTAAAGCCCGATACGCAACTCAGATCCGCCGGCAAGCGGTCAGTTAATCACACCCCCGACACTTATTTTCGCTTTACTTTAGCTCATGGCGCGCCAAATATCACTCAAATCCGCCAAACACCTTAGTGCCTTTCAACTAGTTTCGCTTAGCTCCAATTCATAAAGAGCAAAAATTCTCACTTAAATTCGCCAATTGATGAATCATCAGACCGTAGCACGACACTCAATTTCGCCAAGCCGAAATTCTTTCATGTCAAATCATGACGAGTTGACACTCTCTTTCGCCTAGCTCAAACTCATCTCTCGCCAATTTCCAACTTAAATCCGTCGAACGTCCATTCGATAATCGGCATTCTGTTACTCTGTTTCGTCGACCAGCCACTCATATCCTGCAGACCTTTTTGGTGAGCGCTCTCTGACGATCGTTCAAAAGGCGCAATTTGTCACTCTATTTCGCCTAGTCCAGGCTGATTATCGTGTCCACGCTAGCTGGAATTCGTCAGACCACAACTAATCCATCGCGAGATTGGGTGCAAAATTTTCATCGCTTTTATGCCTAATTTTTAGCCTTAGGTGTAACAGCTAAGGATCAAACCCTGAAAATTAAAGCGCTCACAACGCATCAACCGGCATGCCGAACGTATATCCGATACGCACCAGATGTAATACCATCAGACTTAGTAGGAAATCGTTTCTCCGACTCTGCCAAGTCGAAAATTTCTCGCTTGAAACCTAATCGGACAAAGGACTCTCACAAATCGTCGTACAACAATCGAGCTGTTACTTTCAACTGTTCGGATTCAGCAATCTTTTATTTTCTATCCTTTCATACTCTGCTCGAGCATCTTTAGACTCTGCCGTTTTTCCAAGCAGTTCGAAAAGTTCAGCACGTTGAAGATAGCCCGTAGACTGATGCAACAAGGGCAGTTTCGTTACTTTTGCAAGTTCGACCATTTTGTCACTGTACTTTAGAGCTTCTCGTGGCTTGTTGTTTTTGAGACGCATTACATAGCTGGTGTAACAGTGAAACAGTACGATCGAGCTCCCATCTGAAAGTTGGGAATCGGACTCCAACTCCCTGGTTAGGGTGTCGAACATTCGGATGGCAACGTCAGTTTTTCCTGATATTCGATAGCACTCGGCAATTTGCAACGAGCACGCACGACGCAGATCCACAGAAAACGCATCCGTCTTTTTGGAAACTTTGCCCAATAGCAACTGGTAAATACTGATTGCTTTTGCATACTGTCCTTCGAATTTGAAAGTTTCTCCCATCAGCATAATTCGATTGAGCACGTCGTTCGAGCCACGCCCCGACAACTGTTCTTGTAATTGAATTGCCTTTTCTCTTGCATAATTCAAGCTTTTAAAATCGTGTCGTTTCTCCGAGGCGAGGGCCAGACTGTCTATAGCAGCCAATTGGTAAGCAGTTTTGTGACTCGCTTTTGCATATTTCAGAACCTTTGCTCTTGCTCGCTCTGCTTCATCGTACTTGCCGAGCTGCGCTGCTACTGTCGATAGTGTTAAATAGTGCCCAGCCGCAACTCCATTCAGACCGAAGCATTTTTCAGTTCGTTCAGCCATCTCTTTTATATCCGGATATGCAACGGTATACTTCCCTCGTCGCAAAGCTCGCTCGACGGAATCACTTAAATCCTGGATGGCTGGACTTTTTTCGCCAAAGGAAACAGTGAGAAATTCTTGCGCCAAAGCTTGGGCAAGCTCTGAATTGATTTTCGAACAATTGTCTATCTTGACCTGACGAAACCCAGGAATAGTCAGAACTTCGCGCAAACCATTCTGGTCCACAGCAGTCCCACTCAGAATCAAAGTTTGCAATTCAGGCAACTGTTTTATGTAATTGAAGCTCTTTGATGTAATTCTCGTTTGGGAAAGGTCAAGCGTGTGTAGGTGTTTCAGCGGAATCAAGAACCTCATACCGTCATCCGTAAGGTTCTTCGCACCAGAGAGATTTAGTTCTTCCAACGTTAGGATTTTTGCGACATTCAGAAGTGCGCTATCTAAGATCTTAGTATCTCTCAGACTCAAATTCTGCAGTTTCTTGAGTTCGCCTAAACCGTTCAGGGTAATTACTTTCGTACGGTAAAGATTGAGAATACGCAAATTAGGCATCCGCAAAACAGATTCTATCTGTTTGTCAGTAAATCCACTTGCGGTCAAATCGATAGAATGAAGACCGGGCAGATTTTCACACTTTCGAAGATTTTTTTCGGTGTATATAAGATGCATCAACGCGATTTCATCGCGCTCGAATTTTTTGACCTTCTCGATGACTTCATCCAGATATCGATCAGCCTCGATGTCTGTTTCTTGCAGTCCGGGATCGACACCAACTTTCTTGTTGAGGATTACAACATCCGAAAGCTTTGCAGCACCATTAGACTGAGGTGCTTTTTGATCAGAAATTCTGAAAACTGTAACAACAGCAAGAAGCAGGACCGCTGCAACGGGGTAAACCAATCTACCGGCGTTTTTATTAAAGAGACTCGAATCTTTCTTTGCACTGCTGACGGTGCCAGTAGTTTCTTTTCCTCCAGTCTCACTTTGATTTTCAATTTCACTCTGAAATTGTTCTTCCTTGAGTTCCTCCAATAAGGGTTTGACTGAATCTTTCAGATCTGGGCGCTCGTCCGGATTTTTCGAGAGCAAGGCATCAATCATCGCGGACAGTTTTTCATTTATATCAATAATGCTGGAGAGCTTCCTAGGTTTCTCCTGAGCATGCATGGATAACATTTCAAAAACAGAATCACTTTCAAAAGGTGGGTCTCCGACCAGACATTTCCACATCACACAACCAAGTGAGTAGTTGTCCGACTTGGTCGTCAGATCGCGACTGCCCCGAGATTGTTCGGGACTCATGTAATAAGGGCTGCCGACAATATTGCCAGTGGGAGTGAATTTCCCGCCGCGCTCTTCGAGGATATCCAGGCTTTTGGCAACACCAAAATCGAGAACCTTGACAGTTAAGCGGTCCTCGACGTTTCGCGTCATGACAATGTTAGCCGGCTTGATATCACGATGAACAATGCCAGCCGCGTGCGCATGTTGAATGGCGTCGCAAACCTGAATGAAGATGTCGAAAAACTCAGAGAGCGAAACTATTCTGTTTCGAGCAAGCCTGGCTTCGAGAGACTCGCCATCGACATATTCCATCGAAAGAAACGGCGTATTACCGAAAATTCCAAAGTCGTTAATCGTCGCTATTCCTGGATGTTTCATCCGGCTTGCCATGCGTGCTTCGCTTTGAAACCGCACGAGGTCGCGCTCGTTTTTGTGATCGCTAAGAAGAACTTTGAGCGCGACTGTGGTGTCGAGGCGCAAATCCTTCGCCTTGTAAACTCGACCTTTAGCACCAGATCCGATCTCGCCCAGAATGATGAATCGCTCGAAAACCGTCGAACCGACAGAAAAGTCTTTGATCTCAGATTGTTCATTAGTGTTATTCGATTCAGTCATTTTTTCTGCGATATCTCTTCTATTAATTGATATCTGATTTCTCAATTATTTCTACAGCACTTTTCAATGATAAACGACCGTTTTTCTGTCAACAAAATCGGCTGGCAAGATCCACTTCAATTCCATTGGCATAGGACCTTCGACTGTCAGGCATTTAATCTTTCTTGCAGCAATGTGGTAACGTCTTTCCTCTCAAAATTGGTTAACGGTCAGGATCATCCATCGATAGATTATTTAGGCGCCTCGGAGAGCCTCTTACGAAGAGAGTCAATTTCGGCGCTATTGCGGTTCAATAGCTTGAAGATTTCGATTCTTTGCAAAATTGCTCCTCGAACAAATTGAGGATCGATGGCTTCTTCCATCGCCATGCGAAAGTATTCATCGCTGTACGGAAGCGCGGCTAACGGTTTGTTTTCCAGGAAGCATATGTGAGCGCGATGAGCATATGCCATAGCCAGCGAGTTACGCTCAGGGAGATTCATGTCAGTTTGGTCTTTGAGAAGTCGGATCGTAATGTCGTAACTCTCTCTCGCCTTATCGATCTGTTTCAACTCAAAATAGGCATCACCGAGGTAGTCAGACAAAACAGCCACCATCCGAGGATTATCATTCGCGCCTTCAATAGTCCGAGCTTGATTGTAGTAGCGGATCGCGTCCACATAACAATGGTCCTTAACTGCAGCTTGTGCGAACCTAGAAAGCCGATACACTTGGTCCGAAGTCCGACCTCGCCCGATCGAATCGGCAATCTTGATCGCAAGTTCTGCATCCGCTTTTCCCGCTTCAAAGCCTTTGGCTGCGGATACGGTGAGAGACAGAAAACTCAAGGCTTCCAATTCTCGCTCCCTGTCGTTGACTGCACGACTGAGTTCCAATGCGGTCTTATATGCTTTAGTTCTGCGGTTGTAATTTTTTTGGTTTCTCTCATTCCCATCGGCGTGCCCCATCGAGAGGAACCAACTTCTAGCTCTAGGAGTACCCTTTCCGTAGGTCTTCTCCAAAACAGATATTATTTGTTGAAATGCTTTGATGCTCTCATCAGCACTGGGATTCGAAGAAAAACTGCGTACCATTTTTTTTTGCAGTTCACGAATCTGCGTTGCACCGCCAACAAAGCTGATGTCGGGAAACTCCGCGCCTAAACGTTCAAAATCCTTTTCAGAAATTTTTTCAGTCCGGCTGAGGTCTATTACACAGTCAGGTTCAATCGCCGATGCAAAAATTCTTACATCAGCAACAGAAAGGTCTTTTAGCTCATTCAGTCGTAGACTTTTCAGTTTTTTGAGAGCGCTCAGTTTTCTTAAGCCACTAGGGGTGATACCAGTCGATTCGCTCAAATTTAAATCCTCAAGGTTTGTCAATTGACAAACTGAGACTAAACCCGCATCGGTAATGTCTGGAAGTCTCGTCAAATCCAATTTAAGTAGATTCTCCTTGAGCTGTGGCAACTGTTTCAACGCTTGATCAGTTACATCGGTTTCGCCAATCTCGAGATTCCTCAAATTGGTAAAACGCCCTATACCGGAAAGTGATTTTAAGTAAGTACCGCCAGCCTTTATTTCAATCACGTCTAACGGATGTTCAATACTCGCTAAGTCCTGATCGGATATTTTGCCACCTTCGACATTGATTACTGGACCTTTAAGCTTAGACCGATGTGTTCTGGGATTCGTCGGATTTTCAAAGATTGCGTCTTCGAAGATTTTGACGATCGGCGCATCTTTCACTTGCTTGCGATACACATAAAGGCAAAATACCGGGCCCCCAACAAAACAAACTAGTGATAAAAACAAGAAGTAACGGCTAAAGTTCGTTTTAATCGTCATCGGTTTGATGGTATCACCAGCGGTGACCGCTACAGAAGGTTCGCGATCCGAGTCTCTGAGTTCCGTCAGTGTCGGTAATATATGTTCGGTAATCGAAGGACGGTCCATCGGTTCTTTGAGAAGCAAGCGGTCCACTAGCGTACTCAGCTCGAGCGGAATATCGACGCCAGGTTGCTCTGCCAGTGGAGGTGCCGGTGTCTTGGCCACCTTCATGATAGTCTCTATCGAAGTCTCACCTGTGATTGGCGGATAACCCGTCAAGCAGCGATACATCAAAGCGCCAAAAGAATAAAGGTCCGATTGTGCCGTAATCGCGGCTCCTCTGGCCTGCTCTGGGCTCATATAGAGAGGGCTTCCGACAATGTTTCCGGTGGGGGTCTGTTTAACGTCAGGATTGTCGTTTCTACCGATTAACTTAGCCACTCCAAAGTCAAGAATTTTCGCGACTGTCGAACCGTCAGCCTCTTCCTTGATTACGATGTTGCCAGGCTTCAAATCACGATGGACCACACCGTTTTTATGAGCATGACTAACGGCTTCTGCAATCTGAATAAAGAGGGTGTAAAACTCCGGCAATTCGAGACATTGATTTTCGGCGAGCAGTTCTTCAAGAGAGATGCCATCAACAAATTCCATAATCAAATACGGTGTTTGACCGTCTAGCACGAAATCATAGACTTTGGCAATATTCTGGTGACGAAGTTTCGATGAGGTTTGAGCTTCAGTTTGGAATCGCATCAAGCGCTTGTCGTCGGTACCCTCGATCAACAAAACTTTCAACGCAACATCGACATTTCGCAAAGTATCACGCGCTTTATAGACGCTACCGTTTCCTCCGGACGCAATAAACGAAAGAATTTCATACTTATCGAACACGATCGAGCCGATCGCGAGATTTTTTTTCGTTATGTTTTCCTTCTGAATGTCCACTCGTCAGCCTTAACCATCTGCACCACTAGCGGTGCCATACTAGAAATATTCCCCTCGACAGACGTTTTACTCTCCAAAAACTGTCAATATCCACATTCATCAGGAATCAAATTGCGCTCATAATTCCTGAATCCTTCGCGAAGCCGCCAGCAGTTAAGCCTTTCCAATTGCGTTGTTGGAAAACGCGAAGATAGAACAGAAATATAATTCGGCACGCCTTTAGTATTTATCTAATTCTCGCAGGCAATCTCAGTTGCGAGTTCTGTGCAATTTAGGAAAGTTGGAGGGGATATGAGTTGTACACATTCCAGAGGAATTATCTGCTCGATAGTAGACTGGATACACGAGACCTACACAGGCTGCGGAGAAAGACAAAGTGACCGGAAAAGATTAGCTCAGCTCAGCAGACATCAGAAACCACTGCAGCAGGGGACAAATACCGACGGTGTCTGCCAGGCTAATCACTCCGACGGAGAAACCGATAATTATCTACGTGGAAAGCTTCTCCACGATGCTCACGATGGTTTGGAAAAACACAACCGTGAAACGGTGTCTCACTGGCTACATCAAGATGTGGACAAGCAGCCAATGGAGCAACCTACTGAAGCGACCGTAATCCCCAGAGCGACAGGTGATCTCGATTATCTGATTAGCGAAACCAGACTGCTCGAATTCACGGACATTGGTATGGGAATGCAGAAGGATTGTCTCAATACGTTCATCGGGAATCAGCAAAGCGTCGCTTCGGCAGCCGGAGGCCCGGCGCGGTCGACTCGTGAGCTAATGATGATGCGCGATACGCTGCAGGATCTTCCGGCAATGACACCGAAAACGACCATGCGACTGAGCTTTCTGCCGCTGGAACAAACAAATCGCCAGATCGGCGCGTAGCGGTATAACAGGGGAAATTCGAGTTCTAAGAATCGAACCAAAGATTTAAAACTTCACGTTCATCAGATGTTCATAAATCACCATCGATGATCATCTCTTGTCACAATCTGATCGGGTTCCGACAAAGGCTATAGAATTAAGGCTATGTGGAACTGACAGTGCTTCCGCAGTGCAGTAGCAATTGTTCGGCAACAACCGAACGGGAGTCATGAAACTAGAGCTTCGTGGGGTCTCGAAAAAGTACAGCGACCACAACGTCGAGGCGTTGAATGAGGTCAACCTTGCGATTGAATCGGGTGATTTTATTGCGATCTGCGGGCCAAGCGGCTGCGGCAAAAGTACTCTATTGAACATAATCGGTCTGATCGATCGTCCCTCCGCAGGCACGGTCCGGTTCGGAGACGAAGATATCAGCAAGTATACCGACGAGACTTTGACAAAACTTAGAGGGCAAAGAGTTGGTTTTGTTTTCCAATTCTTTAATCTGCTTTCGACTCTCACGATCGAAGAAAACGTCGCATTACCGCTCGAGATTACCAACAGCACGAGAGCTCGAGGAAGCGCGTTAAAAGAGAGTGAAGTGCGCAAAAAAGTGATGGAAACTCTTGAGCGAGTTGGAATCGCTAAACGAGCAACATTCTATCCGTCGCAACTCTCTGGTGGTGAAATGCAACGAGCCGCAATTGCGCGCGCGGTGATCCACGCACCCGAGATACTGGTGGCAGATGAACCCACTGGCAACCTTGACAGCGAGAGCGGAAAGGTTGTGCTCGATCTATTAAAGGAATTGAACGAGCGAGACGGTCAAACCATAATCATGGCGACTCACAGCGCCGAAGCATCTGGATATGCTGGACGACTGCTGGTCATGCGAGATGGACGAATTATATCCGGTGATAATTTGAATTCGGTAATTGATAATCGCTTAGCCGATGCCGATTCCTCTATTGCTCCGGAACGCTCGCCTGAAGTTGGCAGCAAGCCTGTTTCCGGTGATGTTTGATTATGAATTTTCAGACTAAACTGTTCATGTCTTTTATTGTCAGAGACCTTTTGAAAAACTGGGTTCGCACCGCCATAACCATTGGTGGTATCGCGCTCGGTGTCAGCGTCTTTCTAGCAATAACGCTAGCCAATGAAACCGCGCTGAAAAAATTCCGCGAAACGGTTGATACCATTTCGGGCAAAGCGAACATGGAAATTCGCTCCCAATCAGGGAAATACATTCCTGCGGCATATCTGAAAGATCTGGATTGGTTAGAACGCCTTGGCGTTCGAATGGCACCAATGATTCAGGAAACTGTTGTATTTGGCAAAGAGGGCGAAGAACCAGCACAACTAGTCGGCATCGATATTCTTGCCGATCCGGACTTCTTCGCCGGCGGCGTCGGCACTAATGAATCTTACGATTTATTTGCGCCAGACTCAGCACTTGTCGGTTGGAAATTAGCTCAGAGTCACAAGCTCAAGGTCGGTTCAACGATCGACTTGTTCATTAACGATAAAACCAGTACTTTCAAAGTCTCAGGAATACTCGATAAAAATGGTCTTGGTGGCGCATTCAGTGGCAATGTCGTAGCAACCGATATTGAAAATGCCCAGGCGGCTCTCAACAGTGAAGGACTCGTTTCAGAAATCGAATTAATAGTTCCAGAGTCAGTCTTTGCTCAAGTAAAAGAAGAGCTCAACCACTCACTCCCGCCTTCTGTTCTTGTAGAACGTCCTGAAGCGCGAGGCAGCACTGTCGAAAAAATGACGCGTTCCTTCCAATACAACTTGACCGCACTGGCGTTCATCGCTTTGATAGTCGGCATGTTCTTGATTTACAACACGATCACGATTTCGGTCGTCCGACGTCGCAGTGAAATCGGCACGCTACGCGCATTGGGACTTTCGCGCAATCAGGTCAGCGGACTTTTCCTCAGTGAGGCGGCACTCTTCGGGGTGGTCGGTAGTGCACTGGGCGTGCTCGCGGGTCTGGGTTTCGCTGATGGTGCGCTCGCCGCAATTGCCGGAACGATGGAGCATTTTTATTTTCAACATCCGTTCGGATCAACTGAGGTTGAACCTCTGACTCTTTTTAAAGCGTTCGGCATCGGTTTCGTCATAACCGTAGTCGCGGCAATCGCTCCAGTCTGGGAATCGACGACAGTTCAGCCTGCAGAGGCAGTTAGAAGAAGCTCTTATGAGTCAAAAGTTTTAGGCTCCGCCGGAAAACTATCAGTGATTGGTCTAGCCTTTTTCATTCTCGGCGGCTGCGCAGCTCAAGCACCACCAATTTTCGATTTTCCATTCTTCGGTTATGTAGCGGCGCTATTCACCATATTAGGAACAGCATTTTGCACTCCGCTCCTGGTTCGAGTTATCTTCTCCGCGCTCGGAAAATCTAAACTGCTAAAGCGACTTTTAGGAATGGAAAGTTTGCTTGCTGCCCGTTCCCTCTACGGAGCAAGCGGTCGAACTTCACTGGCAGTGGCCAGCTTGATGATCGGAATCTCAATGATGATCAGCCTTGCTATCATGATCTCTAGTTTTCGCAGCACAGTCGTATCTTGGGTCGACCAAACCCTCAAAGCCGACCTCTGGATTCAATCAGCATCGCGAGCCCGAGGCAGTCGACAAGCGCGTTTGGATGAAACGGTCCTCAGTCGAGTCACATCAGTTCCCAGCGTAGTTGCGGCCGATGGCTTCGTCGAACAAAGGATGATGTACAAAGGGGATCCATCAATTGTGGCAGGCGGAGACTTCGATATTCTGCGAAAGTACGGATCCTTGCGAGTCACAACCGGAGAAACGCCAGAGCAGGTCTTCGCGAAAATGGGACCAAACAGTTGTTTCATCTCTGAAGCATTCGCTATCAGGAAGCGTGTAAACATAGGCGATTCAATTGAGATTCCGACAGACAAAGGAATGCTTCCTCTAAAAGTCGAAGCAATTTACTACGACTACTCTAGCGATCTCGGTCACGTTGTAATCAATCGCAGTTTGTACAAACAGTTCTTCACCGACCATTCCTTGACCAGTATCGCTGTTTACTTAAAACCAGAAGCTGATTTAGAGGACTCGAGGAGAGCCGTTCTAAAAGCTGTAAATGGCCATTCACTTATTGCCATGCGCAGCACACGCGAATTGAGAACAGAAGCAATGCGCGTTTTCGACCGGACCTTCGCTGTCACGTATGCGCTGCACACCATTGCAGTCTCAGTAGCGCTGCTTTCAGTGATGAATGCATTGCTTGCGCTATCATTTGAGTCAAGACGAGATTTCGGAATTTTGCGATACCTCGGTGCGCAAAAACTACAGATTCAAAAAATAGTTTTAGGTCAATCATTCCTGCTCGGTTGTATGGGCAATGTGACAGGACTCGCAGTGGGAGCAGTTTTATCGCTGCTTCTCGTCAATGTCATAAACCGACAATCATTTGGCTGGACAGTACAACTTCAAGTTCCCTGGGAATTCATTTGCCAATCGACCTTACTTGTTTTAGCCGCAGCACTTGTGGCTGGATATATTCCTTCTAGACAAGCCGCAAAAACAATGGCACCGGAGGTAGTGCGTGACGAATAAGTTTTCAATGCCGAAATCGCTCAAACAGCAGGCGCAGCAGTTTTCGCAATACGAGTTCTCTAAACCAAACTGCTCGCAGCACGAGTTCTCGCAACACGAGCTCTCTCAACTAAACTGCTCGCAGCACGAGTTCTCGCGGACAAAGTTTTCACACAGAGAGCTTTCGCAAAGAGAGGATTCCAAAAGAGAATTTTCGCAAGGAGAGTGGCTCTCACCGCGACTCTGGGAGCGCCGGCTTCCAGCCGGCTTCAACACCCGCAGTTTCAAATCCCCAAGTTCAAAAAAAACCGGCGCCGCGTTACTCACACTTCTTCTGGTATTACTTGCAAATTTCGCAGCTCACATCGAACCGGCGTCGGCAAATGCTCAAGGATATCGTCAGGCGCTTCCTGGCTACAAATATCAGTTTCCGCGAGATCATGGTGCACACGAAGACTTCAAAACTGAGTGGTGGTACTACACCGGTCATATGCTGACAGAGAGCAACAAAAAATTCGGGTACGAATTAACGTTTTTCCGGCATGGCATCGAACACGACTCATCATTGAAATCCAAAGCACCTCGGAACGTTTATCTTGCCCACTTTGCACTCACCGATGAAACCGCCGGAAAATTCCAATACTTCGAGAAAATGAGCAGAAGCGGTCTACCAGTTGCTGGTGCAGAAACAGACAATCTTGCCGTTCACAATCAAGGTTGGACTGTAGAACAAATTGGCGACAAATATATTCTACATGCAGACAGCAATGGCGCAGGAATTAGTTTGATGCTCACGGCATCGAAGCCGCCGGTTATCCACGGGAAAGACGGAGTTAGTCAAAAAGCGTCCTGCAAAGGCTGCGCGTCACACTATTATTCGATGACACGTCTGAAAACTGAGGGCAGCGTGATCAACGGTGGTAAGCGTGAAAAGATCAAATCGGGCTGGTCATGGATGGATCACGAGTTTGGTTCGAATCAGCTGACAGAAGAACAAATAGGTTGGGACTGGTACAGTATCCAGTTAGACAACAACAGCGAGCTAATGCTATACGTGATGCGGCGGCGCGATGGTTCAATCGACAAAAATTCTAGTGGTACTATCATCGGTGCCGATGGAACTTCGACACATTTGCAACGCGATGATTTCAAAATTACCTCAACCTCGAAATGGACAAGCCCACGAAGCAAGGGTGTTTATCCTATGAATTGGAACGTAGAGATTCCAAAACAGCAGATCAAATTGACTGTCAATGCAACAAGCCAGGATCAGGAATTGATGACAAAACGCTCAACCGGCGTTACGTACTGGGAGGGTTCGGCGAACGTCTCCGGAGAGGCTGCTGGAAAACCTGTGAAAGGACAGGGCTACGTCGAGATGACTGGTTATGCCGAGATATTCAAGAAAGCTATTTAAGCTGCCAGGATGACGTAAACGCTTGAAATTCGGAATTCCAAATTTCTTCAAGAAACAATCACTTTGCATAAAAACAGCGTAAAGTAGAAAACTTCTGTCCAGTGAACATAAACGCAGGGAGTTCGCCTTAAGCGCATGGTCGAAATTTACGATCCGGTTGCAGTTATCTATAAAGCCGTCGGCGCAGAGAAGCCATTCTTCGACCTGGTCGAAGAATTCTACAAGGGCGTCGAGAATGATTTGATTCTGCGACCACTCTATCCCGAAGATTTAAAGCTCCCGAAAGAGCATCTCGCGCTTTTTCTGATTCAGCGCACCGGGGGCCGCACCACATATAGTGATGAGCGCGGACATCCAAGAATGAGACAAAGACACATGCCATTTCCCATCGGAATGAATGAGAGAAACGCCTGGATGAAAAATATGGATGCCGCGTTAGAAAAGGTTCCGGAGTTTGCCACGCACAAAGATACTCTGCGCGAGTTTTTCGGCACGTTCGCAACCTTTCTAATCAACAAGCAACCTTAGCAGAATGCTTTGATGGAAACGGTTTTAGTTTAGGCAAACTACAAGAAGGGGCGACCATATGGCCGCCCCTTTTGAATTTTGAAGGTCGATAGACCGTTCGAATTAACCCATATTCTCGATGATATGTTTGGCGAATTCGCTGGTTTTGACTTTGGTGGCGCCGGTCATGAGGCGCTCCATGTCATAGGTGACTGTCTTTTGTTGGATGGTTTTCGCAAGAGCCTTGAGAATAAGGTCTGCTGCTTCTTGCCAGCCGAGGAACTCGAGCATCATGACGCCGGACAGAATGACGGAACCTGGGTTGATAACGTCTTTGTCAGCGTACTTAGGAGCGGTACCGTGTGTGGCTTCGAAGATCGCGCAGTTGTCGCCGATGTTGGCTCCAGGAGCGATTCCGAGTCCGCCTACCTGTGCTGCGCAAGCATCCGAGAGATAGTCGCCGTTCAAGTTGGTGGTTGCGATAACCGAGTATTCATCTGGTCTCAGCAAGATTTGTTGGAACATTGAATCAGCAATGCGATCCTTGATGAGGATTTTGCCGGCTGGCATTTTGCCATCATGTTCGGCCCAGAGTTTTTCTTCAGTAACGATTTTATCGGCGAATTCTTTCTCAGCGACTTCATAGCCCCAATCTTTGAAGGCACCTTCGGTGAACTTCATGATGTTGCCCTTGTGCATCAGAGTCACTGATGGTTTCTTGTGTTCGATTGCGTGTTCGATAGCGCGACGAACAAGGCGTTGCGAACCGACTTTCGAGATTGGTTTGATACCAATACCGGATTCAGCGCGGATGGATTTATCCGGGCTGATTTCTTGGATGCAGGCAATTACTTTATTGGCTTCTGGAGAACCCGCTGGGTACTCGATACCGGCATAAACGTCTTCAGTGTTTTCTCTGAAAATAACTACGTCGAGCTTTTCTGGTGATACTACTGGTGAAGGCACGCCAGAGAAGTATTTAACAGGTCTTACGCAGCAATAAAGATCGAAAATTTGACGGAGCGAAACGTTGAGACTGCGGATACCACCGCCGACTGGCGTGGTGAGTGGTCCTTTGATGGCAACGCCGAACTCTTTGAGCGCTTCGATGGTGTCTTTCGGAAGCCAATCTTTGGTTTGATCGAAGGCTTTTTCTCCAGCGAGAACTTCGAACCAGGCGATTTCCTTTTTGTCGCCATATGCTTTTTTGACAGCAGCATCAATAACGAGCTTCGAAGCTTTCCAAATGTCGCGGCCGGTGCCGTCGCCTTCGATGAACGGAATGATGGGTTTGGCAGGAGTAACGGGTTTGCCGTTTTCAAACTTAATGATTTCGCCTTCTGGAACCTTGATTCCGTTGTACATTTTTTCTTTTACTTGACTCATTTCGAACACCTTCTTAGCCAATTGCCGAATTACTAATCGCGCAGATGTCACGCAAGACACTGCAGGATCCGCGCCCGCGGCTCGGAGGAGCCAGACTGACGGTTTCGCATAGAATATCAGTTCGTTCGGCATCCTCCGCCAATGATCATTAAATACTAATGACTTTATTCAAACGGCTAACAATTGGCGTGTCTAGCGACTAAAATGCTCAATCCTGAGCTTGAACGCACCTCCGCAGGTCGTCTCATGACTCCGCTGCCGGCTCGTTATGGCGCCCCGACTCTCCACGCCCAAAGGACATTGACAACCAATGCACCTCAATCAGTCTTTGCTCAGAGCGGTTTCCCTATTTCCAACCAGGGAAGCAATCGCCGACGGGCAAAAGAAGATGACCTACGAGGAGCTCGGTAAGCGCGTGGGTGCACTAATCGCCGGGCTCAAGAATGCCGGTATAGGCAGAGGCGATGTGATCGCCTGCATGTCGCTTAACTGTCATGAGTACCTGGAACTCTATTATGCTGCGGCTTTCATGGGCGCCGTTCTCAATCCGCTAAATTACCGATTACATGCCGAGGAAGTCCGGATCATCCTGAAAGACTCTGATGCAAAGGTTTTTGTCGGTCACACCGAGTTCTCCGAAGTGATCGAAAAGATTTTCAAAGACAAGACATCGGTCAAACAGGTGCTATGGCTGGGACCAGGTGCGACTCCTAACGTGATTGTCGAGTCTAGAAACTTTGAACCCTTTTTGATGAACAACTGGGGAGCCAAGCTTCCCGACCCGAAGGTGACATCCGAAGATCTTGCTCAGTTGTACTACACAAGCGGAACGACAGGTCAGGCCAAGGGCGTGATGCTCACCCATGGCAATGCGGCTTTCAATGCGCTTGCTGCAGTTTCTGAGCTAAACATAAAAGATTCGGATGTCTGGCTGCACGTCGCTCCGATTTTTCATTTGGTTGATGCCTGGGCAATCTGGGCTGTGACTTGGGCTGGAGGTAAGCATGTTTTCTTGCCGCAGTTTAAGGCGACTGCCGTTATGGAGACAATCGAACGTGAAAGCGTGACCATGACCGCTCTTGTTCCAACCATGCTTGGAACGCTTCTCGATTCGCACAATATCTGGGAATACACATACACCTCGCTTCGTTTCATACTGACGGCTGGTTCGCCTGTGGCACCAGATATGGTGCGACAAGTCGGCGAGGTTTTTCGCTGCAATTATGCACAATTTTATGGAATGACAGAAACGAGTCCATTCTTAACCATCTCGCTCCCTCTCGCTTGTCATGCCAATCTGCCTGAGCACAAGCTGCTCGAAGTGAAGGCAAAAACCGGGCGTCCAGTTATCGGAGTCGACGTTAAGGTCGTCCGAGAGGACGGCAGCCAAGTCGAGCCAAACGGTGAGGAAGTTGGTGAAATTATCGCCCGCGGTCCAAACGTAACGCAGGGTTATTGGAATAAACCAGACATCACTGCGGCCACTATCATAGACGGCTGGCTGCACACGGGCGACCTGGCAAATGTCGATAAAGACGGCTTCTTGAACATCGTCGATCGCAAGAAAGATATGATCTTAACCGGCGGCGAAAATGTTTTTTCCACCGAAGTCGAGCACATTCTATATGAGCACGGAGCAGTTTTTGAATGCGCAGTCTTTGGAGTTCCCGATGAAAAATGGGGCGAAGCAGTTAAAGCCGTCATCGTCTGCCATGGAACAATGGAGCCAACAGAAGCAGAAATTATCGAATTCGTAAAGCAACGGCTCGCCAGCTACAAGGCACCAAAATCTGTTGACTTCGTTAAAGAACTTCCCAAAACAGGAAGCGGGAAGATATTCAAAAAGGGGTTACGTGACAAATACTGGGAGGCTCAACCCAAGCGGGTTTAACTCAAGCACTAATTTCGTTCCCGGAAAGTTCACATTGATCGAATAAGTTAGTGAATTAAACGACTGAGATAGAGACAACCGAAAAGGCAATCCATGACAGATTACGATGCGCTATTAATAGTTTCCTTCGGAGGCCCCGAAGGTCCGGACGATGTTATCCCGTTTCTCACCAATGTTCTTCGCGGACGCGATGTGCCGCCAGAGCGCATGGCGGAGGTCGCTAAACACTACGATCAGTTCCAGGGTGTCAGTCCCATCAATGAACAGAATCGCGCGCTAATTCGTGAACTCGAGGTACTCTTCGCAGAAAAGGGTCCCAATTTACCGATCTACTGGGGCAACCGAAACTGGCACCCAATGCTGGAAGACACCTTGAGGAAGATGGCTGACGACGGAGTTAAACGAGCACTGGCATTTGTCACCTCGGCATACAGTTCCTATAGCGGATGCCGACAATATCGAGAGAACATCGAGAATGCCCGGCAGAAAGTAGGAGAAAACGCACCAGTAATCGACAAGTTGCGGATCTTCTTCAACCACCCTGGTTTCATCGAAGCCAACGTCGACCGCCTTCTCGTTTCGCTAAATCAGCTGTCTGACGAACATCGGAAGAAGTCGAAACTTGTTTTCACAGCCCACAGTATTCCAACGGCGATGGCTGATGGCTGCGGCTACGAATCGCAGCTTAGAGAAACCGCTCGGTTGATTGCTGACGCTGTTGGACATACTGACTGGGAGCTAGTCTATCAAAGTCGCTCCGGTCCGCCGACGCAACCATGGCTGGTGCCAGATATTTGCGATTTCATTGAAGAACTTTCCGAAAACGGATATAAGGATGTCGTCATCCAACCGATTGGATTCGTTTCGGATCATCTGGAAGTGAAATTCGATTTGGACAAACAAGCAGTAGAAGTCGGCGAGAGTAAAGGCATACGCGTGCTCAGAGCAGGTACTGCCGGGACTCATCCTGCATTCATTAACATGATTCGCGAATTAGTTTTAGAAAAAACTGATGGTAGTGAACAAAAAACCGAGGGGAGCTTCGGCCTGGTTCCAACTCAATGTTCGACAACCTGTTGCCCCGCGCCTCAAAGACCAGCACCAGCCAGAGCGCAAAATCACTGACAGTGCGGCGCTTCCACTTTCGCTGGAAAAACAATTCACACAATCCGATTATGACACCACAACCGATATCATTACCGGTGAGGAAAACTCAACAAGAAGAATAGGCGCAAACCGCTAGCTACTTTTTCTTGAACATACCGAAGATACCGCCAAGGAAGCCGCCCTTGTCCTCTTGCTCAGGCTCATCCAGCTCTTCTTCGTCATCAAGATCATGATCCGCAGGCACCGACTTCAGTGCCTCTGAAAATGCGACGCCGGATTTCTTGCAAAAACTCAAAACTTTGATTGCGTGCTTCTCAGTGACGATGCCATCGTTCACAAGTTTCTTCGCTTGATTTGTAGCTTCGACCAATTTGTTAGGGAGCATGTCCTTGGAAATAATAATTTCGCCAAGCGACATTTTAAGATCACGTGAAAGAATCTCAGCCCGAGCCATCTCCGAAGGTGCAATCAACTCCGCCTTCTTGATGAATCCCAAGAGACTGTTGATGTGTTCGGCTTCCTGATTCTTATTATTTCTCTCGTTGGTTATCACTTCAACTGGCACGCCACGCGCGTTAGCCAGGCGCAAAATTTCTGCAGCTTGTAGCACACTGATTTGACCTTCAGCAATCAAGCGCTGCAGCTTTAGAGTCTCTTCCAATGCACTTGGAGAAATCAAACCTAACTGAACGAAAACTTGACCAACAGGAACGTTCTCAACAAGGCCTTTTTCAATCGCGGAAACTTTGTCGCTTTCTGACAGCAAACCCGCCTTGGCAAGCAAGTCGCCGACTTTAATTGATTTATCATCCTGAAGTACGCGCATAGCACCGGTTTCAGAAAGAGATTGTTCAATCGTTTGCTGCTTGCGGTGAGCCGCTTGCAATCCAGCAACTGCCTGTTCATAGGTAATCTTGCCATCACGGACCAGAACCTGTGCAGTCAGAGCCGACGTTAAAAGATTGGATGAAACGGCACGAGCAAGGACAAGGCAACGACCAAGCGGAAGATTATTGTCTTCGCTCTGGCGCAAACACTCTTCCAAAATCGGGGGAGTGATAATTCCTGCCGAGATTAGAATCTCTCCTAACTCGCCTGTGGCGACGACTTCGCGCTCCTCGGGAGGTTTGAATCCCAGTCGACGAAACGCCTCTTCCAGAGGCACCTTGCCAGTGATGCAAACGGATAAGGCGCGCACTCCGAACTCATTCGAGATCAGATTTTCTCTGAGCATCGACTGAATCTCGATGGCGGCAAGCAAATCTCGTTCGCTTAGTTCACCGATGGTCAAAAGGACACGCCCAACCGGCGTGCTCGATTTTTTAGCAATCTGGAGTGCTTCAAGTAGCACTTCTTGTCTGATGACGCCTGCTGCGACAAGAAGTTCGCCTATTCGTTTAGCTCCAGCCCTGCGATCTCTCGCGATCTCCATAGCAAAGTAATTCCCCGGCACGGTCTTGCTTTTACTATGCCCTCTAGATTTAGTGTATCAAGCGCTGAGGGGACAAAAGAAAAAAAAATTTCCCCTGTGGTCAATTCTCAATAATTTACAACACACAAAAGAGTAAGCGTTCCCTTTCGGTGACACGCTTACTCTCTTAAGAGCCAAGTTTCTCTAGGTCTAATTAGGACTTAGTAGTTATCGTCGTAAGGAACAACGAAACCTTTGCCCTGGAAGATCATGCTGTGGCTTCCGCTATGAGGACTTGGATAACCGACGAAGCCATGGTGAATACCATAAGCAGGTCCGTGAACCAAGCCACCATAAAGTCCGCCAGCAACTAAGCCAACAGGACCACCGACGAGGGCGCCGGCGACTGTTTCATATGAGCCATCTTCTTTGCCAAGGTTGCGAGCAACCATTTTGGTACCGCCGATAGCGCCTTTAATACCATCTTGGAAGGCCGCGGTTGGAACATCCCACAGGGTAGTGGCTGCCATGCTGACGACGCGGCATGGGAAGTACCACATTTCATAAATTACTCGAGCTGATTCCGGTCTCTCAGGATAGGCAAAACTTGGTGCTGCCATTCCTAGTGTGAGACTCGCCAGAACGAGCATCAAAAGTGCATTTTTACGCATTTAGATTCACCATCTTTCCTAGAAATACAAAACTGTCAAATCGCCTATTACTTCTCTTCCATTGTGATGAAAGACCATCGGCTGAAAGGTTTTTCCCAACCTTTCTTGAACCCATGACCAAAGCCCTGGTATGAGCTCTGTCCACCACCAACGAGAATACCGACCGATCCACCGATAGGAACGGCTGCGACTCTTTGACCAGCGCCATTTTCATCGCCGAACTTGCCAGCGACGTGAGTAGTGCCTTTCAATCCGCCATGGTAACCGCCATCAATTGGTCCACTTACTAATCCGGTGACGGCAGCGCCTGCCAATCCACCTACTGTCCGGAAGGGAGCCTGAAGGACCCACATAACCGGTTTTGCTTCGTAGTCCAAGGCCAAAGCTGGAGCAGCACACGATGCGAGCATCGTAAGCGACATCATTACTTGACCTAGAGTTTTCTTTGTCATTTTTCCCCCACTCTCCAAAAATGACGTCGGGAGCTTGGCTTCTCCCGACATCACAACTTTGACCATTTTTACTTATCTTCTTCCCACACCATGTATGACTCGGTGCTGAAAGGTTTGTCCCAGCCAGTTGTCATTCCATGACGGAATCCAGCGATTGCACCATAAGGAATGCCCCAGACGAATCCGACTGGAATTCCGATTACAGCGCCAACCAGGTTTTGACCCATGCCGTTTTCATCACCGAAGTGTTCGGCCAAGGTTCTTTGTGTTTTGTAGGGGCAGTTCCACAGCGAATGCCAAAGAACGCCTTCTGGTGTATCCACGATGATAGCCGAGGTGGAACCCATAAGTGCTCCAACTGAACTCATCGGTCCATCAGCCATTGACGGAGCAGCTGTGCTGATCGCCATTGCTGATGCTGCAATTAATGCAAGTACCTGCTTTTTCATAGTCTCTCCACTAAAGTTACATATTTAGGACTGCGTTGCGCACATCCTATTTTCTACAAATTACTCGTGAGCTCGCCGAAGCTTACTCGTCTTTGAATGTGAAAGCTTCTTTGCTGAACGGTTGATCGTAACCGCTCTTCAAACCATGTACTGAACCATCGAACATACCGTAAGCGCCACCGCCGACGAGACCGAATGGTCCACCAACAATGCCACCAAAGATTTGGTGATATTTGCCATCTTCGTTACCGACTTTGCCAGCTACCCACTGGGTGGCTTTGATGTAGCCTTTGGTTCCGTCTTTGGTGAAACCTAGAGGAACGCCAACTACTGAACCGACACCAGCTCCGATTACTCTTACTGGGAAGTAAACGATATTCTGGAATGTGCTGTCATCGGCTTGGGACGGAGCTACCATCGAACCGACAAGGGCCGAGGCAATTAAAAAAGAGGACGCGATTTTCCTGAGCATGTACTTCTCCATCTATCTAGTAAAGGACTGACCAACTTCCGGTCCAGGACCTTTCAGTCCGAGACCAAACAATTGTACCCATTTTATTCTTCAGGTCCATATTCTCTATATCGGTATTTTGCGTAAAAAACACAAAACCCCTGATTCCTGTTGCGATTGAAGCCACTTTCACACTTGTAAAATGTTTGTTTGCTTTTTTGCACTTTCCAAGTGGTATGTCCATCAAGCCACTATCTGACCTACTTTCACATACCATGATAGCGATATTTTCAACTTTCGAGTGACTCCACCGGCGATGCCAAGCACCAGAACATCGATGTCAAACAGCGCGAAATGACCGTTCAAAATTAATTGGCGAGAAATTTTATCTGTTGCTGCCGAAATTATTCTCTGTCAGTCGTTTAGACGAGGCTTCTCAAGAGGAGCCGCCCGAGCGCCTGCGTATTTTCAGGAATGTCAAGACGAGCCGGACAGTTTGCAGCCATTCGAATACCAGGCCATCGAACAGGGAATTGACACC